>NZ_CAJYMO010000024.1 GCF_913776365.1 uncultured Chryseobacterium sp. | reverse complement strand
CTGAGAAAGACTGGTCTGCCACAATTTTTCCCGAAGCGTCAAAAACCTGTACTTTACCGGCTCCGGTTCCGGGATTTGTAATGTTCAGCACCGTGCTGGCCGGAATGGGAAAAGCCGATAATTTACTGACAGCCTGGATTTCTTTCGCACTCAGTACTGTGGTGGGTAAGGCATAGATTTCGGTATGAGATTGGTAAATATCATTGACTCGGCTCTCATTATAGACCACTAATTTATTGGTATTGCTTACGGAATCGTGGTAAACATTGAAGTTTACATTACCAATAGTGGGATCAGGATTGAAATCTTTAAGCAAAACACCGTCTTCATTGATCAGCATAAGCTTATTTTTAAAAGTGAAATTAGAGGATTGAGCTCCGATCATGATTTCAAATTTGTTGTCTGTATTGAAGATGTTTTTTGAAACAGTAAAATCATAGCCAAGATCATATGAGCTGAAAAACGGATGTATATAGGTTGCAGGCAACGGAAGAATTACAGTTTTGTAAACAGAATAATCCGGATTGTAAATTTTAATCTTATTGTCTGCCGTTAAGGAAAAATAATACGTTTCTGTAGACGTAGAATAAACATAGGTTTCTTCGGTGTTAAATGCGTGCTCCAACGTAAGCTGTCCGAACATAAAGCTTGCCGCAAAAAGCGCTGCTGAAAAGAATAACTTTTTCATGGTTAATAATGGGTTTAAAATTAGGTCTGCAAAAATACATAAATTCCCTGGTAAATGAATAGCCCGCACTGGTAGAATAAACAATGCCGGACGCAATTTGATACCCTGTTAATA
The DNA here is from genome assembly GCF_913776365.1 of uncultured Chryseobacterium sp. GTDB lineage: Bacteria > Bacteroidota > Bacteroidia > Flavobacteriales > Weeksellaceae > Chryseobacterium. The sequence goes on along the minus strand of NZ_CAJYMO010000024.1, from coordinate 77,532 downwards.
TCCTGTAAGACCCATATTCTCCTGGATTGAATTCCCAAAAGCGTATTCTCCCAAAAAAGTGTAATTTTAGCCATCTATTAAATCTGAAAGTATGAGAAGGGAAATTCAGAATAAAACGCCTCAGTTTGACATCTCCGGTACATCACCGGAAATCTATCCGTTTGAAAAAGACGGATTGCAACTGAAGTCATCTTACCGTCCGGAAGATGTTAAGGATAAGGAGCTTACGAAGACTTCGCCGGGGATAGCACCTTATCTCCGCGGACCGTATTCCACCATGTATGTACAGAAACCCTGGACCATCCGCCAGTATGCGGGATTTTCCACAGCCGAGGAATCCAATGCTTTCTACAGAAGAAACCTGGCGGCGGGGCAAAAAGGACTTTCCGTGGCTTTTGACCTGGCAACCCACAGAGGATATGATTCCGATCATGCGAGAGTGGTGGGCGATGTCGGAAAAGCCGGTGTAGCGATTGATTCGGTTGAGGATATGAAAATCCTGTTCAATGAAATTCCGCTGGACCAGATTTCAGTTTCCATGACGATGAACGGCGCCGTGCTGCCCATTCTTTCATTCTATATCGTTGCTGCAGAAGAGCAGGGTGTTTCACAGGAACTGCTTTCCGGGACTATCCAGAATGACATCCTCAAAGAATTCATGGTACGGAATACCTATATCTATCCGCCGGCTCCCTCAATGAAGATCATTGCCGATATTTTCGAATATACTTCCCGGAACATTCCGAAATTCAACTCAATCTCCATTTCAGGCTACCATATGCAGGAAGCCGGGGCCACACCGGTACTGGAAATGGCTTATACCTTAGCAGACGGACTCGAATATGTGCGTACCGGAATACAGGCCGGAATGAAGGTGGATGATTTTGCCCCCCGCTTATCCTTTTTCTGGGCCATTGGCATGAACCATTTTATGGAAATCGCGAAAATGAGAGCCGCAAGGTACATCTGGGCCACCCTATTGAAGCAGTTTGATCCGCAGAACCCGAAATCACTGGCATTACGGACGCATTCCCAAACTTCAGGATGGTCCCTTACGGAACAGGAACCCTTCAATAATATTACCCGGACAGCCATTGAAGCGCTGTCTTCGGCATTGGGCGGAACACAGTCGCTCCATACCAACGCGCTGGACGAAGCCATTGCGCTCCCAACCGACTATTCGGCAAAGATTGCACGGAATACCCAGATCATCCTGCAGCAGGAAAGCGGCATCTGCGATGTCGTAGACCCGATGGGCGGAAGCAACCTGGTGGAAAGCCTGACCCAGCAGATGATTGAAGAGGCCATGAAATACATTGATGAGGTGGAGCAGGAAGGCGGTATGACCAAAGCCATTGAAGCCGGTATCCCGAAAATGAGGATTGAAGAAGCTGCCGCCCGGAAACAGGCCAAAATTGACAGCGGGGAAGAATTCATTATCGGCGTAAATTCATTCCGGTCAGCACTGAAACAGCAGCCTATGGAAATCCTGGACATCGATAATACGGAAGTCCGCAGGAAACAGATCGAAAGACTGGAAAAAATAAAAGCGGAAAGAAATACCGAAGCTGTAGAAGGAATTTTAAGTGAAATCAGGACCTCTGCCAAAACCGGTGAAGGAAATTTACTTGCCCTGTGCATCGAAGCGGCCAGAAGAAGGGTGACGCTCGGGGAAATGAGTGATGCCATGGAAGAAAGCTTCGGCAGGTACAAAGCAAACATCAGAACCATCTCAGGAGTATATGCCATGAACGCAGGGAAAAATGAATATTTCGGAAAAGCTTTGGAGCTGACCCAGAAATTTGAAGATGAAGAAGGCCGCCGTCCCAGACTGATGGTGGCCAAAATGGGCCAGGACGGTCATGACAGGGGAGCCAAGGTAGTGGCCACCGCTTTTGCCGATATGGGATTCGATGTAGACGTCGCACCGCTGTTCCAGACACCCGAAGAAGTAGCAAAGCAGGCCGTGGAAAACGACATCCATATTTTAGGCGTTTCATCGCTGGCTGCCGGACATAAGACACTGGTTCCGCAGGTGGTGGCGGAACTCGGAAAACTGGGGGCAGATGATATTACCATTGTAGTCGGAGGAGTCATTCCGCAGCAGGATTACGAATTCCTGTATGCCAATGGCGCCGATTTTATCTTCGGCCCCGGTACCAATCTTCCGAAATGTGCCGTAGACATTTTAGAACGGTTTTTACATTAACGGGAAATGATAAGTGCCTTCGCTCTGCCTGCACCTGGCTGTCAGAATAAAGCGCCAGCCGGTGAAGTCAGCACGCAAATGAGATCCCTGCAGATAAAAATTACGGTTGGATGTGCTGAACTATAGGAAAGAAGGTTAACCGGTCACTTTCCGGCGCCCGGTTTCCTTCTCTCATTGGCTGAACGGACTTCCGGTCCGGTTTACGTTAAACTATTTTAACGTTACGGGAATTGCGGTTTGCATGGCTTTTGTATAAACTTTAAAAAAATAATTATGGCTTATACAGTAGTTTCCGTTTTTCCTTCGACAGCAGATACGGAAGGAATTAAAAATGACCTGAAAAATTTCGGATTCAATGAATCTGATATCCTGATCTCAAAAGCGCAGACTTCGAACGAACTGGCAGGAGAGGCACATGAAACCCATACGAGAGACCAGAGCTTCTGGGACTTTATCTTCGCCAACGATATAGAAGCACTGGATGCTTACCGGAACGAAAGTACCGGAAATACCAATATTGTGGTCTATGCAGATACCTTTGAAGAAGCACAGAGGGCAAAAATGATCCTTAATGAAAAAGGGGCTATTCAGGTACAGCGTAAAGAAGGGGAAACCCATAACCACCAGCAGCAGGATACTCCTCCCGAAGGAATGTCAGAGGATGTTTATAACGGCATCATTGCCAAGGCAAGGCATAACGTTTACTTTCTGGGGTCAGACCGTCAGGATACGGGCAACCACAGGGGCATGGAAGACGAAATGGACAGCCAGGGCTCCAAAGATTAACATCACTTTTTCCTAATACAAATCAGGCCGTCGTTTTTTATGATGGCCTTTCTTTATACATTCCGCCGGCCTCTGTTTTTTTTAATACTGCAGGATCAGGCGCACATATTTCATACTTATAAGCCGGGGATGAACGCTTATCGGCAGATAAAATTCAGATGATTTGCCAATTTGTAAATTTTTATTATATTTGCAATTCAAAATAAAGTTTAACCCTTAAAAAAACAACGGAGCAATGTTCAGAGTAACACCTATTTCTTCTACAGGATTACCCCTTATGGTGGTAAGGCTTCGCGGTAGGGTATTTTCTTAGAATAACAGTACAATGAAATATCAGAACCCGGAGTCGTAAGATTCCGGGTTTTTTTGTTGTGCAAAGATTAAGATCTACGGATCATTTCCCGGAATCATTTCAAATTTTTTTATCAGGAGCTGTTTCCTGCTTTCCGCTGTATCTTTTTGGCCAGGGCTTACCTTGCCGCACAAAAAGGATGCCGCTGCAATCAGGGCTATGGAAAGCGGCTGGTACAAACCCATGAGGTTTTTAAAACCTCATAGGTTTACGATATCCGCTCAACTGAAATTATAGTTGAACGGCAGATCGTTCCGGTCAGCAGTAAACAGGCACAGCTCTGCATCCTAATACCGGGAATAGCAATGGAAGACGATAACCTTCTGCCCTTCAGGCTAAGGAGCCTGAGAAGCAGGAAAAGAATAATAAAAAAAGATCAGGAAAAACAGATCAGGAAAAAGCATGTCCGTAGTGAAAAACTCTGGCATCTGAAGAGAAACATTTCTCTGGTACCGCTTGATAAGCCCTATCAGAAAGGCTTCGTAAGGTTTTTTGCCGTTAGGGAAGATATAAAGGCCGGCGCCGACAGGGAATTCTTTGAAGCAATACTGGAGAAAATCAATACACGGATGTATTCGGAGAACCGGAAATTCACAAAAAAGAAAAAGAGGAGAGGCCGGAAAATCCAGGTGGAAAGGATCCAGCACCTCGAAAGGCTCTCCCTAACGAAGTGGCTTGATCCCAAAACAGGGATCACAGACCGTGAAAAGCAGTACTTTATGAAAAAAGAAGAATACGATCCGTACAGAAAAAGATACAATACGGTATACGAATTCACAGAACCATGGAGATTTGTACTGAAGGTAATCCCTTACATGATTACCCATTACAAACCGCTGGATTCCGGCCTGGAAAAGGAGTATGATGCACTGTACGCTTATCTGGACAGACATAAGATTGCCGGCCTGGTCATAAAAAAGATCTATGGCGGATCGCGTAAGTGGAACGATGGGAAGCAGGAAACCCACCTTATGACGAGTAAAAAATACTTCACCTGTAAAATGTCTGCAACGGAGATTGCAGAAAATCTGGACGATGGAAACGTCCGTAATTATTTAAACCTACACTCATGGGAAATTTAAAACTTAAAGGAAAAGACATATTAAAAATCGGCTATCCGAACAACCAGAGCGTCAATATTGCGCTGGAGGTCATGAAGAGGAATTTTGCCACCAAAAATATTCATCACGTAAAAGCTTTGCTGAAGGAAATCCTGACAGATCCGGTACGTTTTGAAGAAGACCTGACTTTCGGCCAGATTGCGGAAGCCCTTCTGTCAGCAAAAAAAACGGAAAAAAGAATGCTGAATACCGGCCGGGCTCCGTTTCAGGTATTCGGGAACCGGATTTCAGACGAAGCCAAAAACCAGCTGTACACGGCGCTGAAGCTTCCGGTATCCATACAGGGAGCACTGATGCCCGATGCCCACAGTGGCTACGGCCTTCCGATCGGAGGCGTGCTTGCCGTGGAAAATGCCGTAATTCCGTATGGAGTCGGTATGGATATCGGATGCAGGATGTGCCTCAGCATCCTGGATACTCCGGTTTCTTACCTGGACGGAGCCAGGGATAAATATGAAAAGGCTCTGGCGGAGCATACAAAATTCGGGATGTATGAAACCCACAAATCCCACATCGACCATGAGGTTTTCGACAGGGATACCTTCGATCTGATTCCCATTTTGAGAAGGCTGAAAGGAAAAGCCGTGAAACAGATGGGCAGCTCCGGCGGCGGAAACCATTTCGTGGAATTCGGGGAAGTGGAGATTACGGAAGAAGACAGGCAGATCGGTCTGCCAAAAGGGAAATACCTCGGGATCCTTTCCCATAGCGGTTCACGGGGGTTAGGCGCCGAGATTGCCCAATACTATTCCAGGGTAGCCACAGACCAGTGTCCGTTACCAAAAGAAGCCCGGAGCTTTGCATGGCTGGATCTGGATAGCCATCTGGGCATGGAATACTGGACCGCCATGAACCTGGCAGGGGATTATGCCTCAGCCTGTCATGACGATATCCACCGGAGACTGATAAAAGCTGTCGGCGGCAGGCTGAAGGCCAGGATTGAAAATCACCACAATTTCGCCTGGAAGGAAATCCATAACGGGAAAGAAGTAATTGTTCACCGGAAAGGAGCTACTCCCGCAAAGGAAAATGAATTGGGAATGATTCCCGGCTCTATGACGGCTAAAGGATTTATCGTGCGCGGAAAAGGGAATCCGGATTCACTGCATTCTGCCTCCCATGGCGCCGGACGTGCTTTTTCCAGAGGAGAATGCAGGAATTTATTCACCCTGAATGATATTAAAAAAGAATTACAGCTTAAAAATGTCACACTCATGGGCGGAAATACGGAGGAAGCGCCGATGGCCTACAAAGATATCCATGAAGTGATGAATGCACAGAGCGAACTTGTTGAGATCCTGGGCACCTTCCAGCCGAGAATCGTAAGGATGGATAAATAGGAAGGATAAAAGCAGCCATGCTGCAAACCACCGAATTTGTCATAAAACAACCTGACAGTTTCCGAAATCTGTCAGGTTTACCAAAAATTAAAAAAATGAATACGATCATACAGATCACCTCGGGAAGAGGGCCTTTGGAATGCCAGTGGGTAGTGGCCAAAGTTCTGAAAGTTTTCCTGGAGGAAGCCGTACAGGCTGCTGTACAATATGAGATCATCCACCGTGAGAATGGCGATGAAAATTTTACATTGAAATCCGTTACCCTGCTGCTGAGCGGAAAAGGGACCGGCGAATTATTAAGCCGTTGGTTGGGAAGTGTTTGCTGGACAGGCAGAAGTACCTTCCGGAAGCTCCATAAAAGGAGCAACTGGTACATCGGTATTTTCCGTCTGGAAGAGGTGAGCGAAATACATTTCCAGGAAAAAAACATCCGGTTCCAGACCGTCAGAAGCCAGGGAAGCGGCGGCCAGAATGTCAATAAGGTAAATACGGCGGTCCGTGCCACCTATGAACCGACAGGCTAGGCCGTGTTCGTACAGGATTCGCGGTCTCAGCTGGAAAATAAAAAACGGGCGGTCCTGAGACTAAAGGAGAAAGTACAGTCGGCCCATATCCAGCAGCTGGAAAGAAAAATGCAGGAAACTTGGAACAATCACCTTCAGGTACAGCGGGGAAGTCCGGTGCGTTCATTCACCGGAACGGATTTTAAAAAGCAGCACCAGGATAAATCGTTCAGCAAAAAGAGAAGTTTCCTGAAAAACGAATTAAAAAAGTACAATCATGACCTTGACTAAAAATAAATATTACTTCGAAGCATTGGACAATTATCCGTATTATCTTTCGGAATGCCTTGAAGCTCTGAACTATGCGCTTTCATACGATCCGGAAGATCCGGACAGCCTTTGCCTGATGGGAAGAATTCATTCCGAGATTGTAAAGGACTACGAGACGGCAAAAAGCTATTTTGCAGAAGCCATGCAGTACAACGTTACCAATATCAACACCCCGCAGCATTACATCAAATGCCTGCTGGAAAACGAAGATCTTGAAGAAGCCGGAAAATTGATTGCTTATGCAATGAAAATAAAAGGGATTGATAAATATAAAATCCTCACTCAGCAGTCAGTATTGAATGAAAGAAAGCTTGAATTCAAAAAAGCGCAGGTTTCCCTCCGGGAAGCCCGGAAATATGCCCGCGATCAGTCAATGCTTGATCTTTTAAAAACCAGGCAGAAATTTATAAAATCATTGACTGAGAATAAAAAGAAGATTACAGGAAAAAAGAAGAAGAAAAAATCCAAGGCATAGTGGTCTTTCAGGTCATGATGCAGTGATCCGGAACAAAGGATGCTTACGAAACAATTTTTCAATTATATTGCAGCATTATTTAAATAAGCCATAATGATGAAAAAATTATTTTTACTGACGGCAGCACTGTCCCTTGTGAACATTCATGCCATTGCTCAAACCTATGCTGTACATTCTCTGCCGGAAATCCCGCTCTGGCCGGACAAAATGCCGGATGCCAGTGGAGCCCGGGGTCCTGAAGTCAACAACCAGGGTTCCCTGACCCATATTTCAACGCCCAGGCTTATCGTCCACCGCCCGGAAACGCCCAATGGAGTGGCAGTGCTGGTAATCAGCGGCGGCGGATATGCGCATATTGAAACCGGAAAAGAAAGCGGGCCTGCAGCAGAATGGCTGGTATCAAAGGGGATTACAGCTTTCGAACTGATTTACAGGCTCCCGCAGGAAGGCTGGGAAACTCCGTACGTTCCTTTTGAAGACGGTCAGAGAGCCTTACGGATGATCCGTGCCCATGCGGCTGAATATGCTGTGGATCCTCATAAAATTGGCATATTGGGTTTCTCGGCAGGAGGCCATCTTGCAGGAATGGTGGCTTCAGTGCCGGATAAAGTGTTCTATAAGCCTGTAGATGCTGTAGACGGCATATCTGCAAAACCGGATTTTGCAGGGCTGATTTATCCGGTAATTTCCATGCTTCCGCCTAATGATACCACCCATTCGCAGAAAAGCATCCTGGGAAAGCATCCGTCAATGGCTGAAGAATCTGAATTTTCCGTTGAAAAGCAGGTGAAAGCAGGAATGCCGCCGGTATTCCTGGCCCAGGCTTCAGATGATCCCATTGCTTCCATAGATAACAGCCTGCTGATGTTTTCAGCATTGAGGAAATCGGGAATACCTGCTGAACTGCATATTTTCCAGCAGGGCGGCCACGGCTGGGGAATGGGAAAGCCCGGTACGGAAACCTCTTCATGGCCTGATCTTTTTCAGGACTGGATGCAGGCTAACGGATTCAGGTGAAAGCTCAACACCTTCCTCATGATTCATAAAAAAAAGCTTTCGGAAGAAAGCTTTTTTTATTTTTTAACCGATACGATGTAGTCGTATACCCACTGGTGCTGTTCATCAGTAAGTTTAGCCTTCGGAGCCATGGAATTCATGATTCCTACCCATTGTACCGGCGTATGGGCGGCAGGATCAGGCAGCTTATGGCACCGCCCGCAGGAATTTTCAAAAATGGTTTTTCCCTGGGCAATCTGTTCTGCCGTAGAAGTGCTGGCAACAGGGGCTGTGGCAGTAGACGATTTTGGCGTACAGGAGGCCAGTACCAAAGCAGTAAATGCTGCACCCGCGATAATTCTTTTCATGTGAATAGTATTTATTTGATGGACAAATGTAACAAATTACCTTTTCCCACCGCTGAAAACAGAATAATTTAGAAGAAATAAAAATTAGCACTATCAGTATAAGGGCAGGCAAAATTTTGAAGAAAATGAGCGTTGTGTCTATTGACCGTTGAATTTTAAATGTTTACTTTTGATTCAATGAAATTTTCTACAGAAGAACTGGCAGCAGGAATACGATCGGGCAACAAACGCCTGATCGCAAAAGCCATCACCCTGGTAGAAAGTAAAAAAAACGAACACCGGCAGCAGGCTGAAGAGTTGCTCAAGCGGATTATGCCTTTTACGGGAAACTCGGTGCGCGTAGGCATTACCGGTGTTCCGGGAGCCGGTAAATCGACATTCATAGAAAATTTCGGCCGGCTGGCCATCTCTGAAGGTAAAAAAGTAGCTGTGCTGGCTATAGACCCGAGTTCAGCCATTAATAAAGGCAGCATCCTGGGCGATAAAACCCGTATGGAAGAGCTGGCAAAAGAAGAAAATGCTTTTATCCGTCCGTCTCCGAGCTCCGGATTCCTGGGGGGCGTAGCCAATACCACTTTTGAAACCATGATGATCTGCGAAGCGGCAGGATATGATTTCATCCTTATCGAAACCGTAGGAGTAGGGCAGTCTGAAGTGCTGGTGGCAGATATTACCGATGTCTTCCTTTTTCTTAAAATTATAGGCGGCGGGGATGAGCTTCAGGGCATCAAGCGGGGCATCATGGAAATGGTGGATGTGATCTTCATCAATAAAGTAGAAAAGGATAACCTGCAGAAAGGAAAAAATACCCGGCTGGAACTGAAAAGGGCGCTGGATTTTATGCCGCCGAAAGAGAAAAACTGGAAAGTTCCGGTAGTACTGGGATCTGCATTGCAGAACAGCGGTCTTGATGAGGTCTTCTCAAAAATACATGATTTTGTCAACTTTAAAATGAAAAGCGGCCGCTTTCATGAAGTAAGGCTATGGCAGGCTGAAAAAAGATATGAATACTGGGTACAGCAGTATATTCTGTCGATGATGAAAAAAAGCGATGCCATAGGAAATGCTTACGAAGAACATAAAAAAAATGCTTCGGCCATGGTTTCAAGTCCCAGTACCGAAGCCAGATTATTTGTTCAGAAATTCCTGTCTGAAAATTCAATCAATCAGGGCTGAGGTTTTTCAGCTTCGTTTTTTGTGATATATCCGTCATAGGAAATCGGCTGCCGGTCATTGCTCCGGACAGAGGTAAAAGCCTTGCCGTTTTTATAAATTTCCATAATAATTTCATCTACCGTAGATTGATCATTTACTTTGATCTTTACGATCCATTTTCCCTTTTTATTCTGGGAAGTATTTACTGTGAAATCCTTTGAAGTCAGCCGGTATCCGCTTTGGGTGGTATTTCCGTAACTCGGGTTGAAAACCCGCCCGAAATAGGGAAGTGCCATATCCAGCTGTCCTTTTCGGAGATCTACCGAATAGTTGCTTCCGGAAAGATCCAGGATTCTTGTAGCCGGCGCATTGGGTAATGAGGTCATTACGTTAATGACATCATAATTGGTAGGATTTGCACGCTGGGCATGGAAGGAAAAATCCTGTGAACTTACCAGCATGCTGACGGCTTGAGGATCAGCTCCTTTTTGTGAAGAGCAACTCTGGAAAATCATCAGAAATCCGGAGATCAATATGATAGAAAGATATTTTTTCATAAAATAAACGTTTGTAGATGATCAGCAGCAAATTATATGCAAATGTAAAAAGCAGAAACTGTTTTGGAATAAAAATTGTTAAAGTTGAACTAATAATAGGACAAATATGAAAATCACACATCTTTTAGGGATGGGAGCACTGGCTTTAACAGTAAGTGCATGTACCACCAACCCCATTACGGGAAGATCATCCCTTCAGCTTGCGAACAATTCCGAGATTATGTCTATGGCTGCTCAGGAATACCGTACAACCTTAGGGAAATCAAAAGTAATTACGGGCACTGCAGATGCAAAGAGAGTAACCAATGTAGGATCAAGGATAAAAGCAGCAGCACAGAAATATTATCAGACCATAGGAAGATCAGGCGATATTGCCAATTACCAGTGGGAATTCAATCTGATCCAGAGCAACGAACTGAATGCATGGTGTATGCCCGGCGGAAAAGTGGCGGTCTATACGGGAATTCTTCCGGTAACCAAAAATGAAAACGGACTTGCGGTAGTGATGGGACATGAAGTATCACATGCACTTGCCGGCCATGGGAATGAAAGAATTTCACAGGCGATGGTAGCGCAGTATGGCGGTGCTATTCTGGGTGGCAGTATTTCCAACTCCCAGTGGGCAAGCGTCTTCCAGCAGGTTTATCCTATCGGATCCCAGGTCGCTTTACTGAAATACGGACGTAATCAGGAATCCGAAGCAGATGAAATGGGACTATACCTGATGAGCATGGCCGGATATGATCCGAGAGAAGCTACTTCTTTCTGGGGCAGAATGGAAGCCGCTTCCAACGGAGCCAGACAGCCGGAATTCCTGTCTACCCACCCGAATCCTGAAACAAGGATTGCTGATATCAATAAAGACCTTCCGAAAGCGCTGGAATATTATAAGGCTGCAGGCGGAAAAATATAAGTTACGAATTTAACCTCGAGTAAAGAACCTTATTAAATGATTCTGAATTTAATAAGGTTTTTTCTTTCATCATCACATTACATCACATCATATTACATCACATCAAACACCACTATTATGAAGGGTTTAACGATCACAGGATTTTTACTGCTTGCCGTATCGGCACTGCTGTTTTATCTCACTACTGATTTTACCGTTGAAGAAATAAGGATGTCCCATGTCATGGGAACTCTTGCCGGTATTGGAATCGGTCTGATTATCGGCGGTATTGTAGGCTATTCCAGCAAAGGAAGTGCTATCAAGGAAGAGGAGAGGAGAAAAGAATTTGTCCGTCTTCAGAAAGAAAAAGAAGACCTGGAAAAACAAGCTGCAGAACTTGCCAGGCGTGAAAATGAATTACAGGGTCAAAGACAAAATCCTCAGATCTGATCTGAGGATTTCTTATTTTTACCGGTATAGCTTTAGAATTTATATCCTACCCCCACCATAAAAAGGTTGGGCCTGTTGTCATATCTGATCTCTTCGCCTGAAACCCGGTTGATGAAATTCCTGGAATCTTTACTGAAGGCTCCTTCATATTTCGCGTTCAGGATCAGCTTGGAGATTTCCACCTGTGCTCCGAACTGGTAACCTACGGTGAAATTATCGCGGGCATTTTCCCTGAAATCATTGAATGTATCTTCTTTGCTCAGGTTATAGCTGGCTACCGGACCTACAAAAACGCCTACGGTGTTTCCCAGCACGTTATATCCCAGCAATACAGGCAGATCCAGACGGCTGCTTTTGATATCAAAACTGGTATTGGCTGCTGTAAACTCGTTTTTAAAGTTGGTATAATACAGTTCCGGCATCAGGAAAAAAGAAGTAGGTAAGCCTACCTTCAATGATAATCCCACGTTAAAACCTGCGTTGTTTTTACCTTCCCCCTCAATGGCCTGGTTTACCGTGCCTTTGATGTTCTGCCAGCTTGGCGATCCTGTAGGGAATATCACATTCGCTTTAGCAGCCAGAGAAATCTGTGCAGTAGCCATCAGCGAAAAACCTATAAGTGCGGTACTAAGAATCTTTTTCATTGTCTTCCAGTTTTGTGATTGTATTATCAATAGTTTTATTGTTCTCAAGCAAATATTCCCTCAGTTCTTTAAAAAGTTCTGATGAATAGACAAAGTCGATGAGGTTTTTGTTACCTGCAGTAATCAGGACATCTTTATTGCCTTCCCATTCTTTCAATCCAAGCCTCAGGTAAACGATTTTTTCACCTATGGTCATTACGGAATTCATATCGTGGGTATTGATGATGGTCGTCGTATTGTATTCTTTGGTGATTTCCAGCAGAAGGTCATCGATGACGTTTGACGTATAAGGGTCCAATCCGGAATTAGGCTCATCACAGAACAGGTATTTAGGATTATTTACGATCGCTCTCGCAATAGCCACCCGCTTCTGCATTCCCCCGGAAATTTCAGAGGGAAATTTTCTATTGGCCTTATCCAGATGTACCCGGCCGATGACTTCAAAGACACGCCGTTTCTTTTCCCTGAAAGAAAGATTGGTAAACATGTCCAGTGGGAACATGATATTCTCTTCCACCGTCAGCGAGTCAAACAGCGCACTTCCCTGGAATACCGTTCCGATTTCTGAACGGAGATGCTGCTTCTCATCACGGGACATGGTATTGATATCCTTGCCGTCAAACAGGATTTCTCCCGAAGTCGGCTGGAATACATTCAGTAAACTTTTCAGGAAAACCGTTTTTCCCGAACCGCTCTGGCCGATAATAAGATTTACCTTACCTTTATCAAAACTCGTTGAAATCCCTTTAAGCACCTCAACCTGATCAAAACTTTTTTTAAGATCTTTTACCTCAATCATCAGCTTAAAATTAATTGCGTTAGTAATAATTCAGAAAGGATGATGAAAACCATCGTCCAGACCACCGCCTGTGTACTGGCACGGCCTACTTCCAGTGATCCTCCCTTTACATTATATCCGAAATAGGAGGGTACCGTAGCGATAATAAAGGCAAACACAATAGTCTTTGAAAATGCGTAATAAACAAACAGGTTAGGCATAAACATCTGTATCCCTGTGATATAATCGTTTGTTGTCCAGTTTCCTGTAAGAACCCCGGCAATATATCCTCCGCCGATCCCGAAAACAATACTGATGGCAATAAGCAAAGGATTGAACAGCATACAGGCTGCAATTTTAGGTAAAATCAAAAAGTTAGGGGAATTTACGCCCATGATATCCAGCGCATCAATCTGCTCAGAAACCCTCATGGTTCCGATGCTGGAAGCGATGTAGGAGCCTACTTTTCCTGCCAGGATCAGGCTGATGATGGTGGGTGAAAATTCCAGTACCAGTACCGCTTTGGTAGCATATCCTACAAATGAAGGCGGAATGGGAAAAGACGAAGAATCAAAATTATTGAACATCTGTATGGCGACAACAGCCCCGACAAATATAGAAGTAAAGATGACTAGACCAAAAGAGTTGACGCCAAGATCATTGATTTCCCTCATGAACAGCTTCCAGAATACCCTCATCTTCTGAGGTTTCTGTATAGATTTACCCAGGAGAAGAATGTATTCTCCTATTGCTGTAAAAAACTTTTTTACCATTCTGCTAAATTAGACTTTTTTATTGAATTTAAATCAGAGAACAACAAGAGTGCCGAAACAGATATGCTGTTGTCAATTTAAATTAAATATTGAAACGGCCGTCTGTAACATCAATGTGACAGGCTATCTGAATTGCTTCATTCTGCGTTTTTATCTCCTCCGATGACCAATAATACAGTTTTGAGGATAATAACGAGATCCAGTACAAAACTCCAGTTACGTACGTAAAAGGCATCAGCTAATATTCTCTTATTCATTTCGAGTTCCACATCGCCTGCATCCCCGCGAAGGCCATTAACCTGTGCCAGACCTGTGATTCCCGGGCTGACCATACTCCGGAGGCTGTACCTCCCGATTTTGGGCTTATAATAATTATCTACTGCCAGCATATGCGGCCTTGGACCGACGATGGACATTTCCCCTTTCAGTACATTCAGGAACTGCGGCATTTCATCCAGGCTGGTTTTCCTCAGGAACCTGCCGATTTTCGTGATGCGCGCATCATTGGGCTGTGTTGTTTTTACCGAGGAATCATCATTCACAATCATGGTCCGGAACTTAATGCATTGAAATACATCTTCATGAAATCCATATCTCTTCTGCATAAAAAAAACAGGTCCTTTTGAGGTAATTTTAATACAGAGGGCAATAAGCGGGAAGAGCCACGTACAGATGGTGATCAGCACGATCATGGAAAAAACAACATCAAAAGTCCTTTTCAGCAGGAAATTCGAATGGTAATCCAGCGGGTATTTTGCCTGGTTCAGTACGGGCTGTGTCTGGATATAGCCCATGTCATAGAGGAAAAAGTCACTTTGGGTAATGCTCGGAATAAGAGAAATATGAACCTTATTGGCCTCAGCCAGCCGGAAGATTTCCTTTTCCTTGCTTTCACTGTATGAATTTTCCATCGGGATAAAAAGGGTGTGGATGCCATTGGCTTTCCAGAAACCGATCAGTTCTTCAGCATTGATTTCAGGATGGGTATAATTAAAGATTTTATATCCGTAATCCTTTCTTGTCTTCAGGATGTTTTTCAGGACTTCCGTAGCATTGTTTTCACTGAGAAACATAACGTTTCTGTGATTAATCCCCAAACTCCTGAAATATTTGATTCCGAAATAGATAAGCGATTTTGACAGGAAGATAAAAAAGAAAAGATAAAATGACAGCCAGTAGATATCCGAATTGAAAAATACATTCTGGCTTACTTTACTGATCAGCAGGATCCCGAAAATAAACAACAGGAAATGGACGAGCAGCCGCTCAAGGAAAAGGGTATAAGTAAGGTTCCTCGGGATATTGTAGATTTTTGTCCTGCCGCTCAGCAGCATCCAGAACAGAAATAATAAGGCCAGGGAAAACGCATTCTGGTACCAGGTTTCCGGGTTATACTTCAATTCCATATTCCGGCTTACAAAGAAGAATACGAAAACGCCTGCAATAACCATAAGGTCAAGCAAAACAATAATCGATTTCAGATATCTGGAATATCGGATTCTCTGCATGGATTAGAATTAACGGCTACGGGGTCTAAATTACGTAATTTTACGGTATATTCAGGTATTTGTGAGTCTGAACCGAAGCTCTCCACTCAGGATGTTCCAGAATAAAGTCGGTGATCTTGGGATACATCTCATCTCTTTTGCTCCATTCGCTCTGGAGATAAAGGGTACAGTGTTCCGAAACTTTCGAAGCCTGCTCCTGGGCAAACTTAAAATCATTATGGTTAAAGACAATTACTTTCAGCTCATGGGCCCGCCGGTAAATCTCTTCTTTCGGAAGCCCTGTCTTCTTAGGGGAAAGCGTGATCCAGTCGATCTGCCCGCTCAAAGGATAGGCTCCGGAAGTTTCAATATGGATGGTGCATCCCAATGCCTTCAGGCGGGACGTTAGAACATCAAGATTCCACATCAGCGGCTCACCGCCGGTAAGGACGATGGTTTTGCAGTGACTGGCTGCCTGTTCTGCAATTTCTTCTGCATTCATCAGCGGATGTAAGGTGGGATCCCAGCTTTCCTTGACATCGCACCAGTGGCATCCCACATCGCATCCGCCCAGTCTGATGAAATAGGCTGCTTTGCCGGTATAGGCCCCCTCTCCCTGAAGAGTGTAAAAATGCTCCATCACCGGGAGCATTTTACCTTCTTTCAATAAAATATTTTCTTCTATTTTCATTATTACATTAGTCGTTATAGACCGAAGTTTTATAGGCAATGATGGTGTTTTTCATCAGCATCGCTCTTGTCATAGGCCCAACTCCTCCCGGAACAGGCGTAATCCAGCTCGCTTTGGCCGCACAGCTGTCAAAATCTACATCTCCTGCCAGGTAATATCCCTTGGGAGAATCATTGTCTACTCTGGTAATCCCTACGTCAACGATCACCGCTCCTTCCTTGATCATATCACCTTTCAGGAAATGAGGGTCACCCAAAGCTGTGATCACAATATCCGCTTTCCGGGTGTATTCTTCAATATCCTTTGTATAGGAATGCGTCAGGGTAACGGTAGAGTTTCCCGGGAAATCTTTCCTTCCCATCAGGATGCTCATCGGTCTTCCCACGATTTTACTTCTTCCGATGATGACGCAGTCTTTCCCTTTGGTTTCGATATTGTATCTTTCCAGCAATGTTAAAATCCCAAACGGTGTGGCAGGCAGGAAAGTATCCATCTCCAATGCCATTCTTCCGAAGTTTTCCGGATGGAAGCCATCCACGTCTTTCCTGGGATCAATTGCGTTGATGATTTTTTCCTGGTCGATCTGATCAGGCAGGGGAAGCTGAACGATAAATCCGTCCACTGCTTTTGACTTATTCAATTCATCAATTTTTTCCAAAAGCTCAGATTCGGAGACCGTGCTCGGGAATTTTACCAGGCTTGACTGGAATCCTACTTCCTCACAGTCTTTCACCTTGGAGTTTACGTAGGCTTTGCTGGCTCCGTTATTCCCCACCAGGATGGCGACCAAATGCGGGGCTCTTCTTTTCCCGGCAACAATTTTTTCAACCTCAGCCTTGATTTCCTGTTTTATTTCTTTGGATATCTTTAATCCGTCCAGAATTTCTGCCATTTTTACTTTTTATTTACTTTATTTATTAGATTGTTAAGGATACTTTTCCGGATTCTGATGCGTGCAGAAAATGGAAATTATGTAAACAAATTTTTTAGTTTCATCTATATGGAAGAGAATAATATAGGGAAACTTTTTTATTGGGAGTACTCTTACATCATCATACCGTATCTGGAAAAAGGGATTTTTCTCCAGGTTTTCATAAGCTTTCGATAATTGCTTCCGAAAGTTTGAAGCTGCTGAAGGAGAAATCGCTTTATAATAATGTACTGCTTCTAAAATATCTTCATTTGCTTCCGGATAATGGAAGATATCAAATGCCATGATCTTTTTTCAGTTTTTGTAAAAAATCTTTTGCCGTAGTAAATTCCGTATGATTTTTAGCCTTTCTTTCATCAATCAACCTTTTCATTTCTTCGGTCAATTCAAAATCATCCTCTTCCTTTTCAAAACGGATCTTCATTTTTTTCAAAAGATTTTCCATAAAAGTTTCTTCTTCCTTATCTTTCAGATGTATTGTTATGGTACTCATTTGTTTTATTTTTAATCAAAATTAATGAAAATCCGCAGTACTTATTTATTTGCTTTATAATAATTAATCAGTCCGTTGGTAGAGCTGTCATGAGAAGTAACCGCTTCATTGCTTTCCAGTTCCGGAAGGATCTTGTTGGCAAGTACTTTCCCCAGTTCTACACCGAATTGGTCGAAGCTGAAGATATTCCAGATCACTCCCTGAACGAAAATCTTATGCTCATACAATGCAATCAGCTGTCCGAGGGAAAATGGAGTCAGCTCATTGAAGATCACAGAATTGGTCGGGGTATTACCATGGAAAACTTTATAATTCAGCAGGAAGTCAATTTCTTCTTCCGATTTCCCGGAATTTCTCAGTTCTTCTTCTACCTCTTCTTCCGTTTTCCCGAAAGCAAGGGCTTCGGTCTGGGCAAAAAAGTTCGCCAGCAATTTATCCTGATGGTCTGAAACTTTATTCGGGCTCTTGGCATACGCAATAAAATCTGCCGGAATCAGCTCGGTTCCCTGGTGGATCAGCTGATAAAAGGCATGCTGCCCGTTGGTTCCGGGCTCTCCCCAGATAATCGGGCCGGTTTCATAGTCTACGAATTCACCATTCCGGTCCACGCATTTTCCGTTGCTTTCCATATCGCCCTGCTGGAGATAGGCTGCAAAACGGTCCAGGTATTGGGAGTAAGGTAAGATGGCATAGCTGGTAGCTGCATAGAAGTTGCGGTACCAGATTCCCAGTATTCCCATCAGTACCGGAATATTCTCAGGGAATTCCGCAGTCTGGAAATGAACATCCGTATCATGCGCTCCCTTTAGGAGCTGCTCAAAATTATCATAGCCTACGGAAAGAACAATACTCAGTCCGATGGCACTCCATAAGGAATAACGGCCGCCGACCCAATCCCAGAATTCAAAAATATTTTCTTCCGCAATCCCGAAATCCTTCACTGCCTGCACATTGGTGGATAGCGCCACGAAATGGCGGGCTACATCTTCCTGGGTTCCGGCATTCAGGAACCAGTCTTTTGCCGAGTTGGCATTCGTCATGGTTTCCTGTGTCGTAAACGTCTTGGAGGCAATAATGAACAGTGTCGTTTCAGGATTCAGATTTTTTACGACTTCCGCCAGATGGTTTCCGTCTACATTGGATACAAAATGAACGTTAAGCCTCGTTTTAAAATGCTTCAGGGCAGAAACCACCATTACCGGACCCAGGTCTGAACCTCCGATCCCGATATTTACGACATCGGTAATTTCTTTTCCGCTGAAGCCTTTATGGTTTCCTGAGATGATGCTCTCGGAAAAAGACTTCATGTGATCCAGTACTCTTCTGATCTGAGGTTTAATATTTTCTCCGTCCACCAGGATTTCCTTACCGGAAAAATCTCTTAATGCCGTATGAAGTACAGCCCTGCCTTCCGTTTCGTTGATGATGTCACCCGAAAACATTTTGGAAATGGCTTCTTTCAGGTTACATTCTTCTGCCAGATTCAGGAGAAGGTGCTTTGTTTCAGCATCAATCAGGTTCTTGGAATAATCAAACAAAAAGTTGGGTCTTTTGATAGAAAATTCAGTAAAACGGTTGGGGTTATTTTCAAAAAGGTTTCTCAGATCAAAGTCATTGTTGGCAAACTGTTCGTCCAGTGCTTTCCAGCTGTTGGTTTGAGTTGGATTTATTTTTGATAGCATGTGTTTAGAAATTAAGGTGTTAAGGCTTCGGAGTCGGGGTGTCTAAATGCCGGATCCGTCTGCACGATTGTTGATGCGCAAATTTACGGAATTTTACCTCAATGATGTTAATGGATGATTAAAAATCAGTCGGCATATGGTGACTGATCCCGGAAAAAGGGAAAACCTCCGTGCATTGCCAGGAGGTTATAATGAATGATATGAAAATAATTTTCAGCAGGAATGAGGTTTAGATTTCCATCTCTGCCGAATGTTTTTTAAGGGTTTTTCTTTTTCTTATAAAGTAGGTAACCACGGCAGCAATCAGCAGGATCGGCCAGATGGCAATCAGCCCGGCTATTATCTTCTGGATAAGGTAATAGCCCTCTTCAAAAGCAGTCTTTATACTATAAGCAAAATCAAACCTGTATTGCTTGTCTATACTTTCGGTGTTAATGACCGGAATGGCTGCTACACGGACACCGGGCTCTTTAATATAAATATCCACAGTACTGTATCTCAGCTGGTCGGTAACGTTCATGCTGTTCAGCTGTTGGATATTGCTTTCTGCCGCATTCTCATTATCCAGTTTAACCTGGTCTTTACCCGGTTTCAGACGGCTGATGTTGTTTTCATTCTTTTTCACCCGGTTGCTTTCCAGCGCTGCATATTGGATATCGGAAGTTATATCTTCCGCATGGATGGACCGTGTATTCAGGAACAGTTTCCTGTCATTCACCAGGGTTAAAAGCTCCCCGAGCTTTTCAGAAGGCACTTTTACCTGCATGCCGTTTTCTGTCTGGTATTTTTTTATCAGTAAGGCCTCTTCATCCGAAGTATGATAGGTTTCTTCTGAAATTATATTGCTCTTCATCTCGCTATGGGTAACAAATCCTCCCAGTTCCTGAACCGATTTTTCGATGGAAATGGTTGCCTCATAGACATTTTTTACTTCCATATTGACATGGGCAGTAGTAATGAACTGTTTGTCTTTAACTCTGATGGAAACTGCTGAGGAGATGCTGTCTGGTGCTACTGCTGTTGCAGAATCTGCTGTTGCGTATGCGTTGCGCTCTGCTTTTGAAGCTTCTCCTTTCTTGCAGGAGTAAACGGCTGAAAGGATGGATGCTGCAAAGATCAGTCTGATGTACGTTGTTTTCATAGAATTATTGTAAGGGTTTATATCTTTCAAAGTTCAGCCCGGATTTTTTGTAACGTTTGAAAATCTCCTATAAAGGTATTGTAAACAATAAATTCGGAATAACTGATTAACGATCAATGTTTTGTAAAACAAATCTCGGTAAAGACCTCTGTTTTCGGATTAATTTTTGCTACCATTCCATACAACAAGCACAACCTATTATTATGTCAAAAACTTTTTCTAAAATCAGAAATGCCATAGAATTATTCAGGTCAATTGATTTTGATCAGCTCAGCACCATCTCTCAGAAAGTCAATCTTCCTAAACTGATGGAAAATTTTTCAAAGCTTGATGATAAGCAGCTGAAAGGGATGATGAAGATGCTGGATCCTAACAAAGTAAAAAAAGAACTTCCGGCCATTGATGGAGATTTTTACGATATGTCACATAAGCTTTCCCCGGAGCACAGGGAAATCCAGCTCAGGGTGCGGGCGTTTATGGAAAAAGAGGTGAAGCCTTTGGTGAACCATTACTGGCTGCGGGATGAGTTTCCCCACGAACTGATCCCGAAATTCCAGAAACTGGGGATTTGCGGAGTTACCTATGAAGGGTACGGATGTCCGGGAATGCCCTTCCTGATGGAAGGCATTATCGCCATGGAGATGGCACGGATCGATGCTTCCATTGCTACTTTCTTTGGCGTACAGTCGGGCCTCTCCATGGGATCCATCTACATGTGCGGCTCGGAAGAGCAGAAACAGAAATGGCTGCCGCAGATGCAGAAGTTTGAAAAGATCGGGGCTTTTGGGCTTACGGAACCTGAAGTAGGCTCCGGTGCGGCAGGTGGTCTTACCGTAACCTGCAAGAGAACTCCGGAAGGCTGGATCCTGAACGGACAGAAAAAATGGATAGGAAATGCCACTTTTGCAGATGTTATCATCATCTGGGCCAGGGATCTTGATGATGGAGAAGTGAAGGGGTTTATCGTGGAAAAGGATAATCCGGGCTATGCTGTGGAAAAAATTAAAGGGAAAATGGCTTTACGGATTGTACAGAACGGACTTATTACGCTGAAAGACTGTGTGGTTACTGAAGAGAACCGCCTGCAAAATGCTCATACTTTCAAAGACACGGCAAAAGTGCTGCAGATGACGAGGGCAGGTGTCGCATGGATGGCTACCGGCTGCGCAAGGGGTGCCTATGAAAGCGCTTTGGATTATACCCGGAAAAGAGAGCAGTTCGGCAAACCGATTGCTTCTTTCCAGATGATCCAGGGACATCTGGTGGAAATGCTGTCTAATTTAACTGCCATGCAGACTATGGTTTTCAGGCTTTCAGAAATGCAGGATGAAGGCGTCCTGAAAGATGAGCATGCCTCGCTGGCCAAGGTATTCTGTACGCTCAGAACACGGGATATTGTATCAAGAGCACGTGAGGTATTGGGCGGCAACGGCATCCTGCTTGAATATGATGTGGCCAGATTTGTCGCTGATGCCGAAGCTATTTATTCCTACGAAGGCACCAAGGAAATCAATTCCCTGATTGTGGGAAGGTCAATTACAGGCTTTAGTGCTTTTGTGTAGAAATCATAGTAAGTTTTGCTTATAGCTTTAATACAGGTCAATATATGCCACAGCGCCTAGAGACATTCAGCGGTCTCAATGCAAATAATCTAATTATAGCTAATATTTTCGATAATGCAAATATTAGGTAATCAAATATTTAGTGTATTTCAAAAAATAAGTCATAAAAAGCAAATGATATAACGTGTTGATATTTAGTTTATTGATTGTTATTTTTCGTTGTGTTGTGAATTATAAAAATGGTGATTTATTTAATCTGAATTACATATATTTTATAATTATTCAATAATTTTAATAGAATTATTAAAATTTTAAATATATTTGTAAAAGATATTTAAAGTCTGAAAAGCCGAAACAGAGACTGAAAAAAACTGAAAGTAGGCAATAAATTAACTAAATCAATCATTATGAAAACAAAATTAATGTTTTATGGATTACTAGGCGCAATCGTTATAGGATCCTTTTCTTTTTCAAAAATGGACGATTCTAAAACATCGGATGTTTTAACTGCTGCACCAAATTTTGATGCATCGGATGAAATACGACCTCCTGCAGAATTGCGTGAAGAACGATATGAATTAATGGAAGCACAAGCGGAAGTTAACACACCCTAATTAAAATCAAGAGGCTGTCGAAAAAATTTGGGCAGCCTCTATTTTATAAATTTTGTTCATATCCCTCCCTATACGACAAGTATAGATAAATATTTTATTCCAAAGAGTATTGTCTTGCTTTCAAGATGTTCTCTTTTAAACTTTCAAACCATGAATACTCTTGTGAAAATAGTAGATAATTTTTTCATATGTTTTGTTTTAGTATTTGTTGCATTAGTTCAAATTTATGATTCCCAATTTGATCGATTAACCCCTTGGAAAGGTGGTGGATTTGGTATGTTTTCTACTAATAAAACTTCAAATATCACAGCTATTGGATATACAAAAGACGGAGATTCAGTATTGATAAAAGTGGAAGGTAGTAAATATGATATTCCTATTCCCAGAAATTTCTTAAATCAAACCAAACAGTTTCCGGATAAAAATAGACTGAATAAATTAGCAACTTTAATTGTAAATTCTTATTTGAAACCTTCTTCCCTTACGCTTCCTCAGCATCTAGATGAAAAAAGTACAAATTATATCAAAAACAATAAAAAATTTTATAGTAAAATATATACTCCTAAGTATTACCAAGGTTTGAAGAATGCTAATTTAGAAGGGGCAATCAATATAGAAAAGGTGAAAGTTATGTTGTATGAAACAGATTTTTATGAACAAGGTGTAAAAGTTCAGAAACATTATATAGGTAAAGAAGAGTCCGTTAAATTTTAAAACATGCACATTGACAAATAAAATTATTGCATTTATAAAACATTATAATGTTGTACCTCAAACTTTTCAAGAGAATCTCATATTAAAGTTTTCGCTGATACTATTGGTACTTGATGGGAGTACAGGATGGGGATTAGATGTTTTTATGCGCATAATATGCGTTATAATGCTTGCTTTTAATAATTATATAGCCAATAAATTACTCTGGTTATTAATATCATTTTTTCTGATTTTTTTCAATAGTTTACAATTTTACAGCTTAGATAATCATAAAATTCTCTTCACTTATTGGATATTGCTGATAACAGTTTATTTATGGACTGGGAAAAATATTGGGTATATTAAAAATAATGCAAGGCTGATGATAGGTCTCGTCATGTTTTTCGCAGTATTGCAAAAATTTCTGAATGGATTTCATACTCCAGGGTTTCTACACGGACGCTTCCTTATTGACGGAAGATTTATGTTGGTTACGAATTTTATTACTCAAACACCTTACGAAGAGTTATTTGAAAATCAGAAAGATGTCAGCTTACTAAATTATTTACCTATAGATAACAGCTATATAAACTTAACCAACTCTTTATATCTCAGTAGGATTCTTTATTGTTTCCAAATATTTGGATTGATATTCGAAGCAATTGTAGCCGCACTTTTTCTTTTTATAAAAAAAGAAAATACCATAAAAGATATTGCCTTGATTACCTTTTGTATTGGAACATATTTTATTTTTCCGGTTCTAGGTTTTTCCTCTATACTTTTATTGTTAGGAATAGGACAGACTAATGTCAAATATTCAATATATTATATAATAGCTTTTATTCTTCTTCAATTTATTATGGTTCCTTGGCAAGAATCTATTTTCTATTTTAAAAATTCTTTATAACTAATATTTATGAAATTAAAAATTAATAAAAGTCATCATATAATATATCTAGCCATATTTATAATTGCTATTTTTAGTTGCTCGGATAAAAATAACGATTGCCTTGTAAACAATACTGAAATTATATCTGAAATTGAGCATATTAAAAAGCTTCTTTTGGAAACATCTCCATATATAGACATAAAAAACTCAGGTGTTCTGGATTCATTAGATATATTGTCTTCCAAAGCTTTATCTGATAAGAATGGTAAGATAAAAAAAGAGGAATATTCAGACAATTTACGTAAAATATTATCAAATTTAGGAGATAGACATTTCCATTTAAATTATATAGGGAATTGTAAGGAAAATAGTAAATATTATTTACCATTTGGTTTGGCACCTTGGAAAAATAACCAGGCGGTTGCAGTTGTCAAAGCAGGAAAAGGAAAATTCTCTTTATTCATGAAAGATTTTCCATACCTGAGTCGTATTGACAATTATAGTTTAATAGACTTTATTCATAAATATGATCCGGAAAACAAAAAGGCACCTGAATATTCTTCCTTAGCGCATGGAGTGGATAAATTAAACGAACTATATAAAATAAAAAAAGGATTACGGATTGGAGATAAATTGAAGTTAACTTTTTTAAGTAAGGACCTCAAAAAAGACTCTGTTATTTTTATTAAAGTTGTTGCATCAAAAAATAAATGGCGTGACATTGATAACTATATAAACGATAATAAAGAGGAACCAATAATTAAGTTGGATGATAATAATATACTATACTTTAAAATTCCTAAAATGTATAGTTATTCAGAAAATCCGAAATATTTTCAATTATTAAAGGAAAAGTTAAAATTATTGAAAAACTCTGATGCCCTGATTATAGATGTTCGAAACAATTCTGGAGGAAGCAGAGATTTAATAGATTTTTTTTCAAGTTATTTTTTAAAACCAGATGAATATAAAGTTGTTAATATAGCTAAAAATAAAGGATCCCTAAATGCGGAAATTATTAAAGATTTAGAGGCGAAGTATCTTTATCCATATAGCAGATTTAAGAATGCAAAATCAAAAGAGGCAATTGATAATTTTCTAAAAACATTTCATCCTGATGTGCAGATTGATAATAAATTATATAGCGAATATTTCTATATGGTATTAAATAATAAAAATGCCAGGCAAACAGATAATTTTTATTTTGAAAAACCTGTTTATATATTAGCTAATGAGATGACTTTTAGCTCTGCCAGCATATTTGTTTCTGTTTTCAAGGGAATTGGGAATATCAAAATAGCAGGAAGCCCTACTGATGGATCCAGTGGCATGCCTATGACCTATAACTTAAATCAATCTCAAATACAATTTACCATTTCACAAATGATTTCATTTCAAAAAAATGGAAATTTATTTGACGGAATAGGAACCGATCCCGATATTCAACTGCCAAGAACAATATCTCAAATACTATGCAATAGCGATGATCAGATTCAGCAGCTTATAAAAATTGCAAAAAAAAGTGACTAGTTGAGTGCATCTACATTTTACTGTTGTTTAGGTTCTTGTATAAGTAAGAAAGATATGAAATCATCAAAATACGCAGATGGCCTTTCTGAAAAAATACTATTTCTTGTGAAGTTCATCAGAAAGGACTCGTGATTTAACACTTCGTTTTTTTACTTATTCAAATATGGATTTATCACTTTTTAAACCCGGAAATGTTTTGTTAGAATGGACTCGAAATCATATACATTATATTATACGACTGCCTGTTTAAAATTTATCCATGGCTGGAGGAATACCATTCTATCTATAAAATAAAACATTAAGTTCTTCTTTTTTCCTGTTATAATAGCTAATTTTTTTTAATTTTAAATATTAGGCATGTCTACAATTAACAATTAATTTGGATTAGCGAGAAAAGGACAGAATTCGGAATCTAAGATATTACATTTTTTTAATATACTTATTATATCTTTACATAGAAATAGGCTGGAAATTAAGGTAGCTTTTAACAATCAAAATACCTTGAATTACAGCCTGTTTCAGTAGAAAAATTAAAATAACTTAAATTTATATTTAACCTTATGAATCAATTTACTTGAATTTCAATAGGATTTTCATTTTTACGATTTTCCAGTCTGGTTTTTTGCGATTTTTCATAACTTGCCCTGTTTTCAGGTGTAATCTTTATTTGTCCGTTTGCTTCTGCTGTACGCAGTGTACGCATAGGGTCATCATTGTGCTGTTTTATAA
Organism: uncultured Chryseobacterium sp.; assembly: GCF_913776365.1. Classification (GTDB taxonomy): domain Bacteria; phylum Bacteroidota; class Bacteroidia; order Flavobacteriales; family Weeksellaceae; genus Chryseobacterium. The sequence continues at coordinate 51,361 of NZ_CAJYMO010000024.1, read as the reverse complement.
GCTTAGCATATTGATTAACTGAAGCTTTTACTTCTTTATTATCTGCAATATTTTTTATTTCAAAATTTTCCGGCATATTCTTCACTTCTTTTAAAAGGAAAACGTGGCTTTTCGTCTCATCTTCCATTTTAACAATAAGTCCAGGCAAACCATAAAATTTATAAGGCCCTTCCTGCAAAGGAATTTCTGTTGTAAACCACGCTGTCCATTTTCTTCCAGCAAATTCCGTTTTTGCTTTTTGTGTTGACCATAACCCTATATTTTCTTTTTCATTAAGAATTTGCCATTTTATCGGTCTGCTTTCTTCTACTTTGAGCTTATCACGACCTATGGAGGTATGCGAAAAAATCTCAAATTTCGGATAAGTCTTCGATATTTTATCTTTAAAGTATCTTTTTCTTGAAGCTGCGTCTGCTTGGGATATGTTCAAATTTTGGGAAAATTCCAGTTGTTTTTCATACTGAATTCTTCTGATTGAATCATTATAAGCTGTTTCATAACTGTAAAAGGAAGAACCTTTTGGAGATGTTTCCAGACGCATAGTCTGTACAACAGTATCATTTGGTTTGGAAAAATCCGGCACTGAACGGTATTCATAGCTGAATCTTTGATTCTGAGCAAAAACAATAGATATTAATAAAAGAGAACCAAGGCTAAAGTATTTTTTCATGTTAATAATTTTAAACCAATTTACAAAAAAATGTATTATTAATAAACTTTTATTAACATCATTTTAATGATAATTGTATATAACACAATATATTGCATTATAACATTTTTATTATCTATAGAAAATTTGATGTGAAGCTCTACTGAATTGCTTTTTAATAACCTGATAACACAAAAAATATAAATATAGCAAGTATAGAATAGATTTTACTTTAATCCATTTCTTTGAGGGTAATATTTTTCGAAAGCTTGTAGGTCTTTTTTACTTTTCCGGGTTTCTCCTCTTCACCCAAAAGTTTTCCCCATGGCCTTAAACCGTCAACCCGCTCAAAAATTATTTTGATGATGGCAATAGCCGGGATGCAGAGAAACATGCCTGCAATTCCCCACAAATGTTCCCCGATGATAATGCCGAGGAAAGAAAATAAGGCATTGATCTTTACTTTCGACCCCACAACAAAGGGCAGAATGATATTCCCGTCAATGGCATGCACTCCAACATATCCGATCAGTACGTAGATACAGGTAGAGGGCACAGAGGTGGCAAAGGCGATGAAACAGGAAATTAACAGTGCGATGCAGATGCCCAGATAAGGGATTACATTCAGCAGACCGGTAAGTACACCCAGCAGGACCGCATACTTTACACCTAAAACCGTAAGCAGGATAGAAGTTAAAGTAGAGACGATCAATACCTGAAGGCAGAGCCCGATGATGTATTTTTTGGTCATTACCCTTACTTCACTGACTATTTCTAGCACGCTTGCTTTATGTTTTTCGTTAAAGACCGTGATGATGAAATTATTCAGTACCCTTCTGTAATTCAGGATGAAAATAAAAAACAGGATAAAAAAAGCAATAAACCCGAGTCCTGTAGAAAAAATGCCTAATGTGAAGCCCAGGATGACTCCTGAGGAAGAAAGCAGTTTATTCAGTCCCTGGTCAATATAAGTCAGTTGTTCATTGATCTTTACGTGGAATGTCTTGGAAACCCAGTGCTGGAGATCACCGAAAACTTTGGTAAACTGTATCCTGAGATGAGGGATGTCCTTGCTGAAATCTGAAAGCTGGGAACCGAAGAAATAAACCAGTCCGGTGAGAATCATCAGCATAATCATCAGTGAAGCAATTGTAGACATTGAGCGGGTGAACTTCGGTTTCTTTTCCATGAGGTTGGCGGCAGGCAGGAACAGCATAGCCATCAGGAAAGCAAAGAAAAAAGGCGCCAGAATACTCTGCCCTAATGAAAGGAGATAACCGAGACCCAGAATACAGATGATCACAAGCGTGAGCTTGACAAGGAAAGGAAGCTGAAGTAGATTCATAATGCTAAATATTGTATAAACAATTACCTTATAATAAATCACAAGATAAACTGCCGGCTGTTTCGTGGTATCAGAAAATTCCGTGCCATGTTTCCGGGTTAAGAATATGAAAAACACGCCGTATCTACAGCGTGTTTTACTAGATTCAAAGCAGATTTCTCTGCCATATTATTTTTCAAGCGCAAGTTCCAGTACTTCGTTCATCCAGCTGACGTAGTGGACTTCGAGGTTTTTAAGATAATCCTTCTTGATTTCCTCAACATCCTTACGGTTGGCCTCACAAAGGATGACTTCCTGGATTCCTGCTCTTGTAGCTGCCAGGAGCTTTTCTTTGATTCCTCCTACCGGCAGCACTTTTCCCCTCAGGGTTATCTCGCCGGTCATGGCAAGATGAGGTTTTACTTTCCTGTTCTTGAATGAAGAAACCATCGATGTCAGCATGGCAATACCGGCAGACGGTCCATCTTTAGGCGTAGCACCTTCAGGAACATGGACGTGGATATTTTTCTTTTCGATATCATCCTGCGAAATTCCCAGTTCGTCATGCTTTGCCTTGATATATTCCAGGGCAATGGTGGCAGATTCTTTCATTACCGTTCCCAGATTGCCGGTCATGGTAAGGGCACCTTTCCCGTTGCTGATAATGCTTTCGATAAACAGGATGTCTCCTCCTACGCTGGTCCATGCAAGACCTGTTACCACACCGGGAACATCTGTAAGTTCCGACAGGCTTTTCGGTCTCGGGACTCCTAAGATGTCATCTATCTTTTCAATGGAAATCTTGGCATCGTAATCTTTTACCAGGGCGGTCTGTAAGGCAACCCATCTGGCTATCGAAGCGATTCTTTTTTCCAGCGTCCTTACTCCGCTTTCCGAAGTATGGGCCTCAATGATATGTTTTAATTCCGCATGTCCGAGTTTGAAAGACTTTGAGTTCAGCCCATTTTCTTCCTGCTGCTTCTTAATCAGGTGCCTTCTGGCAATTTCAGACTTTTCTTCCAGCGTGTATCCTGCAATCTGAATGATTTCCATCCTGTCCAGTAAAGGGGTCTGAATGGTGGAAAGTGAATTGGCTGTCGCGATAAACATCACTTTAGACAAGTCATATCCCATTTCGAGGAAATTGTCATAAAAAGATTTATTCTGCTCGGGATCAAGGACTTCAAGGAGTGCTGAGCTTGGGTCGCCATGCATCCCTTTTCCTACTTTATCAATTTCGTCCAGTACGATGACCGGGTTTGAAGTGCCTGATTTTTTAATGGATTGGAGAATCCTCCCTGCCATGGCTCCGATATACGTCTTCCTGTGCCCGCGAATTTCGCTTTCATCATGCAGCCCGCCAAGAGAAACGCGTACATATTTTCTCCCTAATGCATCTGCTACCGATTTTCCGAGAGAGGTTTTCCCGACTCCCGGAGGGCCTACCAATAACAGAATCGGTGACTTCATATTGTTCTTCAGTTTCAGGACAGCCATATGTTCCAGGATCCTTTTCTTGATGTCCTCCAGTCCGAAATGGGCCTTGTCCAGGATTTTCTGGGCCTTTTCGATATCGAAAGTATCTTTGGTAAAGGTGTCCCAGGGAAGATCGGTGAAGAAATCCAGGTAATTCCTCTGGACATTATAATCCGGGGAATTCGGGTTTTGCCGCTGGAGTCTGTTGATTTCCTTCTGGAAGTGCTCTTCCACATCTTTATTCCACGTTTTTTTTGCGGCTTTGGCGATAAGGTCTTCCACATCGCTTTCCGGTCCGCCGCCGAGTTCTTCCTGAATGGTCCTGATCTGCTGGTTCAGGAAATATTCACGCTGCTGCTTATCCAGGTCCTTGGACGTTTTCTGGTGGATCTGGTTTCTGAGTTCCAGTTTCCTGAAATCCTCATGCATCATTTCATAACATTTATGCGCTCTTTCCATCAGGTTCTTCTCTTCCAGCAGCTTCTGCTTTTCCGAAGACGGGAAATTGGCATTCGTACAGATAAAATTCAGCAGGTCATCGTTGTTATTGATGTTCTTGATGGCAAAATTGGCTGCATTAGGAATGTTCGGATCAAGCTCGATGATTTTCAGTGCCAGATCCTTTACGTTTTCAAGCAGGGCTTCATACTCATCTGCATCTTTAGGTTTGGCATCTTTCAGCTTAGAGATCTCTGCTTTGAAATAAGGCTGGCTTTCAACCATTTTTTTTACTTTAAAGCGGTAAAAACCTTTGGTAATGGCAGTGATATTTCCTTCAGGAAGCTTAATGATTTTAATGATTTTCGCCATGGTACCGATCTGGTAAAGATCTTTTTCCTCCGGCTGTTCGAGATCAGATTTTTTCTGGCTTACGATTCCTATAAGATCGCCGTTGCTCTGGGCTTCTTCCAGCAGCTGAATGGATGTTTTCCTGCCTGCAGTAATGGGAATCACCACGTTAGGGAACATTACCATATTTCTTACAGGAAGGATGGGGAATATTTTCTGGCCGGAATTTTTTTCGCTCTCCGAAAGATCAGAAAGGCTGATCTCTTCTGCTACAATATCAAATCCGTCGCCTATCATTTCTTCTAAACTTATATCTTCAAACTCTGTCATAGTAGATTGAATGACAAATTGTCATTACCATTTTAATTCGTTAACGTGAAATTCCATAACATGTTGTATCCATGAAGAACACAGTATGGGTGGTAAAATGGCACAAGACTTATGCCATTCATTTTTTAGTAAAAAATACGGTCAAAATTTCCTTTTTCGTAAAATTTAAATTTTAAAAATTAAAAAAAGGCCTTCGATTTCCGTAATTTCTTAAAAATGTGTATTTTCGCAAACTGATAAAAAACTATAATATATATAATGGCAATTTTAGGACAAATTAGGAGTAGACCTTGGCTTTTGATGGGAGTAATTGCACTGGCGCTTTTGGCGTTCCTTGTAAACCCCGACAGTATTGAGAAGGTTTTCGGTAAAAATCCTGATGTTTTAGGAAAAGTGAATGGTGAGAAAATTACCCGTGAAGAGTTTAACGATCAGCTTTTCGTACTGCAGCAGCAGGCAGACCAGCAGGGCCAGCCTAAAACAGGCCTTGAAGAGCAGGCTTGGCAGTTGTTGGTACAGTCTAAACTGATCAAGCAGCAGTTTGAGAAGCTGGGCTTTGAAATGACAGAAGATTATTTCTGGAACCAGCTCCAGTACGATCAGATGTTTGCGCAGCAAAAGCAGTTCTTCGACGAAAAAGGCAACTTCAAAACCCAGGAGCTTAAAAAACAGATCGAAGACATGAAAGCGTCTTCTCCGGAAGGGTACAACCAATGGCTGAAAAGCCGTAAATCCATCGAATACAGGCTGATGGCCAGACAGGTGTTCGCCAATCTTTCGGCAGGGATTACTACCGGTAAAAAAGAAGCGGAGGAACTGATGAAAGAAAGGGATCAGCTGGCAGATATCGACTTTGTAAAAATTGATTATGCTGCTTATCTTCAGAAAAACAACATCAAAGTAACGACTGAAGATCTTGCCAATTATATCAAACAGCATCCGGTCATGTTCAAGGCGGAAGCCAGCAGGAACCTCGGGGTTGTCTATTTCCCTTCGCAGCCGAGTGCGGCAGATGATGCAGCAGCGCAGAAGGAAATCAACAAACTCTATTCAGGAGGGACCGATGCCAGCGGAGGAACCGAAAATTTCCAGAATACCAAAAACGACTCCATGTTCGTTATGGCCAATTCAGATATGCCTTTCAATGCGCAGTATGTAAAGCCGAATCAATTGCCTCAGACTATTCAGGCCCAGATTCCGGCAGCAGCCATCGGACAGACTTTCGGACCTTATAAAGAGCAGAATTTTTATGTGGTTTCCAAATTGTTGGACAAGAAAACTTCGGATTCCACTTTATCAAGGCATATTCTCATTGCATTCAAAGGCAGTCCTGCCGGAGAAGGGGTGACAAGATCCAAAGAAGCGGCTAAGAAGCTGGCAGACTCCATCGGAGCTGTCGTAAAGGCAAATCCTGCCAGGTTTACCGACTTCCTGAAACTGTCAAACGACCCGAGTTCTGCAGCACAGGGCGGAAGTTTAGGATGGACAACTCCTGAAACACCTTTCGTTCCTGAGTTCCTGACTTACTTAGCAAACAATCCTAAAGGAGCCACAGGTGTTGTGGAAACCCAGTTCGGGTACCATATCATCAATATTGAAGACAAAAAACCGGGAGCCATGAGCTATAAAGTAGCCAACCTGGTAAAAGCCATCAAGCCTTCCGATGCTACGGAAGCGGATAATGATAAAAAAGCAAGACGGTTCATTCAGCAGGTTCAGGGGAAATCTTTCAATGATTTCGTGAACATTGCCAAGAAAGGGAACTATCAGTTCTCCAATCCTAAGCAGGCGAAGAGATTCGACGGTCAGCTCCAGGGGCTAGGTACTGAGAAAGACGGCGACATCCTGGCATGGGCCTTCGATAAGAAAAGAGAAAAAGGAGATACCGAATTCTTTACTGTAGACGGTACCGGTGATAAGATTGTAGTTTATCTGAACGGGAAGCAGGAAAAAGGAAGCGCCGACCCGGAATCAGTAAGAGATCAGATTGAAGTGGTCGTAAAAAACAAACTTGCTGCTAAACAGATTTCTGAAAAGATCGGGAAGGCAGGAAGCCTGGATCAGATTGCAAAACAATTCGGTGTGACAAAACAATCCGCGCAGGTAAACATGCTGAATCCTTCGGTAGCCGGTTCCATGGAGCCAAAAGTAGCCGGAGCGGCATTCGGGGTTCAGAAAGGAAAACTTTCCAACCCTGTTGAGGGCGGTACCGGAGTATATGTTCTGATCAAAAAGAATGAAACCGTAAACAAACAGCCTGGAGACCTTAAGCAGTTCACGGAATCCGTAACCCAGAGAAATGCGGGAATGTTCGGACAGGCATGGTTAAAAAGCCTTCAGGACAATGCGGATATCGATGACTACAGAATCGAAATCTGGAATAAAGTCGGTGCTCAGCAGTAATACCCTATTATTTTCCATCAGGATAGAAAAGCGGCAAAGTTTTTGCCGCTTTTTTTACGTTTAACAAGGAGCGGTACAAAAAACACTCATAAATGTGTTATATTTGCTCATTAGAAAAATTTAGCAAGTGAAGTTCAGTAAAGAATTAAAAGCTGGTGTAATCGCACTGATAGCCATTGTAGGCTTTGTGGTGCTTTTTCAATTTATGAAAGGCAGAAGCCTTTTTACTACCGATAATATATTTTATGCACAATATGACAACGTTGAAGGATTGGCGCAATCTTCGCCTGTGTCCATCAATGGCCTGAAAGTCGGACAGGTAGATAAAATTATTCCTCATACCTCAAAAGATGGTAAAATCGATTTTCTGGTAAAAATTACCGTGGATAATAATTTCGAGTTTTCAAAAAATTCAACCCTTGAGATTTTTGAGCCGGGGATTATGTCCGGAAAGGAGATGAGGATCAACCTGATGTATGGCGGCCCTACTGCCAAGGATGGCGACACCTTGAAAGGAGCATTCAAGCTGGGAACACTGGGGAGCCTTTCTTCCCAGGTTGGACCGGTAAAAGATCAGTTGCAGACTGTTTTATATCGTGTAGATTCATTGATGTCAAGTGCCAATCAGGTGGTGAATGCCCAAAACCGGGAAGAGATCCGTTTGTTACTGGCTAATCTGAATAAAACCGTATCAGCACTTCAGACTACAGCCGGAAGCGTGAATTCCCTTGTAGGTCACAACGATCCTAAGCTTCAGAAAGTACTGGACGAGGCAAGCCTTACGATGCAGAGCGGAAAAACAACGCTTGATAAGTACGGAAACCTTGCAGAAAGCATTGATACCCAAAAACTGAATGCTACCATCGCCAATCTGGATGTTACCGTAGGTAAGCTGAATAATGTTGTTGACGGAATCAACAGCGGACAGGGAAGCTTGGGGAAAATCATGAAGGACGACCAGCTTTATAATAATCTGAACGCCGCTTCTACCAATCTTAATACTTTACTCGAAGATGTAAAAGCGAATCCGAAGCGATATGTAAATTTCTCCGTATTCGGTAAGAACACTAAAGACTAATCCATACCTTCGATATGCAATATATCAGTGCCATTATTTTTCTTATTCTATTGATCACAGGTTTCGGGCTATTTGCCAGGAGCTTGCAGAAAATTTACAGAAACATCAGACTGGGCCGGGAAATCAACCGCAGCGACAGAAAAGGGGAGCGTTGGGAAACCATGGCCAGGGTAGCAATGGGCCAGAGTAAGATGGTGAAACGCCCTATCGCTGCAACCCTGCACCTTTTTGTATACGTAGGATTTATTATCATTAATATAGAGCTGATCGAGATTATCATAGACGGGATCTTCGGAACCCACCGGTTCCTGTTTTCCGTTATCGGAAACGGAGGCTACAGCTTTTTTACTGCCACCTTGGAAGTCCTGGCTCTGCTGGTTATTATCGGTGTGGTTTTATTCTTTATCAGAAGGAATTTCTACGGTGTGAAGAGGCTGACGATGAAAGAACTTCTGGGATGGCCGAAAGAGGATGCCAACTGGATTCTCATTATTGAATTTGCTCTTATGATGGCTTTTTTCACCATGAATGCCTCAGATTCCATTCTGCAGATGAGAGGGGCGGAAGGTTTCCATCTGGCAGGGACATTCCCGGTAAGCCAGGCGATTTTCGTACCTTTCCTTGAAGTTTTCAGTTTCAGTGACGGTTTTCTGGTATTTGTTGAAAGGTTTGCCTGGTGGTTCCATTTTGTAGGAATTCTGTTTTTCATGAATTACCTGTATTATTCCAAGCATCTGCATATTATTCTGGCCTTTCCAAGCACATGGTACGCCAATCTTGAAAAGAAAGGGAAATTTAACAATCTTGAGTCCGTTACCAAAGAAATTAAACTGATGATGGATCCGAATGCAGATCCTTATGCAGCCCCTGCAGAAGTAGAAGCCGAAGCACCTTCAAAATTCGGAGCAGAAGATGTATTCGATCTGAATCAGGTTCAGCTCTTAAACGCTTATTCATGTACGGAATGCGGCCGGTGTACAGCCGTTTGCCCGGCGAATATTACAGGAAAAAAGCTTTCTCCGAGACTGATCCTGATGAAAACCAGAGACCGTCTTGAAGAAGTCGGAAGGAACATTGACCAGAATGGCAAGTTTGAAGATGATGGCAAAAAATTGCTGCACGATTATATTACGAAAGAAGAGCTGTGGGCGTGTACCACCTGTAATGCCTGTACGGAAGCATGTCCGGTATTGCTGGACCCGCTGTCGATCATCAATGACATGAGACGATTCCTAGTAATGGAACAATCAGCGGCACCACAGGAACTTAACCTGATGATGGCCAACATTGAGAACAATGCCGCTCCATGGCAATACAATCAGGCAGACCGTCTGAACTGGGCAAAAGATTAATTAATCAATTACGAGATTTAAAAATTTGAAAATTTATCGTATATTTTCAAATTTCCAAATTCTTACATTTTCAAATTGAATAAAGAATGGATTTCACTATAAAAACAATGGCAGATTATGCTGCCGAAGGAAAATCCCCGGAAGTCCTGTTTTGGGTAGGATGCGCCGGAAGCTTTGATGACCGTGCTAAAAAAATCACAAAGGCATTCTGTAAGATCCTTAACAAGATAGGCGTTGAATTTGCTGTTTTAGGACAGGAAGAAAGCTGTACGGGAGATCCTGCCAAACGTGCCGGAAACGAGTTTGTATTTCAGATGATGGCTTTAACGAATATTGAAGTACTGAATGCCTACGAAGTGAAAAAAATCGTTACGGCCTGCCCGCACTGTTTCAATACCCTTAAAAACGAATACCCAGGCCTTGGCGGAAATTATGAGGTGATTCACCATACCCAATTCCTCAGAAACCTGATGGAAGAAGGGCGTTTAAAAATTGAGGGTGGTGCTTTCAGCGGTAAAAAAATCACTTTTCATGATCCTTGTTACCTGGGAAGAGGGAATGGCGAGTACGAAGCACCGAGAATGCTCCTGGAAAAGCTGGATGCTGAACTGGTGGAAATGAAACGCTGCCGGACCAATGGCCTCTGCTGCGGAGCCGGTGGCGCGCAGATGTTCAAAGAGCCTGAAAAAGGAAGAAAAGATATCAATATCGAAAGAACGGAAGAAGCACTTTCCTTTGAGCCGAAGGTTATCGCTACCGGCTGCCCGTTCTGTAATACCATGCTGACGGACGGGGTAAAACATTTCAATAAAAATACCGAGGTTGCCGTTAAAGATATTGTGGAACTCCTGGCAGAAGCGGATGATCTCTGATGTCCCCGTCTTTTGTCTGTCCTAATGGATTGTTCCTTCTATGAAAATAAACTGGAAGATCTCATTCCTGCTCACGGTAATCTTTCTTTTCCTGTTAAGCTGCTGGAATTACAGAAACCGGGTTTTCGACTGGGATATGCCGGGCTATATCGGTTGTTTGTATTCCCTGAAATTTCCACAGCAGCCGGATAAAGTCCGTATACTTACTTACCGGGATATCCGGAAAGAAGCTCCGGAAATTCAATACCAAGATATTCTCGGACTTCAACCGGCCGATAAAGCACGGCAGGCCTTTGCTAACAATACGAAAGCATTCCGTGAACAGCTTCCCTATTACCAGATTAAAATAGGCTATACCAGTGCTGTTTTGATTTTATATGAACTCGGCTTTACTTCTCCGCAATCGGTCTTGCTGTTAAGCAGTATTTCCTATTTTGTCTCAGGAATCCTGTTTTTTTTTCTGATGAAGATCATCTTTCCCAAAAATGCAGTTCTGGCTGCATTTCTTACGGCAGCAGTCCTGTTATTACCGCCTATGATACATATGGCCAGGATTCCTACGCCGGATATGTTTCTTTTCCAGTTTATGCTTCTGTTTATGTTGGGTTTACTCAAAAAAGTGAATCAATGGGCTATTTTTGCCATTCTTATAATGATTGTTTTCGCCAGACCGGATTATATTCTGTTTGCCCTGACTTATCTTGCCGTGAGAATAGGGCTGCATTATTTTAACAATGGGAAATTAAACGGTTATTTTTTCCTGCAGGGATTAGTGCTTGTTCTTTTCTATATGGCGATTATCCGTTTGTGCCATTATCCGGGATGGAAAAGTCTTTTTTATGATTCCTTTATTTACAGAAGACCGGTAATTTCCGCACAATCTCCGGATTTCAGCTTTCATGATTATCTCGATATTCTCTTTCATAGAATTATCTATTTCAAAAGGGTATCCGTTATGTCGCTTACACTATTAATCCTTATCTTTTCTTGCTCAAAAGATCTTGAGAACAGGATTTTTGCCCTGTTGATTTTTGTTAATATCTATATTAAATTTTTATTTTTTCCGCATGCGGCCGGAATGAGATTCTTCTTCATATTTATCATCATGCTTCTTGTGATATTCCTTAACACAGTCAGTCATAAATATAATGGTTTCAGACTCAGGAAAATTGCGTAATTTTATACTTTAAATTTATTCCAATGAAGATTGAAGAATCAGATATCGTAGAAGCTAATGATTACAGGGTAATTATCTATCCGGCATCAAGACCTTTTACTACCAAAGAAGCCAAGACGATTACTGAAAGGCTTTATGATTTCCTTGCCGGATGGGCAGCCCATGGAAAACCGCTTTCATCATCTTTTAAGATAGAGAAAAACCAGTTTATTATTATCTGTGTGGATGAAGAAAAAGAAATGGCTTCCGGATGCAGCATCGACGCATTGGGAAAAGTAATGCGGGAGATAGACGAAGAATACCAGCTGGGACTTTTTGATCGTATGAAAGCCTCCTATGTTGAAGACGGACAAGTGAAAACCCTTAAGCTTATTGATTTTAAATCTAAAGTCAGAAGCGGTGAAATTGCTAAGGACGTTGAGGTTTTCGACTTTTCAAAAAATACCTACCTGGAATTTTTGGGTAACTTCCTGCTTCCTTTTGACAGAAGCTGGGCCGCAGGGATCAAATAATTTGAATGATCATTGATAAAACAGAAAAGCGGAGCAGTCCGCTTTTCTGTTTTTAGGTATATTTGCAATATTTTGATCCTGAGATTCCGGAACCTATGTCTGATATTCTTTTTTTAACCACTGCACACCATTATAATGATGACCGGATTTTTTTTCATCAGGCAAAAGCATTACAGGAATCGGGACATAGGGTGAAAATCTGCAGTCTCTCTTCTGCATTTCATGGGACCATTGACGGTATTGAAGTTGAATCCTACTCAGTACTTCAAAGGAGCACCGAAGATAAGAAGCGAATATTTGAGACTATCTGTGAAAAATTCCGGCCGGACTGTATTATCTGTTCTGAGCCCCTTGCTGTTATTGCCGCCCGGAAATACCGCAAAAAGAAAAAAACAGAAATCATCTATGATATCACGGAATGGTACCCTTCCATGCGGATGGTAGAAAATTTCAGGTTTCCGATGAATATATTCCACGCCTTTAAATTCTTTCTGGTACAGTTGTATGCCGGCTTTCTGAGTACCGGTTATATTTTCGGCGAGGACGCTAAAAAATTTCCGTTGGCCTATTTTTTTCCATTTACCAAATCCCTGCTTCTCCCTTATTATCCGGATGAGCAATACATCCATCCGCACCTGAAAAAACCGGAAAAAAATAAGATCACGCTCTGTTATACCGGACAGTTTTCTGAAGAGAAGGGAATCGGGAATTTCTTTGCCGCTGCAGATCAGGTGAGAAAGAAGAAGCCGGACCTTGTCGTTTCCCTGCTGCTGATCGGAGGCTGCCGGAAAGAAAAGGATGAGCAGTATTTCTCCGAATTACTCTCAGAATACCGGTTTGAAAGGATCACCATCAGGAAATCCGCTTCTTTTGAGACCTTTACCGAATCCTATGCAGAGGCCGATCTCTGTTTCGATCTCAGAACCCTGAACTTTGAAAATGACCACTGCCTGCCGATCAAGATTTTTTATTATGCGGCTTCCGGAAAACCGGTGATTTATACTGATCTTAAAGCAACAAGAAAGCATGTGAATGTTTCAGAATTCGGATATCTGGTGGATCCTGAGGATTCCGGGAAAATTGCAGACCTTATCATAAAGTATGCTGAAAACCCTGATTTATATGAGTGCCACTCCCGCAATGCAAGGCTTTCTTACGAACATAAATACAACTGGAAGAATATAAGAGAACCTTTTGTCCGCTTCATCCAAAATTCCTTGCCGTAAGATGAAGCAGAAAACTCTCCTTACAACTTTTTTCTCCCGTTTTTTTATTCTGTTCCTGAATTTCGGACTGGTTATCTACACAACCAACTTCTGGGGAAGCGAAGGAAAAGGATCGATTTCCATCGTGATCGCAGATCTTACCGTGATCAGCTTTTTTGCCAATATTTTTGTGGGCAGCAGCATGAGCTATTTTGCTTCCAGATACAAGATCGAAGAAATCCTGCCTTTTGCCTACTTATGGTCAGTAATCACAGGAATTTCCATCCCGTTGCTTTTCAGTTTCAGCCATGCAGTGCCATATTCAGGATATCTGATCTCCCTTTCGGTACTCACCTCACTGCTTACCGCCAATGTGAATCTCTTTGTAGGGCAAAAGAACATTACCATGTTCAATATATACACGATTCTGCAGCAACTTATCCATATCATTTTTATTATCATCATTGTTTATCTGATTAACATCAGTTCCATTGAAGCCTATTTTATGGCCCAGGCCGGTTGCTTAGGGCTTTTATTCCTGACCAGTATATTTCAGATCGTAAAGCCGGGAATGCTGAAGAGAATTTCCTTTTCAGGAGCTACCGGGAAAAAGCTGTTCAGCTATGGCTGGAAAACACAGCTGAGTGCATTTCTGCAGTTCCTGAATAACCGGCTTTCCTTTTATTTCCTGGAATATTTCAGGGGAATGGTAAGCGTAGGTGTTTTTTCAGTGGGAATTGCCGTTTCCGAAGCCGTCTGGACCATAAGCCGCAGCCTTTCCGTTATCCTGTATGCCGATGTCATCAATACCGCCAGCCCGCACCAGGCTATAGAAAAAACCAAGATTTCACTAAGAATCAGCTTCTTAATTACCTTATTATTCATAGCGGTCATGCTGATCATTCCTGCCCGTGTTTACTCTTTTATATTCGGTAAAGATTTCAGCCAGACCAAGGAAATCGTACTTCTGTTGGCTCCGGGAATCCTTGCTATTGCTGTCAGCAATATTATAGGATACTATTTTGCAGGCATCAATAAGCTTCGCATCCTGAATGTGAAAGCGCTGATCGGATTGATTTTTACTTTGGTTTCTTCATTCCTCATCATTCCGAAATGGGGAATCCGGGGAGCCTGTATCATAACATCACTTTCTTACTGTCTCTCTTCGGGGCTTCTGTTCTGGAGATTTTACCGGATTACTGAATTCCGGTTCCGGGATTATTTCCTTTCCAAAGCTGAAATGGGGATTTTGATGAAAAAGCTTCAGAAAAAGTAAACTTGCATGAACTTACCGGGGCTTTCTTCAATTTCAGCCGGCGAATCCATTTGAAAATTAAAATAAGTTTTTATCTTTGTTGGACATGAAGAATATTGTTTTTGGACTGCTGATTATTTTCTTTGCCTTGCTGAGCTGCCGGACAGGTGATGAAGACGTGCGGAGAATCGATCAGATTTTAAATATCTACATGAAAAATAAAGCCGGACGCGACGTTCTGCACAGCAGGAAAGACAATACCTATTTTACGTACTCGCTGAATGACGTCAATGGCGTTTCGGATATTGCCCCGGTAAACAGTACGCTCAGGGCAACTGCAGATTCCACACTCTTCATTGAATACATTGCGGGAGCTAAAAGAGTAGGACTCGATACACTGAACCCCGATGATAAGATTTACCATTCGGTCATTACGGTTTCGCTGATCAAGAGGCTGAACAATACGATTCTGGATACCATTAATGACAAGCTGGAGATCCAGTACCGGATGACGCCCCAGGTCTTCGAAGTCTCGAAAGTACTGTATAACGATACCCTGCGGTTTACCAAACAGGCCGGCGCACCGAATGTAGTGACGATCATAAAATAATGTATACCTTTGCACAACTGTTGACATGCTGATGCTCAACTTTCTAATAACTAACATCTAAATACAATGTTACAAGTCAATTTTTTACGCGATCACAAAGAGCGCGCTGTAGAAGGTCTTAAGAAAAGACAGTTCAAAAATCTTGAGTTGGTAGACGAAGCAATTGCTGCCGACGAAGAACGGAAAAAAATCCAGTTTGAACTGGATTCCCAGCTTTCGGAAATCAATAAGGTTTCCAAAGAGATCGGAATGCTCATGAAAGAAGGGAAGAAAGAAGAAGCGGAAGCTGCAAAATCTCAAACCTCCAGTCTTAAAGAATCGACATCAGCATTAAAATC
Source organism: uncultured Chryseobacterium sp. (assembly GCF_913776365.1). Taxonomy (GTDB): domain Bacteria; phylum Bacteroidota; class Bacteroidia; order Flavobacteriales; family Weeksellaceae; genus Chryseobacterium. The sequence continues at coordinate 35,991 of NZ_CAJYMO010000024.1, read as the reverse complement.
GCAGCTGGAGGATAAAGAAAAAGAACTGATCAACATTTTATATCAGTTGCCTAATATTCCTTACGAAAAAGTAAAAAGCGGCGCTTCTGCAGAAGATAATGAGATCATTTACCAGTCCCACGATGTGGAAGGGCTTGGTGAAGGAGCAATTCCGCATTGGGAACTGGCTAAGAAATACAACCTGATCGATTTCGAGCTGGGGGTAAAAATTGCCGGTGCCGGATTTCCTGTCTATTTTGGAAAAGGTGCCAGGCTGCAGAGGGCATTGGTGCAGTACTTTTTAGATAAAAACGTTGAAAAAGGATATACTGAAGTCAATCCGCCTCATGTGGTGAACGAAGCTTCCGGATACGGAACCGGGCAGCTTCCGGATAAGGAAGGGCAGATGTACTATATCCAGGCAGACGAACTATATCTTATTCCAACCGCTGAAGTTCCGGTAACCAACCTGTACCGCGATGTTTTGCTTGATGAAAAGGACCTTCCGATTAAAAATACAGCCTTTTCCCAATGTTACAGAAGGGAAGCGGGAAGCTACGGAGCCCATGTAAGAGGGCTGAACCGTCTTCACCAGTTTGAAAAAGTGGAAATCGTAAGGATAGAAAAGCCTGAAAACTCCTATGCCGTGCTGGAAGAGATGGTAGAGCACATCAAAGAGATCCTGAGCGATCTTGAATTGCCTTACCGTGTACTGAGGCTTTGCGGCGGAGACACCGGCTTTGCTTCTGCTATGACCTACGATTTTGAGGTATGGAGTGCTGCCCAGGAAAAGTGGCTGGAAGTGAGTTCCGTTTCCAATTTCGAAACTTTCCAGGCCAACAGGCTGAAATGCCGTTACAAAACGGAAGGCAAATCCCAGCTGGTGCATACGCTGAACGGCTCTGCTATGGCCTTACCAAGAATTATGGCTGCCTTGCTGGAGAACAATCAGACAGCAGAAGGTATAAAGCTTCCGATGAAAATTGCGGAATATGCAAGATTTGATATAATTGATTAATATATAGAGAGATACCCTTGCAAGAGGGTATCTTCTTTTTAAAGTATATATTTAACTAAAAACAAATAATTATGAAAACACCACTCAGCATTTTTCTTTGCCTTTTCTGGGCTGTTATCTTTGGTATGCCGGCATCTGCAACTACCTGCAAACTTTCATTTCTAAGAACCGTTCATATTGCAGGAATCATTACCGATGCCTCATCTTTTTCTCCGATTGATAATGCCAAAGTATATGATGATAAAGGATTAGTTATTGCCAATACAGACGCTAAAGGGTATTTTAAAGGGACTTTCAGTATTGCCGACAAAGGAGAAGTCCGATTCAGGATAAAGATAGAGAAGAAAGGCTATTCTTCTTTTATACAAACCGAACACTGGCAGATTCCGGAAATTCCGTCAGCGGAATATATTATATTGGAATGAAAGCCGTTAAAAGTACATCCGGTATAAAAGCCTTTTCCGAAATGAGGCAAGGCAGGAACCTTTCATACGACGGTATGTACGAAGGATTACAACCTGTAAAAGATAAAATAAGGATGGAAAATATGCTGGAGGCTGCCAAGGCAGATAATCAAGATATCCTCTTTACAGTAAACGGTTCCTATTACCTGATGAGCGACACCGGCTGGCTGAAGATCAATTCTCCGGATGAACTGGTTTCAGTAGACGGGCAACAGCCTATGAAGGCTTCTGCTATCAATCCGTTATTAAAAAGAAAACAGATTAGACGGATGACGTCTTCCGGATCCGGAGCGCTTTTTTATGAGCTTTATACAAAGTAAGGAGTAGAAAGTTTAGTGCAACTTGCTCTGCACCAGATGTATACAACAATGAAGTTATTATTGATACATGATCTGAAATGTAACGCAAATAAAAACAGACCAGCATAGCTGGTCTGTTTTTATTGTTCTTATTAAATTATATTAATGGCAATTCTGATTTACATGCTCATGTGAGCTGTGATCTCCCGGTAAATGGCAGTCGCCCTGATTATCTTTGGAAACTGTCATTGCTTCAGCTCTCGGGGAAACATAAGGGATTCCCAGTTCCAGTCCGCGGATAATAAATAATCCTCCCAGAATGATCATAACAACCGGTATGACTTTGAGCACCTTTATCCTGAACGCCTGGTTCATGAGGTTTCCGGCCAGAACGACCGCAAACATGAACGGCAGGGTTCCTAATCCGAACAAAGCCATGTAAAGGCCTCCCTGCCATATCCCTCCGCTGGCCAGGCTGGCAGTTAATGCCATATAGACCATTCCGCAGGGCAGGAATCCGTTCAGGATGCCGGTGGTAAACCTTGACCGGTAATCCGACTTCTGCAAGAGCTTTCCCAGATTTGATTTTACCTTAAAAAGAAACCGGGATATAAAAGGAATCTTTGAAGCAAAATCTTTACCGCCGAAAGAGAAAACAGCCATTACAATCAACAGAATCCCTACTGCAATCGTCAGGTATTTCTGGAAACCGGCCATTTCAAAACCTTCACCGATAATTCCCAGCAGTGCTCCCAATAAGGAATAGGTAAAAATCCTTCCGAACTGGTAGGTGAGGTTCTGTAAGTAAAAGTTCGTCGCCTGCTTTTTCGTCAGTCCCATGGAAAGGGCAATCGGTCCACACATCCCCACGCAGTGGAAACCGGAAGCAAAGCCCAGCCCGATGGCCGACAAGATAAGTGCTACTTCCATATCACATCGTAATCCAGGCGGTAATCGGTCTTATCTTTAGTCCAGCTTAATCTCAGAGTATAATTTCCCATTTTCAGCACCTGTGCAGGAATGAGAAAAGATTTACGGGCATCCAGCTGGACGGCTTTATGCACATCCAGATTCTGGTCATCGGTTCTGTTCATCACAAACTTCACCGTGGTATTCGAATTATTATAATCCTGTGGGAAAGTAATCCTGATCCCTTCTTTATCCTGACTATACACAGGCTTTTCCTGCAATTCATCTGCCCTTTTCTTGGCATCGATGACATCCTGGTATTTCAGTTCTTCTTCATAATAATTATCTGTTACCATTTCCGAATTTTTCTGTCCGTTCGGAAAGAGAAACAGCATGGACAGGATAAAAATGATAAATGCGCCCAGTGCGATCACCATTCCATGTCCCCAATTAAAGTTTTTCATTATAAGATTAAAATTGTAGTTTAAACGGTCCCTCAAAATACGTCTGGTAAGAATCGATGAGATTTCCTTTCATGTCATACACCCCGATGGTAATATTCTGCTTGGAAAGGTTCATTTCGCTCTCAGGGAAACTGATATTGATGGTTCCTTTTGTTATTTTATCCCGGTCTACCGGAATTTTGCTGGATCCGCTGTAGATGATCTCTCCGTGTGTCGGTTCAATTACCTTGATGGTGACCAGCTTTTTATCATTTGTCTTGTTAAGGAAGGTATAATTATACGTATTGGTAATTTTTCCGTCCCTTACAAAGAAGGTGCTTCCTGCAGGCTTGATGAATTTTGCCTCCATTTCACCCCTGTTGTAGAGAAGATAACCCAGGAATCCCATGAGCAGGATAAGAATCAGGGCAAAGCCTTTCATTCTTCCCGTAAACTGGAACTGGCTCTGCCGCTCGATTTCATTCTCAGAGGCATAGCGGATCAGCCCTTTAGGAAGACCCACCTTTTCCATTACTTCATCACAGGCATCGATACACGCGGTACAGTTGACGCATTCCAGCTGCTGTCCGTCCCGGATATCGATTCCGGTAGGGCAGACTACCACACACTGGTGACAGTCAATACAGTCTCCTTTTCCTGCCGCTTTACGGTCTTCCCCTTTTCTCCATTTGGCTCTGTTTTCCCCTCTTTTAAAGTCATAGAAAACATTGATGGTATCTTTATCGATAAGAACGCCCTGCAGCCTTCCGTAAGGGCAGACTAATGTACATACCTGCTCCCTGAACCATGCAAATACAAAGTAAAAAGCAGAGGTAAAAAGTACCATGACGATAAAATTGGTAGGGTGGGCAAATGGCCCTTCGGAAATAATTCTGAATATTTCTTTGTATCCCACTACATACATCAGCATAAAGTGGGTGATAATTAATGAAATGATGACGTAAATCGTCCATTTCAATCCTCTTTTCCAGATCTTTTCAGTATTCCATTCCTGCCGGTCGAGTTTCATCTGTTTGTTTCTGTCTCCTTCAATGGCATATTCTATTTTACGGAAAATCATTTCAAGGAAAATTGTCTGCGGACAAATCCATCCGCAGAAAATTCTGCCGAAAGCAATCGTAAATACAATAATGAATATCAGCGAGGCAATAGCACCGAGGGTCAGGATAAAAAAATCCTGTGGAAAAAACGGCTGGCCAAGAATGTAAAATTCCCGGTTGATCACGTTAAATAAAAGAAACGGATTTCCATTAATGGTAATGAAGGGCACCGTAAAATAGAACAGGAGTAAACCTGCACTTACCAGATACCGGTAATTGGTGTATTTTCCTTTAGGCTTTCTGGGATATACCCATTTCCGCTTTCCGGACTGGTCCATAGTTCCTATAGAATCCCTGTATGTTTCAGGTTCTACCACCTGACCCTGTCCGCCGCGTACTTCTATTTCTTCTATGTCTGACATATCTATCAATATTTGAAAAAAGAAAAAACATAATTCGTTACTATCTTTTCATCTAATAACAAATTATGTTTTTTCATATGATTAATTTTTATTTAAAATTATTCTTTCTCCCAATTGGCTTCCGTTCCCTGAGGAGCGGCACCGCCCTGGGCTTCCGTTACCGGAGGCAGTTCCTGGTTGATGTGGTATACGTACGCTGCTATTTTTTCAATCTCAGCTCCCGAAACCTCTCCGTTTTTACCAAAGGCCCTCATCGCAGGATTATTTGGTGAACCGTTCCAGTCCATATGGAATACGTTTTTGAATAACGTTTTCTCAGGCTGGTTGATCCAGTATTTATCGGTAAGGTTAGGTCCGATACCCCCGCTACCGTCTTCTTTATGACAGGATGCACAATTGGTTTTAAACAATTCTTTACCTTCTGCAATGTTATCTGCTGAATATTTAGCAGTTTCAATCGTTACAGGAGGCTGGGTCTTGTTATAGATTTCAATAGCGGCAATCTGCTCTTTGTATTCCTGCTCATACTCATTAAGAGGATGGGCGAAATCAGTGAAAGAATACGCTGCTATATAAAGAATACAAAAAGCAGTCCCAAAATAGAACAAACCTACCCACCATTTCGGTAACTGGTTGTCCAGCTCCATGATTCCGTCGAAACCATGGTCGATAAGGATGTCTTTTTCTTCCGCTGCCGTCTGTTTTTTGAAAGCGGCATTGTATAATCTTTTGAAGTAAGGCACTCTCTTTTCGGCAAGATAAGCTGCTTTTTCCTCAGGAGATAATTTCTTGAATTTGTTGTTCTCCACCAAATCCCCGATGGCTCCGTGGATGTATGCCAGGATACCGGCGATCACCACGGTTCCCCAGAAATAAGGAGATCCCAAAAACGCATAGCTCTGTACAAACAGATAGTAAAAAACAATTAAGAGTCCTACTATGATTCCTATATTTACAACAACCGGTGTTCTTTGTTTCATAATAAATTAATTTTTTAAATTAAAATCATCGTCTTCGTCATCCTGCAGAGGGGCTTCTTCTTCTTCCTTGTAATATTTTTTAGGCCTGCTGAAAACATAGATCACAAGGGCAACGAAGAAAAGCATAAAGAAAATCAGAGCCAGGGTCTGGTAGAAGCCAGCATTGTCCGTATTGGATAATATATCTTTAAAATTCTGAGGTATCATAAGACAAATCTTTTACTATTAGTTATTACTTGCTGTTTTAATTTCAGTTGTCTTAATATCCGTTCCTAATCTCTGCAGATAAGAAATAAGCGCTACAATTTCTTTCTTCTCCAGTTCGCCTTTCGGTCTCTTGGCATAAGCTGCTTTAAGATCAGGTGCTTCAGACATGATATCTTTTACGATTTTCACGGCCTGATTATCTGCCCATGAATTGGCTGAGTCGATTTCAGATTTTGTATAAGGCACTTCAAATGCATTTTTCATCAGCTTCATTTTATCTACCATTTTAGAACGGTCTAAGTTGGTAGCAATCAGCCATGGGTAACGAGGCATGATAGAACCTGCAGACGTTGATCTTGGGTTATACATATGCTTATAATGCCATGAGCTTGGGTTTTTCCCTCCTTCTCTATGTAAATCCGGTCCGGTTCTTTTTGATCCCCAAAGGAAAGGTCTGTCGTAAACGAATTCTCCTGCTTTGGAGTACTGTCCGTTTTTACCGTTAAATCGTACGATCTCATCTCTGAATGGTCTTACCATCTGTGAATGGCAGGCATTACATCCTTCTCTGATATAGATGTCTCTACCTTCCAGTTCCAGCGGAGAATAAGGCTTCACTGCGGAAATGGTCGGTACACTTTTCTTCAATGAAAGCGTAGGAATGATTTCTACCATACTACCGATGGAAATGGCGAACAAAGACAGGATTCCCAGCAATACCGGCGTTCTTTCCAGCCAGAGGTGGGTTCCTTCCCCTTCTTTACGTTTTCCGGTGATATTAGCCAAAGCAGGTGCTTCAGCAGGCACATCTTTCTGGAAAGATCCTTTTCTTACCGTAGCGATAAGATTCACTACCATGAAGAGACCTCCGGTAAGATATAACAATCCGCCTACAAATCTCATTTTATAATAAGGGATGATGGCAGTTACCGTATCCAGCCAGTTTTTCCAAACCAGCGTTCCGTCCGGGTTGAATTGCTTCCACATCAGTCCTTGGGTAAATCCTGAGATATACATCGGCACGGCATAGAAGATAATCCCCAAAGTTCCTAACCAGAAATGCCAGTTAGCCATTTTTACGGAATATAATTTCGTTCTCCAAAGGATCGGGATCAGGTAATAGATTACCCCGAACGCCATGAAACCGTTCCATCCCAGTGCACCTACGTGTACGTGACCGATTACCCAGTCTGTAAAGTGACCGATTTTATTGATGTTCTTGGTTGCCAATAAAGGACCTTCGAAAGTAGCCATCCCGTAGCAGGTAACCGCTACAACGAAGAACTTAAGGATCGGGTTTTCCCTTACTTTATCCCACGCTCCCCTTAAAGTAAGGAGACCGTTAAGCATTCCTCCCCATGACGGGGCAATCAGCATGATGGAGAATCCTGTTCCCACTGCCTGAGCCCATGCCGGTAAGGCAGTATACTGAAGGTGGTGAGGACCAGCCCAGATATATACGAAAATTAATGACCAGAAGTGAATGATTGACAGCTTATAAGAGAATACCGGACGGTCTGCAGCTTTTGGTAAGAAGTAATACATCAAACCAAGAACCGGAGTCGTCAGTACGAAAGCTACCGCATTGTGGCCATACCACCATTGTACGATGGCATCTTTTACCCCTGCGTAAGCTGAATACGATTTCCAGCCGGTGAAGGATAAAGGAACTTCCAGATTGTTGAAAATGTGAAGCATGGCTACTGCAATCCATGTTCCGATATAGAACCATATGGCCACATACAAGTGTCTTACTCTTCTCTTGGCAATGGTAAGGAACATGTTGGCTCCGAAAATAATCCAGGAGAAAGCGATCAAAATATCAATCGGCCATTCGTGCTCTGCATATTCTTTGGAAGTGTTGATTCCCATAAAGAACGTAACATACGTCACTAAAATCATAATCTGCCAGGTCCAGAAATGGATCCATGACAGGGTGTCGCTGTACATTCTTGTCTTCAGAAGACGCTGCAGCGAGTAGTAAACCCCCACGTATACAACGTTCATTACAAAGGCAAAAATTACAGTTGTGGTGTGCAGCATCCTGATTCTACCGAAACCGAATGCCCCATGTGTGTTTATCAACCCCTGGATGCTGCCGCCCATACTGTTTATGGTAGAGTCATCCGTTCCGAATAAAAATTCCGGAAGTTCAGGGTAGAAAAGCATTAATGCAGCCGTAAGACCGAACAAAAACCCTATGATCCCGAAAACGACGGTCGCATAAAGGAAGGCCCGGACAATACTGTTGTCATAACTAAACTTCTGTGTTTCCATATCAACTATTCACTTTTTTCTTCAATTTTTTTATTATTTTCTCCTGTTTCATTCTTGTTTTCTTTGTCGTCTGCATCTTTATTTTCCCTGATTTCATCGGAGTCAAAGAGGATTCTTACAGCCGGAGATTCGTCATCTTCAAACTGTCCTTTCCGGGCGTAAATAATAAACACCACCAGGAAAACTGCAGCTAAGGAAACACTGCACAGGATCATTAAATAGAGAATATCCATTAGACAACAAAATTAACCTATTTTCGGGGTTCAAATTTAATGAAAAATAATGACATTCGTCACGAAATACGGCATTCAGCTAATTTAAAATCAGTCTAAATAAGTGGATTTACGGGCGGTTTTTGAAATATTTCCTCCCCAGGATCCAGGTCGAAAAAGTAGTGAACGAAACCACGGTAATGGAACTGGCAGGCATGATCAGTGCTGCGAAAAGCGGATGCATATGTCCGGTAACCGCGTAGCTCAATCCGACAATATTGTAAAGAAAACTGATTATAAATGTCATTTTCACAATTTTGATAGAGCTCTTGCAAACGTTCAGATACCGGTCCAGCGTCACTACCTTTTCGCCGTCCATAATGACATCCGAGGAAGGGGTGAAGCTATTGGTGTCATCGGCGATGGCAATGCCTACATTGCTCTGTTTCAGAGCGCCGGCATCGTTGAGGCCGTCACCCAGCATGGCAACTTTCAATCCTTTTTCCTGAAGTCCCCGGATATAATTCAGCTTGTCTTCCGGACTCTGGTTAAAAGCCATTCCGCTGTACTGAGGAATCAGTTCTCTCAGCTGGTTTTCTTCCGAAGCATTGTCACCGCTGAGGATAAAAACCTTATAGCCTGTAAGTTTCCTGAACAGGTTCTTCAGGTTTTCACGGTATTCGTTCTTAAAGATGAACTTTCCTGAAAATTCACCGTTCTTGCTGATGTATACTGCTGTTTCAAGGTTTCTGGGTTCCTGGTTGTTGTATTTTGCGGAACCGATTCTGTACACGTTTCCCCTTACGACCGCTTCGTAACCCTTTCCTGAAATTTCGCGGAAATTTTCAACGGTATAGTAATCATCTTTCAGCTCAATAAAATCATACAGTGATTTGGAAAGCGGATGATTGGAATTTTTCAGTAGTGTCTTGATATTCAGCAGGTCGAAATCTTCAATTCCGGAGCCTTCATACCGGATATTTGATTTTTTCCTATGGGTGATGGTGCCGGTTTTATCAAACACTACCGTGTCCAGTTTTGCAATTTTCTCAATGGTAATGGTGTCCTTTACATAGAACTTATTCCTCCCCAGGATCCTCATGATGTGTCCGAAAGTAAACGGTGCTGATAAAGCCAGTGCACAGGGGCAGGCAATAATCAGGATGGCAGAAATTACCTGGAACATCTTGTTCAGATCGATGAAATACCAGTAAGCACCGGCAATCAGGGCAATTCCCAGAATGATAAAGGTGAAGTACTTACTTACACTGTTCGTAAGAGTGTCCAGTCCGGTTTCATGTTTTTTGAAAGCCTCTTTATTCCACAATTGTGTCAGGTAACTCTGGTCTACATTTTTAATCACTTCAAGCTCCAGGGAAGATCCGATCTGTTTTCCGCCGGCAAAGATCTTATCGCCGGGCTGTTTGCTGATGGTGGCGCTTTCTCCCGTAATGAAGCTGTTGTCGATATTGCCTTCCCCGTTAATCAGAATGGCATCCACCGGGATGATTTCCTGATTTCGCACCAGGATGCGGTCCCCGATTTTTACTTCAGACAATAATATGTTGTCCTGCTTGCCTTCAAAATCTACTTTTGTTACTGCAATCGGATAGAATGATTTGTAATCCCTGTCGTAAGAAAGGGCGCTGTAGGTGCGTTTCTGGAAAATTTTTCCGAGCAGCATGAAAAAAAGCAGGCCGCACAGCGTATCAAAGTAACCCGGCCCATAATTGGTGGCTACTTCATAAAGGCTGCGTCCGAAAAGGACGATAATTCCCAGTACGATCGGGACATCAATGTTTACGATCCCGTTCTTCAGCCCGTACCAGGCGGATTTATAATAGTCCGAAGCGGAATAGGTGACTACAGGGATCGCCAGGAAGCACATCAGTGCCCTGAAAAGCCCTTTGTAATGTTCCATCCAGTAATCTTCTCCCCCGATATATTCAGGGAAAGCCAGAAACATACCGTTCCCGAAAGCGAAGGCGGCAATGGCAAACTTTACCAGCAGCGATTTGTCAAGGTGCTCTATATTCTTATCAGCAGTTTCAAGGCTGATGACAGGCTTATATCCGAGGTTGGTCAGGAAATACGCCAGTTCGCTCAGTTTGAAATCATTGTGGTTGAAAGATACCTGCAATGTTTTTCTGGTGAAATTCACCTGTGAATATTTAATGTCCGGGTTCAGGGTATGGAGGCTTTCAAGGAGCCAGATGCATGAAGAGCAGTGGATCACCGGAATTTTGAAGGTCACCAGGCTGGTGTTGCCCTCGGAGAAGTCGGTTACCTTTTCAAAAATTTCAGGCGTATCCAGGTAATCGAACTGACCGGATTGATCTTCTCCCGGACGGATTCCCGCCCTTTTATTCAATTCGTAGAAATTGGATAAATTATTGGCATTCAGAATCTCATAGACCGATTTGCAACCGTTGCAGCAGAAAATCTTCTCATCAAACGAAATTCTTTCCTTCTCGATCCCTTGACCACAATGAAAACAGTTCTCGCTCACCTCCATAAATTATTGAACTACAAAATTATAACAAATTTTTTTGTTTATCGGGTTTAAAAGTTCTATTTTTGTGATAAATATCATGTAAAATGTCGCAGGAACAACAGATTGCCATTGAAGACAGGTTCGCCAGGGTTTTTAATGATAAATCATTCAAAGAACGACTTTCCAGTACTGATTTTGAGAGATATATCAATGCTAAAAAGAAACTGAGTTTCCAGAAGCATGAAACCATTTTTGAAGATGGTGAAGCTCCGAAAGGTGTGTATGTTCTGGAAAAAGGGGCTGCAAAATTATCAAAATCAGGGGCCTTCGGTAAAGACCAGATTTTAAGATTTATTAAAGAAGGGGATATCATCGGCTATCGTTCTTTGCTTTGCGGGGAAAATTTCCAGGCAAAGGCAGAAGCAATGACCGATATTGAAGCTACTTTTCTGCCTGCCGACGTATTCATGTCACTGCTGGAGGTGGATCCCCAGCTTTCATTTGTCATGCTTCAGAAGATTTCCTATGAACTGGGAGAATCTTCCAATACCATTACCTTTCTTGCCCAAAAGACGGTACGGGAAAGACTGGCGGAAATCCTGTTGCTGCTGGAACAGAAACTTGGCGTAGACCCTGAAGGCTTTATCAAAATCTCTCTGACAAGGGAAGAGATCGCCAACATCATCGGAACCGCTACCGAAAGTGCCATCCGGCTGATTTCCGAATTCAAAGGTGACCAGCTGATTGAAGTAGACGGCAGAAACATCAAAATCCTCAACCACGATAAACTCATGAAACTCGGTCACGTAGTTTTATAAATCATAACAATTCCAAGTCGGCCCGGTGCCGACTTTTACCTTTTTAATACCTCAATACATTATGTCTGTTCACTCTGAAATTAAGAAAGTTACAACGGAAACCCTGCGTAAAATGAAGTTCGATAAGGAAAAGATCACCATGCTTACGGCGTATGACTATACAACGGCAAAGATGGTGGATGCTGGCGGAGTGGATGCCATCCTTATCGGTGATTCCGCTGCTAACGTAATGGCAGGCTTCGAAACCACGCTTCCCATTACCCTGGACCAGATGATCTACCATTCCCAGAGTGTGGTAAGAGGAACAGACCGGGCTTTGGTAGTAGCCGATCTTCCGTTCGGGACGTACCAGAGCAATCCTGAAAAGGCGCTGGAATCTGCGGTAAGAATGATGAAAGAAGGGGGTGCCCATGCCGTAAAGATTGAGGGCGGAAAAGAAATTTCAAAATCCATCAAAAAGATCATCAATGCCGGCATTCCGGTGATGGGGCATCTGGGCCTCACTCCCCAATCCATCTACAAATTCGGAACCTATAAAGTAAGAGCCAAGGAAGATGCAGAGGCTGAAAAACTGATTGCCGATGCGCAGCTGCTGGAAGAACTGGGATGCTTTGCTGTAGTCCTTGAGAAAATTCCTGCCGAACTGGCTAAGAAAGTAACGGAAGCCATCACCATTCCGACCATCGGAATCGGCGCTGGAGTAAACTGTGACGGGCAGGTACTGGTGTATCATGATATGGTGGGCATGAACCAGGGATTCAGCCCGAAATTCCTGAGAAGGTACCTGGATCTTTATACAGAAATCACAGGCGCCGTATCCCAATACGTTAAAGACGTGAAAAGTGCGGATTTCCCTAACGAAAAAGAAAGCTATTAATGAGAAACCAGCAATCCATACAGGGAATATTATCCATTGCTGCCTTGCTTTGCCTGCTGGTAGGGTGGTTCAACCTGTTTTCTCCTGAAGTCAACCGTTTACTCTCCGCAAAAGTATTTTATATTCTTATCGGAATCAGCTTCTTTCTGCAGGCGCCTTTCATGAAGAATAAAAATTTCACTTACGGCATGTATGCTGCAGCGGCAGTCTGCGTGGCCGGGGCACTGATTCCTGAAGAAGCAGGACTTTCAAAAATAAAAACACTGGGCCTGCTGGCAGGGATTATCCTGTCTTTTGCAAGCCGGCCTACCTACCGTCAGTAAGCTATGGAGGAGCAGATTGTATATGAAGACAACCATCTTCTGGTGATCAATAAAAAAGTCGGCCAGCTGGTGCAGGGCGATAAAACGGGGGACGAATCCTTACTGGAATCCATCAAAAATTTTATAAAAATAAGAGATAACAAACCGGGTAACGTCTTTCTGGGGCTCGTACACCGGATCGACCGCCCGACTTCAGGACTGGTGATTTACGCCAAGACCTCGAAATCATTATCACGGCTGACCCAGATGGTGAAGAACCGCGAGATCAAAAAAACATACTGGGCCGTGGTGGGGAAAGAAATGATCCCGCAGACCCAGAGGCTGGTTCATTACCTGAAGAAAAACGAAAAAAATAATAAAGCTATCGTTTTCCCGAAAGTGACGGACGGTGCAAAGGAAGCTGTTCTTACTTATCACGTAATCAAAACCCTGGACAATTATCTGCTGCTGGAAATCGACCTGGAAACTGGAAGGCACCACCAGATCCGTGCGCAGCTGTCCAAAACCGGAGTGCCGATCAAAGGAGACCTGAAATACGGCTCGCCACGGTCAAATCCGGACGGAGGCATTCATCTCCATGCCCGCAAACTGGAATTCATTCATCCCGTGACCAAAGATAATATCGAAATCACAGCGCCCGTTCCACAGCATGATGCCATCTGGAGGGCTTGTGAACAATAATTTGTTCTGCTTTATGCCTTCAGGAATACTAATGTCCTGAAGGCCTTACGGAAATCCCCCGCCCTGTTTTCTTTTTCCTTACCCACAAAAAATTTTGCCTGTTCCGGAAAAATAGCTACCTTCGCCTCAGACTTTAGGGGTGTCTGTTGAAAAACAGGCTGAGATTTACCCTTTGAACCTGATCCGGATCATACCGGCGTAGGGAAAAGTGCAATGACTTTGCCGTACATTCTCTTGTACTGTCATGGGCATTCCTAAAGTATGTAAAAATTTAGGAATGGAACTCACAATCAACCACACCCGGAAAATTTTTGATGTACTTCCCGCCACGCTGGAAGCATTATTGGCTATGGAACTTCCCCAAAAGCGGAAAGGCATCGCTGTAGCCCTCAACAACCATATTGTTCCGCAGCATTTCTGGGCGGAAACATTGCTCAATGACAAAGATTCAATTTTAATCATTACTGCCACTCAGGGCGGTTAATCCTCATAAAAACAAAATTGTATGGCTCATAACATCACCCGTTCGCCGTTTCCGAACTCAAAAAAGATCTATGTGGAAGGGAAAATCCACCCCATCCAGGTAGCGATGCGTGAAATAGAACTCAGTCCGACCAAGCTTTCCAACGGAACGCTGGAACACAACCCGCCGGTTACCGTCTACGATACCTCGGGACCGTATACCGATGAAAATTCTGAAATCAATATTGAAAAAGGGCTTCCGAGAATCCGCGAACAATGGATCCTGGACCGGAATGATGTAGAAATTTTAGATGGCATCACGTCCGAATATGGAAAAGCCAGGTTGGCCGATTCCAAACTGGATGAACTGCGGTTTTCGTATAACCACAAACCGAACGTGGCGAAAGAAGGAAAAGAAGTTACCCAGCTGTATTACGCCAAACAGGGGATCATTACCCCCGAAATGGAATACATCGCCATCAGGGAAAACCAAAGAATCGAGCAACTGGAGACCGTTTCCAAAGAAATGGCTTTCCAGCATCAAGGCAACAGCTTCGGGGCAAAGACGCCTAAAAATAAGATCACCCCCGAATTTGTAAGGGATGAAATTGCCGCGGGTCGAGCGATTATTCCCAACAACATTAACCATCCGGAAAGCGAACCGATGATCATCGGACGGAACTTTCTGGTGAAAATCAATGCCAATATCGGGAACAGCGCCGTTTCCTCAAGCATTGAGGAGGAAGTGGAAAAAGCAGTATGGGCCTGCCGTTGGGGAGCCGATACGATTATGGACCTGTCTACGGGAAAAAACATTCATGAAACAAGAGAATGGATCATCCGGAACAGCCCGGTTCCGATTGGTACCGTTCCGATTTACCAGGCACTTGAAAAAGTAAAAGGCGTTGCGGAAGATTTAACCTGGGAGATTTTTAAAGATACACTGATCGAACAGGCGGAGCAGGGCGTTTCCTATTTTACCATCCATGCCGGTGTTTTGCTGCGGTACATTCACCTTACGGCAAAAAGGGTAACGGGAATTGTTTCCAGGGGCGGCTCGATTATGGCGAAATGGTGCCTTTTCCATCACAAAGAAAATTTCCTGTATACCCATTTTGAAGAGATCTGCGAGATTATGAAAAAATACGATGTTGCCTTTTCCCTGGGAGACGGGCTGCGTCCGGGTTCCATTGCCGATGCCAATGATGAAGCCCAGTTTGCCGAGCTGGAAACTTTAGGAGAGCTGACAAAAATCGCATGGAAGCACAATGTTCAGGTAATGATTGAAGGTCCGGGCCATGTTCCGATGCATATGATCAAGGAAAATATGGACAAGCAATTAGAAGAATGTCACGAAGCTCCTTTTTATACGCTTGGTCCGCTGACAACCGATATTGCACCAGGGTATGATCATATCACTTCAGGAATCGGTGCGGCGATGATCGGCTGGTTCGGCTGTGCGATGCTGTGCTACGTCACCCCGAAAGAACATCTCGGACTTCCCAACAGAGATGATGTAAAAGTAGGAGTCATCACTTACAAGCTTGCGGCCCACGCAGCAGATTTAGCCAAAGGACATCCCGGTGCGCAGTACAGGGACAATGCACTGAGCAAGGCCAGGTTTGAATTCCGTTGGGAAGACCAGTTCAATCTTTCTCTCGATCCCGAAACGGCAAGATCGTATCATGATGAAACCCTTCCGGCTGACGGAGCAAAAGTCGCTCATTTCTGTTCCATGTGCGGGCCGAAATTCTGCTCGATGAAAATCACCCAGGAAATCCGGGAATCTGCTGAAAAAGGCATGCTGGATAAATCCCAGGAATTCATCGAAAAAGGGAAGGAGATTTATATATGATCATCGTCATCACGCCTGAACAATCCGTCCGGAATGAAAACGAAATCATTAATGAACTGTTTAAAGAAGGTCTTGAGCTGCTCCATATCAGAAAACCCGCAATGGAAGTAGAAACCATGAGGAAATATATACACAGCATCCAGTCTGATTACCATGAAAAGCTGGTTTTGCATAATCATTATGTACTGGCTGAAGAATTCAGTATTTCCGGGATCCATTGTAAAGAAACTAAAAGACCGGATATTCCGGATTATTTTCTTGACACATATAGAGTATCGACTTCGGTACACGGTATCAATGACTTCAATACGCTGGATTCCCGATGGGAATATGCTTTTATAAGTCCGGTATTTCCAAGTATTTCCAAAGCAGGGTACGGAACGGATACAAAGATTCTGGAAAGTATCCGGCAGAGAGAGAATGATCATTCAGGACTTATTGCTTTGGGAGGAATAAACCAATATAATATCAAAACGGTTTTTTCAGAAGATGTTGACGGAGCCGCTTTGTTGGGAGCCGTTTGGCAAAGTGAACAACCGGTAAAAACATATATCCAATGCAGGAAGAACGCCCTTACGTTATGACAGTTGCCGGTTTCGACCCAAGTGGCGGAGCCGGAATCCTGGCCGATATCAAAACTTTTGAACAGCTGAAAGTCCAGGGATTGGCGGTGTGTACAGCGATGACGATCCAGACCGGTTCCCAATGCCTGGGCCTGGAATGGCAGCCGTTGGATGAGATTGTATCAACAATGGAAGTGCTGATGAAAAGTTATCCTGTCCAGGCAGTAAAAATTGGGGTGGTAAAAGACGCTGCATTTTTAAATGAGATCTTAAAAGTAACTGCGATCAACGCTCCTCAGGCTAAAATAGTCTGGGATCCGGTGCTGAAAAGTACGTCTGAGTTTGCTTTTTTTGATTTGAATACGATTTCAAACGTAAAAAATATGTTAAACAGGTTTGATCTGATTACCCCCAATTATCATGAATATCAGGTTTTGCAAAAGAACGGACTGTTTGAAAACCCGGCGTCTTCATGCGCTGTGCTCATCAAAGGAGGACATCGGGAAGATCTTTTAGGAACGGATATTCTGGTCAATAACGGAGAAGAGATTTCCCTTCGGCCCGGTGATACGTCATCCGTCTATTATCCGAAACATGGTTCAGGTTGTGTGCTGTCATCTGCAGTGGCGGCGTATCTGGCGAAAGGAGAAGACCTTGAAACGGCCTGCCGAAAAGGAAAAGATTACATCGGGCATTTTTTAACGGGCACTCCCGGCTTACTGGGATTTCATTCCTGAAATAAGCGGTTGAGAAATCAGGTGCCTCTTTACAGTAAAAATAAAAAAATGGAAAAATTACAATACATATCCCAGGGCGTCACAAAAGCCGAACAGGAATTCAATATTAAAAAGGCCTTAAATAACGGTGTACAATGGGTACAGGTCCGCTGGAAAAATGCTTCTCAGGAAGAGCTGACAATTCTCTGTGAACAATCGATGAAACTCTGCTCAGAGTACAATGCCGTGTGCATCATCAACGATCATGTTCAAGTAGCAAAGGATATAGATGCGGATGGCGTCCATCTCGGGTTGAAAGACACTGCTGTGGAAAAGGCCAGGCAGATTCTGGGCGAAAATAAAATCATCGGCGGTACGGCTAACATGTTTTCGGATGTACTTCAGAGAATGGCAGAGTCCTGCGACTATATTGGCCTGGGACCTTTACGTTTTACCTCAACCAAAGAACATCTGAGCCCGATCCTGGGTTTCGAAGGCTATGAAAAAATCATTCGGGACCTTCGGGAAAAATCAATAGAAATTCCCAAAATATTTGCCATCGGCGGTGTTCTTTTAGAAGATACCGAACGGTTACAGCAATCCGGGATTTACGGAGTAGCGGTTTCGGGACTGATTACTTCCCGGCCATCCCTCGTCAGTGCATTCAGGACTGCATTGTACCAGGATTCCATGACTTTATAAAACAGATAAAATTTACCTATGAATAATCAGAATTTAATAATTGCCGGCCGGACTTTTGAATCGAGACTGTTTCTGGGAACGGGCAAATTCGGAAACCTTTCGGAAATGACGGATTCCATCATTGCTTCAGGGAGTGAAATGGTAACCATGGCTTTAAAAAGGATTGATTCCCAATCTCCGGAAGATGATCTTCTGAATGCCCTGAAACCGGCCGGAACCCATCTTTTACCGAATACTTCAGGCGCAAGGACAGCGAAAGAAGCAGTATTGGCCGCCCAATTAGCAAGGGAAGCCCTGGAAACCAACTGGGTGAAACTGGAGATCCATCCCGATCCGAAATACCTGCTGCCGGACCCGATTGAAACCTTGTATGCAACGGAAGAACTGGCTAAATTAGGATTCATTGTTATGCCTTACATTCATGCCGATCCGGTGTTGTGCAAACGTTTAGAAGATGTTGGTACAGCAGTCGTTATGCCGTTGGGAGCGCCGATTGGAACCAATAAAGGTTTGAAAACCCTGGATTTTTTAGAAATTATCATTGGCCAGAGCAATGTTCCCGTAGTGGTTGATGCAGGAATCGGGGCTCCGTCTGACGCAGCGAAAGCAATGGAAATGGGTGCTGATGCGGTACTGGTAAATACAGCGATTGCCGTGGCCGGAGATCCTGTGGGAATGGCCCTGGCTTTTAAGGAAGGCGTTATTGCCGGCAGAAGAGCGTATGAAGCGGGGTTGGGAGCAGTTTCAAAACATGCGGAAGCATCAAGTCCGCTGACTTCTTTTTTGTTTGATTAAATCTGAAGCATGAAAAGTTTTACAACTGTTTTTGAACAGTATCAATGGGATGAAATCAAATCAAGGCTGGAAAAAGTAACACGGGCTGATGTTGAAAAAAGCCTTCAGAAAAGCAACCGGACTATTGATGATTTTCTGAATCTTATTTCTCCCGTGGCTGCCGGAAAACTGGAAACTATGGCGCGGATGGCACAGCAGCTTACCCGGAAACGTTTCGGGAAAACGATCCAGCTGTATGCGCCGCTGTACCTCAGCAACGAATGCCAGAATATTTGTACTTACTGCGGCTTCAGCCTGGATAATTCTATTAAACGGAAAACCCTGTCAGATACGGAACTGATGATGGAAGCCTCGGTTTTGAAATCGATGGGCGTAAATCATCTACTGCTCGTGAGCGGAGAAGCCAATAGGACGGTTGGAATTAACTATTTTCTGAATGCCATCACATTATTAAAGCCGCACTTCGCGAATATTTCCATCGAAGTTCAGCCGTTGTCGGAAGAAGAATATAGCCAGCTTCATGACGCGGGAGTGCATGCCGTCCTGGTTTATCAGGAAACGTACCATCAGGAAGTATACAAAGAATACCATCCGAAAGGGAAAAAGTCAAACTTTGGTTTCCGCCTGGAAACCCCTGACCGGATCGGAAAGGCCGGAATCCATAAAATGGGGCTCGGCGTTCTGCTCGGATTGGAGGACTGGAGGGTCGACAGCTTTTTCAACGCGCTCCATATCGATTATCTTCAGAAGCAGTACTGGAAATCTAAGTTTTCCGTATCATTCCCAAGACTGCGGCCTGCGGAAGGAATCATCGAGCCTAATTTTATCATGTCCGACAGAGATCTGCTGCAGTTAATTTGTGCCTACCGTATCTGGAATGAAGATCTTGAAATTTCCATTTCTACCAGGGAAAACGAAACTTTTAGAAACCATATTGTTTCATTGGGAGCCACCGCAATGAGTGCGGCTTCAAAAACCAATCCCGGCGGATATGCCGTTGATAAAGAATCGCTGGAACAGTTTGAAACCAGTGATGAAAGAAGCATGGAAGAAATAAAAAATGTGATCAGGAAGGCAGGCTACGATCCTGTCATGAAAGACTGGGATGTAGTGTATAGCAGAATAGACAACAAATGAAACCATCAATGTATTATGAAATACTTAAGCTTATCAATGTGAGTTAAGTGTAAGTGTATGTACAAATGCAAATATCAATAGAAATAGGCTTGAGTCCATCTGCTACATGTCGGATAATAATTGGATGAGTCAAAATCACAATAAGTTTTGGCTGAAGCCAATTTGAAATTACAATTTTTTATGTCGGGCTAAAGCCCGACGCAATTGATAAGATGGTAATAATTGAATACCAGTTCAGCTGATTTTTACTTCGAATTCATAGTTAATAATGGAGTAAGCTTAATTTGTTCGCTTGCGAAGACTTACTATTTCTTTCATCCTGAAGTCAATTCTAAAGGTTTAAAATTATAAAAAATGAAAGGTGAAGATATTTTTGAACGCTACAGCCGTCAGATTTTCATCGAGGAAATCGGGCTGGAAGGCCAGCGGAAAATCATGAATGCCAAAGTCCTGGTTATCGGAGCAGGTGGTTTGGGCAGTCCGGTCATCCAGTATCTGTCAGCGGCAGGTGTCGGTACAATAGGCGTGGTGGATTTTGATGAGGTGGAACTGCATAATTTGAACCGGCAGGTCATCCATAATGAATATTCAGTCGGCATTTCCAAAGTGGAAAGTGCGGGAGAATTCGTTAAAAACCTTAATCATCAGGTCAGTTTTATTAAGCATCATGTAAAAATAGATGCTTCAAATGCAGAAGAGCTGATTTCAGGCTATGATATTATTGTTGACGGTTCCGATAATTTCACAACACGATATCTGGTAAATGACACTTGTGTAAAATTAGAAAAACCTTTGGTCTACGGAAGCATTCTCGGGTTTTCCGGCCAGGTTGCCGTTTTTAATATTCACGGAAGTAAAAACCTCAGGGATATTTTCCCGGAGCCGCCTTCAGATGAAAATCTTCCTGACTGTGACAGCCTGGGGGTACTGGGTGCTTTGCCGGGAATGGTCGGAAGCATGATGGCCAATTTAGCATTAAATATCATCACAGATCTGCCTGTGCCCATGAACAAGCTGACTTTGGTTGATACATTTAACTGGAATTTTCAGACGATTGATTTTTAGACAGAATATAAGGGGCTGGAAGAGGGAAGCTGGATGCTGGAGGTTCTGTTTATCAGACCAAGCGCTCTGGTTCCAGATTTACTTGTAATTCTATTCTTATTCGATTTTTTAACGCAAAGTTTACTTTTCCTAATGCTGAGATGAGAAGGCAAAGAAAGATCAGCGAGCTGATCTGATGAAGCGCGCGCATAATCTATCCGCTTCATCAGCGGCTTTGCCGCTTCGCTTTGCTCACTTTATAAATAATAAGAACAATTATCAGCTTTGCGTCAATCTTATTCGAGTAAAATGTTGGAAGATTTGGACTGGAGCTTTTGCCAGGTAATTACAACCAAACGGCTTAATTAACAAACCTTATTTTTTTTGCTCCAAAGGAGCAATATCTGTTTAGCAGATTTCCTTATCCGTTAAGCCCGGCAACCAGGTTGATGGTCAGTGCCACGACAAAAGTATTCATGAAAAACGCAAGCAGCCCGTGGAGCATGGTTATTTTTCTTAAATTCCTGGAAGTAATGCTCACGTCGGAAACCTGAAAAGTACAGCCCATGCAGAAAGAATAATATGCAAAATCCATATAATCCGGATGGTAGACTTCGTTTTCGTCTTCGGTCGGAAATTTAAGGCCGCCGGTCTCCTCTTTTTTGCCGGAAGGATCTTCATCATAATATTCCCGGGCATAATGGAAGATGTATTGGGTCTGTACCATAATCCAGGAAAGGATCATTGCGCCCAGAATAGCCGGGAGGAAGTAGATTTCTTTCTGCACGCCTTTGTCTTTGGAGGTAACCAGGAAAAATATGGCAAACATACTCGCAAAGCAGGCAACGATAATGGTCGTAAAAACAAAAACGGCATTGCCGTCATCGTCTCTGGCTTTTTTACGGATCTTATCCACTTTCCGGTGCAGAATCACCTGCCAGTCCAGGAAAAGAAAAACGAGGGAAAAGGCCAGCCAGCAAAAAATAAGCATAATCAGCGGTTTCAGGTCCAGCCTGAAAATCAAAAAGAAAACCAACGTTGCAGCCAGCAGGCTGATGATGCCTCTCTTCACCGGATTAAGTTTTAAGAAAAAGCTTTCTTGTGTTTTCATTTTTGCCATGCTGAATTTTCTTTAAAAATAGAGAAAAATGTTTTTTCTCAGGTACGCTAAAAGTGAAATTAAGTTTTTTTTAATGACGGAAATAAGATCCTGCGTGATACAATAAACCCCTTTAATTATATACATTAAAAGGGTTCATTATTTATCTGTTCAAACCGGATTACTGTCCTTGCGGCACCATTCCGCCATTGTCATCCTTTTTACTTTCTTTCAGGATGCTCTGGTCTTCCTTCGCCAGCTTGTTCCGGGTCGGGATTTTATAGTTTACCGATACTCCGAAGTTTCTCGTATCGTATTTATTGTACATATACACCGATTGGCCTAGAGGCGGATTGGATCGTACCTGCATTACCTGTCCGTTAAAAATATCATTCGCAAATACGGAAACCGTTAAGCGGTTATCCATAAATTTCTTCGTCAGCGTCAGATCAAATGAGTTGTTGAACGGTTTTTCTGCCGTAAAATAGAAATATCCGGCTTTTGGCGTCAGATAGCTGTAATTGGCGGTCAGCTTGATTTCCTTTGGCAGGATAATCTGTGTCATGATGTTGAAAATCCAGAAACCTTTATTGTCCAGATTGGCAATGTCATGTTTCTGATAGCCGGCGTAGAGATACATAAAGTTGATCTTGTCCGGATTGAAATTAAACTTCATAATCTCGCTCAACGGTTTGCTGAAAATCATGAACGGTACCGGCAGCCCGACATTGAAATTATGGATTTTCATATCGGCAATATTGATCTGTTCATTGAAGATATTCTTTCCTTCTCTTCGGATAATCTGGGCCACCTGGTTCTTCGCAGAACTCACACTATATCCGATGAAGGCGTAATCGAAAGCTGAAATTTTCAATTCATAATTGTCAAAGATTGTCGGCTGTAGGTTCGGATTACCCGTAACCTGGGTATTCGGACCCTGGAAGGTAACGTTATTCGGGTTCAGGGCGGAAATACTCGGCAGGCTGATCTTTTTATTGTAATTAGCCGTCACATGTACCTGTTCCATCAGGTTATACTGAACGCTGGCATTCGGGAACAGCTTGAACCGGTTGAAAGGCCGTAAATCTGCTTCTGTAAGCCTGTTGTTATTTTTCTGGTCATAATACCGGGTAATTCCCGAAATGTCATAATTCTCCGCACGGGTTCCCAGAATGAAATCAAACTTCTTCAGCTTGGCCTGCAATTCCAGGTAGGTGGCGGTGGTTTGTCTCGTGTATTCGAGATTCGTTAATCCTTTGCTTTCCGTGTCAAACTGCTGGTGCTCGTACAATCCTCCAAAGCTTACTTTACCACCGTCCATCAGCTTGATAGGCTGGGAATAATCAACTTTGAAGTTGGCGATTCTCATGTCCGAGGTATTGTTCAAAAGATTTCCCAGAGAAGTTCTTATTGTCTGGTCAGGATTATCCAGAAAAGTAATGTCTCTGAAAACATTGTTCTGGTCAAACTTACTGTCAGATTTTGTAAATCCGAACTGGAAATCCAGTTTCTGTGCTTTGTCAGAAAACCGTTTCTGATAAGTTACTACAGCTTCCTGGCGGACATTGTTGGTGTTGGCAGCATCATATGAATCATACTTTCCTTCTTTATAAATATCAGGATTTCTTTGGGTCAGGATATCTGCTAAACCATCACTTAAAGTATAATTGTCATTATTGTTATGGTAAATATCATAGTTCAAAAGCAGCCGGTCCTGTCCCAGATCAAAAGTGATTCCCGATTTTGCAAAATAGCCTCTGCCGTAACGGTCGGTATTGCTGTGAAGCAAGTTATCCTGATCAGTGCTCAGCATGCTTTCGCGGTAATTCTGGCCGATGTTCAGCTGCCAGCCGAAGATTTTGTTTCTGGCATTTAAATTTAAGGAATTGCTCGTTCTGCTTCTGAACTTGTCATAATTTGTGAACGAGTAATTTCCGGAATAAGTAGCGGTTAAATATTTATTGGCATTTTTGTTGGTGATGATGTTCATGATTGCACCGCCGGAAGTTGCCGGGAATTCCGCGCCGGGCTGGGTGATGACTTCGATCCGGTCTACCGAATTGGCAGGCATTCCTTCCAGAAAAGAATTCAGCTCGTTGGAGGTAATATTCAGAGGCCTGCCGTTGAGATAAACATCCAGTAATTTTCCCTGGTACATCATTCCCGCGATATCGGTTGATATCAGCCCCGGAAGCTTCTTGATTCCTTCTAGAACATTACCGTTATTCAGTTGGGGCTGTTCCGAAAAATCAAAAATCGTACGGTCTGCCTTTTGCTCAACGGCTTTTTTAGTTTTGGTGATTACGACGCCTTCAATCTGCTTTTCCTTAGTTGTCGGATTATTATTTTTCTCCTGGGCGGAAGCAAAAGCCACACTCAGAAAAGATAAAGTAATAATTGTTTTTTTCATATTGTTTTTTAAGTATAATAATTAGACACTGGAAAACAGATTTTGTTACAGGCGATCCGGGAAATTTATAACTGATTAAGGTCAAATAAATAAGTATCAGCATCTTCAATCTAAAAGCAGGTCATGAAACCATTCTTACAGGTATTTATCTCCTGCGGAATGGAATCAGCGATTTTTAAAACTTTTGCAGACTCTTTATTCCCAAATGGTTCATCTTCGGTAAGTATTATATTGATCTCTTATGACTTTTGACTTCGTTGGACCTTTGGGATATGGTTAATAATTCATACCCTGTCTTTTTCCTCGAACCTGATCGCTTTTTTCTGGATTTTCTTCTTCCGGCCTCCAAAGGTATAGTTTACGCTCAGGCGGAAACTTCTGCCGTCCCAATAATTGTTCATATACTGTACGCTGCCGGTGAAGTAAATTTCTCCCCGGTACCGCTGGGCAAGGATATTGGTAACCGTTGTATTAACCTGAAGCTGCTTATCCATCAGCGAAATTTTAAATCCTGAAGCAAGATCGGAGAAATTATGAAAATAATAATTGACGTTTCTGTAAGGGAGGCTTTGTTCGTAGTTCAGGAAAAAAGCAAAGGTTTTAGCTTTATTTAAAGTAATGGTATTATTGATCGAATAGCTGAATGAAGTTCCTTTCTGAGGTTGTGCATCCAACCCGAAAATTTCAGAGGCCTGTTTGCTTGCATTTACCGCAATCGCAGATTCCCAGCGTTTGAAAAAAGTATCGGTATAAGAAATATTCAGACCCAGCGAATTGGTGTTGTAATAATTAAGATACGTCGAGATCTGCGAAAGGCCGTCCTGGAAAGAAACCTGTCCGAATGCATTTTTCAGCCTGAGATAATAAAGACTTGCTGTCAGCTTATTGTTGAAGGTATAGCCCAGTTCCAGATTATTGATATAAGACGGCGTAAGCAAAGGATTTCCGGAAGAATAGGAATAAGGATTGGAATACCAGCGGAACGGATTAAGGCTGCTCATTCCCGGACGGTTGATCCTTCTGGAATACGCCAGGCTGAAAATATTTTTATCTTTCTTATACGAGACATAGGCGGACGGAAACCATTGGCCATACCGATACTGATTGCCGGAACCTGTGGAAGGGGTGTAGCTTTCTGCCCGGGTATTTTCATAACGAAGTCCGGCTTTGGTTTCCCAGTGTTCGCCGAAATTTTTGGCATAACTGAAATAGGCGGCATAATTTTCCTCTTTATATTCAAAAAGATTGGCTCTGGCTGCATCAGCGATGTATCCGCTATCGGTCAGATTGAAATATTTTAAATCGGAATTGTTTTTAAACTGGTTAAACTTTGCCCCGGTCTCGATGGTCCCGAAGGAAAAAGGAAGCTCCAGGTCTGCCTGTACGGAAAATACCTGAGGCGCTACCAGGGAAAGGGTTTTTACGTCCTGAACGGTAGTATCGGAGAATTTTTGCGTAGAAAAATTCACTTCCGTATCGGAATTGTTTTTATAGAAATTTCCCATAATACTTAATTTTTTACCTAATGAATCAAGTTTGCGATCATAATAGGCGCTTAGCGTGTGAGTCGGTTCCTTCTCGCGGTGGAATGTGTTCGTCAGAAGCATTTCTTCAGTAAGGTCTGGACTGATGTTCCGGGTGGTGTTAACGATGTCCATTCCCGATCTTTGGTGGGCATAAATATACTCAAACCCGGCTTCGGAATTTTTACTGATTTTGTAAGACATATTGATGGCGGGGGTCAGTTCGTTCCACATATCTTTTCTGATGGAGTTGCTGTAATTCTGTGTAGCTCCGATGATGCTGTAGTTTTCATTTGTACGTTTGGCGGAATCGTAATAGACAAGCTTCAGGCTGGTGCTGAACTTTTCGGTCTGGTAATTCAGCATCCCGGTGTTTCCGAATCCGGAATAGGTTCGCTGGATCAGGTTGGAGGTAAGGCTGCCGCTGAATCCCAGGTTTGGATTTTTTTTAAGGATGATATTGATCAGTCCACTGTTTCCCTGGGCTTCGTATTTTGCCGGAGGTGTGGTAATGACTTCTATTTTGGCGATGTTTTCCGAGCGGATCGATTTCAGGTAATTCAAAAGGGCCTGTCCGGAAAGATTCAGCATCCTGCCGTTAATCATTACGCCAACGCTGCTTTTTCCTGTAATCGAAATGGTGCCGAGGGTTTCATCCACCCTGATCATGGGAACATTGGCCAGGGTTTCCGAACCGTCCATCCCCTGGGAAGCAATGGAAGCTTCCACGTTAAAGATCATCCGGTCTGCTTTCCTTTCCAGCAGCTTTTTCTTAACAAGGATTTCTACTTTTTCAATAGTACGGATGCTGTCTTTCTTTACCTGAGACCAAAGTAAAGAGGAGACCAGCAGGGCAGCCAAAACAGGAATGTTTTTCATTGTCTTCTTTTTGGCAAATGTATTCTGATGAAAAGAAGCATAAAACAGCATTTAGGTTTTCAACGGTTTTCATCCGATAAAAAATATTTCGTCGATAATTTTCGGGTGTTTGCAGATTCAGTATGAATAATGCCATTGTCCTTGACTATTTTTGAGCTATGAAAAACCTTATTCTTATCTTCAGCCTGATCTTTACATCATCTTTTATACCGGCTCAACGGGTCGATGTATGGAAGACAATTACCATACCTCCGGGAGAAAGCCTCTTTATACATGAGGTAAAAGCACCGGTAACTTTGGAACTGAAAAACCTTTCGGATAAAGAAATCAATCTGTCTTCAAAACTTACTATGCCCCGCAGCATAGCGGCTGCATCCGGATTCACATACCGGCTGCCTAAAAAAGCAAGTCTTTCAATAGAAAACCGGAATACTGATGCTGTTTCATTATATTTACATTATACCTCCTCGAAAAGTATTTTGATCAATAACAAAGAAGTACGATGAAGACGCATAAGCTTGTTTGGTTTCATATTTTTTTCTGGACGATTTATATTATCGGATCGGTGGTGATTCCTTATTTCGTATTTGATTCTGAAAAATCCCTTACGTTTAAAATCACCTTTTTTCTTACCAGCTTTATATCCTTTTACGTCAACTATTTTTTTATCGTTCCCCGGTTTTATGAGCCGGATAAGATCTACAAATCCGTTATTGCCTTTTTGCTGAGCGTAACCTGCTTTGTTATCGTGCGCTATTCTATAGAAGAAGTGTTGCTGCCTGCGACATTGGGATTCAGGAATTACGATCCGGATACGGGAATTGCCTATTATTTTTTCGATAACATTTTTTTTAGCAGCACGGCCATTTTCATCAGTACGACATTCTGGTTTCTTCAATATTTTATCCGGACGGAAGCTGAAAAAGCCGAACTCATCGAAGCCAGAAAGACCGCAGAACTGCAGGCCTTAAAAACCCAGATTAATCCGCATTTTATTTTTAATTCGCTAAACAATATTTATTCGCTGGTGTATCAGAATTCCGAAAAAGCTTTACCGGCCATTGAAGAATTAAGCAGGCTGCTGAGGTACAGCACAAAAGACCTTACTGAAGATGCCATTACTTTAGATAAGGAAATCGGGTATATCGACAGCCTGACCGCGCTGGAAAAACTGCGGATTAAGAAACCTGAGTTGCTGATCATAGAAAAACACATCAGCCATTCCGGGCTGAAAATCTCCCCGATGATTTTGGTTCCGTTTGTAGAAAATGCTTTTAAACACGGAGACTTCCGGGATAAGGGTTTTGAAATGAAGATTTCCGAAAGCCATAAAATTCTGCATTTTTATCTGTTGAATTATAAAAATGAAAGGATGAAAGATGAGGTTTCCGGCATCGGAATTGAAAATGTAAAGAAAAGGCTGTCCATTCTTTATCCCGGTAAGCATGAACTGAATATAAAAAATTCCGAAACCGAATTCGCGGTAGACCTGAAAATAGATTTGCGGAATGAATAAGATTAAATGTGTCATTGTCGACGATGAGCCGCTGGCCGTTTCGCTGCTGAAAAGCTACGTGAATAAAGTGCCGTTTCTGGAACTGGTTTTCTCCACCGAAAATCCGATTGAGGCAATGGAATATGTCCAGAACAATGCATCCGACCTGATTTTTCTGGACATTCAGATGCCGGAGCTGTCCGGAATCAATTTTATGAAAATCCTCGGCGACCGGAAGAAGTATATTTTAACAACGGCTTATTCGGAATATGCTTTGGAAGGATATGATCATCACGTCATCGACTATCTGCTGAAGCCTGTTACGTTTGAAAGATTTTATAGAAGCACACTGAAAGCACAGGAACGTTTTATGCCGGCCGGTTCTGCAGGGCCTACTCACTTTTTTGTAAAGTCTTCGGGGCAGCAGCACCGGATTAATTTTAAAGATATCCTGTATGTGGAAAGCATCAGGGACTATATTAATATCAAAACACGGGAGCAGGAATACATTGTATTGGATACCCTGAAATCGATGGAGCAACAGCTTCCGGAAGCTTTTTTTGTGAGAATACACAAATCCTTCATCGTGAATTTAAATCAGATCAGGAACGTGGCCGCAAGGAAAATAATGCTTGTTACCGGTCATGAGATTCCGGTAGGAGAGAGCTACCGCATGCACCTTTTAGCGAGGATAAAATAAAAAGCAGTTTCATTTGAAACTGCTTTTTCTATGGTTAATTAATTCTTAGAATTAATTTTTCTCCTGCTGCTTGATCAGGTTTAAGGCAGAACCTGCTTTGAACCAGTCAATCTGCTGGGCATTGTAAGTATGGTTCGCCATGACCGTATCTTTGGATCCGTCTTTATGAACGAATTCTAGGGTCAGCTGTTTTCCTGGAGCAAACTGTTCGAGATCAAGGAAATTCACAGTGTCATCTTCCTGTACTTTGTCGTAGTCTGCTTCATCGGCAAATGTCAGCCCAAGCATTCCCTGTTTTTTCAGATTGGTCTCATGGATTCTCGCAAAAGATTTCACCAGGACTGCTTTTACACCAAGGTGCCTCGGTTCCATCGCTGCATGCTCTCTGGAAGATCCTTCACCGTAATTCTGGTCTCCTACCACAATCGACGGGATATTGGCAGCTTTATAAGCCCGTTGTACAGCCGGTACTTCCCCGTATTCACCGGTTAGCTGGTTTTTAACGTGGTTGGTCTCCATGTTATACGCATTTACGGCACCGATCAGCATATTATTGGATATATTATCCAGGTGGCCTCTGTACTTCAGCCATGGACCGGCCATAGAAATATGGTCAGTAGTACATTTCCCGAAAGCTTTGATCAGTACTTTGGCACCGGTAATGTTCTTACCGTCCCATGCCGGGAATTCTTCAAGGATCTGAAGCCTGTCTGAAGTCGGACTTACGTCTACAACAACGCCCGAACCATCTTCAGAAGGGGCCTGATATCCGTTATCTTCTACGGCAAAACCTTTTGAAGGAAGCTCAGAACCTTTCGGCTCATCCAGTTTTACCTGTTCCCCGCTTTCAGTGGTCAGGGTATCGGTAATCGGGTTGAAATCCAGTCTTCCCGAAATAGCTACGGCAGCCACCATCTCAGGTGAAGCCACAAAAGCATGGGTATTGGGGTTACCATCCGCTCTTTTTGCAAAGTTTCTGTTAAAAGAGTGGATAATGGAATTCTTTTCACCTTTTTCAGCACCTTCCCTGTCCCATTGTCCGATACAAGGTCCGCATGCATTGGTAAAAATCCTTGCATTTTCGAATTTCCTGAACGAATCCAGGAAGCCGTCTCTTTCAGCCGTATATTTTACCTGTTCCGAGCCCGGGTTAATTCCTAAAATCGCTTTAGGCTTAACCCCCTTAGCTACTGCATTCTCTACAATGGAGGCCGCTCTCGACAAATCTTCATATGAAGAGTTGGTACATGAACCGATCAGTGCCCATTCTACTTCAATAGGCCATCCGTTAGCTTCTGCCTTGGCTCTGAATTCAGAAACCGGTGTTGCTAAGTCCGGAGTGAAAGGCCCGTTCAAATGCGGGGTAAGTTCTGAAAGATTGATTTCGATCAACTGATCAAAATACTGTTCCGGATTGGCATATACTTCAGGATCTCCTGTCAGATGTTCGGCAATCTGGTCTGCTGCATCCACGATGTCCTGTCGTCCGGTAGCAGAAAGGTATCTCCTCATGGAATCGTCATACCCGAAAGTAGAAGTGGTAGCCCCTACTTCAGCTCCCATATTACAAATGGTTCCTTTACCGGTAGCAGAAAGGGATTCTGCTCCTTCCCCGAAATATTCCACGATACATCCGGTTCCTCCTTTCACGGTCAGGATTCCGGCTACTTTAAGGATAACATCTTTGGCAGAAGTCCATCCGGACATCTTACCGGTTAATTTTACCCCGATCAGTCTTGGCATTTTAAGTTCCCAGGCCATTCCTGCCATTACATCTACTGCATCAGCACCTCCTACACCAATGGCTACCATGCCCAGCCCTCCGGCATTTACCGTATGGGAATCGGTACCGATCATCATTCCTCCCGGAAAAGCATAGTTTTCAAGCACTACCTGGTGGATAATCCCTGCGCCTGGCTTCCAGAATCCGATTCCGTACTTATCGCAGACGGAACTTAAAAAGTTGAAAACCTCCGAGTTTTTATTGATTCCTTCCTGCAAATCCTTGTCTGCACCCACTTTCGCCTGGATCAGGTGATCGGCATGTACAGTGGAAGGAACCGCTACCTTTGGCTTTCCGGCCTGCATAAACTGCAGCAGGGCCATTTGTGCGGTAGCATCCTGCATCGCAACTCTGTCCGGCGCGAAATCTACATAAGAATTTCCTCTTTCATATTCCTGGGTTGCATTTCCTTCCCACAAGTGCGTGTAAAGGATTTTCTCTGAAAGTGTCAGTGGCTTTCCTGTAATCTGTCTTGCCGCAGCAATTCTTTCAGGGTAGCGCTCATACACTTTTTTGATCATGTCAATATCAAAAGTCATATCTAATTTATTTTTTCTTTTATAATAAAATATTTTTCAGCCGGAGCAGGGCCGGATGAAAAAATCTCCTTTTGTTATCCATCAAAATCCGTTCCTCCAATGTCTAAAAAAGAGTTAAGATCATAAAGATAGAGAGGATTAATCAAAGTTCAAGGTAGGGAAAAATAATAGGGTAACTGTTGATTTACGGTAAAATAATGGGAGAGGATACTTAAATAGAAATGTTCTAAACAAAAAAAAGTTCCCTTCCGTAAGGAGGGGAACTTTTTATATTCAGATTTTATTGTCCGATGAGGATATCCTAATGTGCACTTGTACTGGTCAGTTCCTTGATGGAAGGAACAAAAGTGGTAAGGTCTATACCTTCTACCGCTGCTTTGTATTCATCGATATTCGGGATTCTTCCGAAGATGGCTGATAAGACAACTACCGGAGTGGAAGCCAGTAAAGATTCTCCTTTTTTACGTTCGGAATCTTCTACCACTCTCCCCTGGAAAAGACGGGTAGAAGTAGCCAGTACGGTATCTCCTTTCGCTGCTTTTTCCTGGTTACCCATGCAGAGGTTACATCCGGGACGCTCAAGGTACATCATGTTTTTATAGTCCACACGGGCTTCACCTTTCGGAGCATTGTCATCAAATTCAAATCCGGAATATTTTTCCAGGAATTCCCAGTCTCCTTCAGCCTTTAGTTCATCAATGATGTTATAGGTTGGGGCGGCTACTACCAGCGGAGCTTTGAATTCTACTGTTCCGTTTTTCCTTTCAATGTTCTTAAGCATCTGGGAAACAATCTTGAGGTCGCCTTTATGAACCATGCATGATCCTACAAAGCCCAGATCCACTTTCTTATCACCACCGTAATAGGTAAGGTCTCTGATCGTGTCATGGGTATATCTTTTGGAAACGTCATCATTATTTACGTCCGGGTCAGCAATCATCGGTTCTGTGATGGCATCCAGATCTACTACAACTTCAGCATAATATTTGGCATTGGCATCCGGAGTCAGCGCAGGCTTATCGCCGGATCTGATTTCCGTAATCCTTTTGTCCGCTTTATTGATCAATCCCTGAAGAACCTGGTTATGGTTATCCATTCCTTTGTCGATCATGATCTGGATTCTGCTTTTTGCAATTTCAAGGGATTCGATCAGCGTGTCGTCTTCCGAAATATTAATGGAGGCTTTCGCTTTCATTTCAGCAGTCCAGTCTGTAAAAGTAAATGCCTGGTCTGCCGGAAGGGTCCCGATATGGACCTCAATGATTCTTCCCTGGAATACGTTTTCGCCGCCGAATTGTTTCAGCATCTGTGCCTGGGTGGCATGAACCACATCCCGGAAATCCATATGCTCTTTCATGCTTCCTCTGAAAATCACTTTTACAGATTCAGGGATCGGCATGGAAGCCTCACCCGTAGCCAGCGCCAGCGCCACCGTTCCGGAATCAGCTCCGAAAGCGACCCCTTTGGACATTCTCGTATGGGAATCTCCCCCGATGATAATCGCCCATTCATCGATGGTGATGTCATTCAGTACTTTATGGATAACGTCGGTCATGGAATGGTATTCCCCTTTTGGGTCGCGGGCGGTAATGAGCCCGAAATCATTCATGAATTTCATCAATTTCGGAATATTGGCCTGTGCTTTTTTATCCCATACGGAAGCGGTATGGCATCCTGACTGGTATGCTCCGTCTACTACCGGAGAAATTACCGTAGCTGCCATGGACTCCAGTTCCTGAGCGGTCATAAGACCGGTCGTATCCTGGGAACCTACGATGTTTACCTGTACCCGTACATCAGATCCTGCATGTAGAACTTTCCCCGGTGTTACCCCTACGGCATTCCGGTTGAAGATTTTTTCAACGGCCGTCAATCCCTGCCCCTCATAGGAAATTTCCTTGGATGGAGCAAAAACCTGAGGTGCCTCAATATCCAGTGTTTTCGCCGCAAAAGTTTGCAGTTTTTTACCGAAGACAATAGCATATGAACCGCCTGCTTTGATGAATTCCATCTTCTGCGGAGTAAACGATCTTGAAAGATCAATAAGTTCCTGATCTCCGTTATAGAGTTTCTTTTCTTTGGTATTGATGGTTAAGACAGTTCCCGTTGCTACCGAGTATGCTTCTTCAAGAACAATTTCGCCGTTTTCATTGCGGACCGGATCGCCGTTTTCGTCTGTTTTCTTTACCCAGTTTTTAAGGTCGATCCCGATTCCTCCGGTAACGTCTACCGTAGTCAGGAAAATCGGGGAGATCCCGTTGGTTCCTCCAACAATCGGAGCGATATTCACGAAAGGCACATAAGGGCTGGCCTGTCTGCCGGTCCAGAGGGCAACGTTGTTTACTCCCGACATACGGGAAGACCCTACGCCCATGGTTCCTTTTTCCGCTACCAGCATGACGCTGGCATCAGGATGCTGTGCCTGCAAAGCTTTTATTTCTTCCTGTGCCTGAGGCGTAATCATACATTTACCGTGAAGTTCGCGGTCTGATCTTGAATGCGCTTGATTTCCCGGAGACAACAGGTCGGTGGAAATGTCACCTTCACCGGCGATAAAGGTAACCACTTTTATTTCTTCGGCCACTTCCGGAAGCTTAGTAAAGAATTCTGCGTTGGCATAGCTTTCCAGGATCTCTTTTGCAATGGCATTACCATTCTGATAAGCTTCTTTCAGACGCGTAGTGTCCGCTTCATAAAGGAAAACCTGGGTCTTAAGAACCTCTGCCGCCTGTTGAGCTACAGCTGCATCGTTGCCGAGCGCAAGATCCAGTAACACTTCAATGGATTTTCCACCTTTCATATGGGACAGTAATTCAAAGGCAAAAGCCGGTGAGATTTCTTCTACTACGGATTCACCGAGGATAATTTCTTTTAAAAATGTTGCTTTTGCAGCGGCAGCGCTGGTTGTTCCCGGTAATGTATTGTAAATAAAAAATGTAAGGGAGTCTGCCCTGTACGGGTGAGCAGTGTCTTTGATCTGTGCGATGATCTCGCT
The DNA here is from genome assembly GCF_913776365.1 of uncultured Chryseobacterium sp. Taxonomy (GTDB): domain Bacteria; phylum Bacteroidota; class Bacteroidia; order Flavobacteriales; family Weeksellaceae; genus Chryseobacterium. The sequence continues at coordinate 1,830 of NZ_CAJYMO010000024.1, read as the reverse complement.
TAATAATGCTGCACTGTCAATAGGTTTTGGATGAAGCCCCTGGCTTTTTCTTTCTTCAATTTCTTGGATGTAATCCTGATAAATGTTCATAATAATAGAAGTCTTTTCAATCTTATAGGGAATACGGCATTGTTATCGATGAATTCTTCCCTGAAATGAGAAGAAAAACAAGCTGTACTCTGTAATTTTTTTCAGGTACTGATCTGTTTCCTTAAGAAAAATACTGCAGATCCGCAGCGAATCATTTCTCTTACAGGCCAATTTTTGTATTTAACCTCAAAAAAATATTTTCAAATTTACGATTTTTTACTATTTTATATAGTTGAAATTATTTAGATTCTTTATAAATATAAATTTTATATTTTCTATTTTTGTCCGTAATTTTTTGAATGTATGATGATTATGAAAAATGCAGTCCGGTTTTTATGCCTTTTTATTTCAGCTTCAGTTTGTTCACAGGCTGCAGCCACCCGGAAAATACCGGTGAAAAAGAACGGTACCCATGCGTTAAGTACAGTCCGGAAGAAGACGGAAAGCAACCGTACTCTTCCGGTGCTGCATGAAGATCTTCCGCTTCTGATTCCGAAAAAGAAAGACGGGAACTTCGGTTATGTCAGCCAGAAAGGGAATTTTATCATTCAGCCGGAATATCATATTGCCGTATTTTTCTATGAAGACTGCAATCTCCTGAATTCCCCCAATGAAAAGCTGAGAAAATTCGGGACTGCCGATTATGCCACTGTAGAGAAAGATGAAATTTCCTACAGGGTGGACCGCCAGGGGAAACGGGTCTACCGTTTTAAAAAAGAAGACCTGGGACAATGTATCCATAAAGAATATGTACAGCAGCTGTTTCAGGGTTATATTATGAATGGATTTTACGGCATTATCGAAAAATCAGTCTTTAAGGATGCAAATGATTACCGGCAGTTCAAAATGTATCCCCAATATGAATACCTGTACATCCTTGAAGGGGATGATGTCGCAAATCCTATGATCATTGCTTCGAGGAATAATACTTTTGGAGTGATTGATGTGGAGGGCAATACCGTAATCCCATTTGAATATGCCGACATCAAGAGAAATTTCAGCTGGAAACTGGGCAGGATGTTCGAAGTCTCAAAAGACGGGAAAAACTATTTTTATATAGACCGGCGGAATAAAACGTATTGATTTTCATTTTATCCGCGGGGTGTATGACTTTAAATGATCTGAACCATCGGGTTGCACCCGATGCTATTGTAAGCCGCCCCGTTAGGGCTTGTTGTTGGTATTCCGTTGATACGGATTCGTGACTTTTGAACGGTCTGAACCATCGGGTTGCACCCGATGCTGTTGTAAATCGCCCCGTTGGGGCTTGTTGTTGGTGCTCTGTTGATACAGATTGCGGACGTTTGAACGGTCTGAACCATCAGGTTTCACCCGATGCTGTTGTAAATCGTCCCGTTGGGGCTTGTTGTTGGTGCTCTGTTGATACGGATTGCGGACGTTTGAACGGTCTGAACCATTGGGTTGCACCCGATGCTGTTGTAAGCCGCCCCGTTAGGGCTTGCTGTTGGTGCTCCGTAGATATGGATTCCGGACTTTTGAATGATCTGAACCATCGGGTTTTACCCGGTGCTGTTGTAAATCGTCCCGTTGGGGCTTGCCATCTTTCATGATAATAAACAGTAAAAATAATTTCAAAAATTCACCAATTTTTTTTCTTCTGCTTTATAATACCGTAACTTTAAGCCATAAGCCATAAGCCATAAGCCATAAGCCATAAGCCATAAGCCATAAGCCATAAGCCATAAGCCATAAGCCATAAGCCATAAGCCATAAGCCATA
>NZ_CAJYMO010000023.1 GCF_913776365.1 uncultured Chryseobacterium sp. | reverse complement strand
AGCAGGATAATGCCTGATCCAATCATCACAAACAGCAGGATTCCTGCGAGATTGGCCATGCTTTCCCGGGACTGCATGGCTTTTTCATCAGTATGCCGCTTCTGGATAATGAGCTGGTTGATGTTTTTATGGTCGCCATAAAAATCTTCAATTTCATCCGTAGTAATCAATTGGACATCAATACCTTTTTCCGGAGGAAGATCAGCCCTTTGATCAGTGAAGGTGAAAGATAGGGCGATACGATCCTGACGTTTTTCTTTGCACTCCTGATGTCCTGGATCAGCTTGTTCCCTGCACTTTTCCCGATGTAAATATCGCAGAGGGCGTTGTTATGAAATATTCCCATGATCAATACGGCACCTGTCTTATTTTTCTTTACGCTGACCGATTCTTTTGATCTCATTCAGCAGTAAGGGGAATGCCGGGTCAGCCATGCCACCATGATCAAAGCCGTCAAGCTCGTAAAGAACGGTTTCCTTATGCCCTTTCAGCTTCATCATCCGCGCCATGTAGGCATTTTCCTCATATCTGCCGAGCAGCTCCTTTTCACGGTCTCCGGTAATCAGCAGCAATGGAGGCGCATCGGCTCGTATGAAGTGCAGGGGCGCAAATTCATCAATGCGGGCATCCAGCTCATCGATTCCTTTTTCTTTGCGGGCGGTGAAATGGGAAATCATCTGCCCGCTGAAAGGAATGATTCCGGCCAGCTCATTGGCATCAATATTATATTTTTTCAGGTAGTCTTTATTAAGCCCGACCATAATGGCCAGGTATCCGCCTGCGGAATGCCCGGAGATAAAAATCTTTTTTTCGTTTCCGCCGTATTTTTTTATATTCCGGAAAGCCCAGGCCGTAGCCGCCGCCGCATCTTCGATGTATTTCGGAGCACTGACTTTAGGGGAAAGCCTGTAATTGACGCCGATGACAGCGACCCCTTTACCTTTCAGCCTTTCAGGGATTTCTTTCTGTCCGCCTGTCAAACCTCCGCCGTGAAACCAGATGACCGTTGGAAAATCTTTTCCGTTTTTCGGAATATAAAGGTCCAGTACACATCTTTCGTTGAGGTAAGCGTCAGATGAATTGGTTTTTTCATCATAATAATGAATATTTTGAATCGTACTGTATTCCTGTGAAAATAGTGATGCGGAAGATAGTGCGAACATTAAAAACAGAATAATCCTTTTCATTGTAAAACTTTTATTGACTAAAGATACGAAATCTATATGGTCTCATTTTGATGATCACCTGGAAATTCCGGACAGGCATTGTGTGGATAGCATTACGGGTTCAGATTTCTAAGCCATTGGATCACCATTTTTCACTTACACAGAAAAAACAGGGATCTTCCGGACTCCCTGTTTCATCCATTGCTGTATATAGTGCTTTTACAGCAAACTAAAAATTAACCGTAGAAAATTAACCGAAACCGATTAAACACCATAGCACAGGTTTAGAGAATCATGGTGTACAACCCAGGTAAACCCGTGCTATCTGTGCGTTATTTAAATCTTTGTCAGTTTAGCGTATTTTAAAATCAGGTTTTTTTCGCCTTCGTGCTGGAAGATCACCTTGGCCTTGATATTCTGCGGATCGGTTCCGTCCAGGAAAGTGACCTCTCCGATTCCGAAACGGTCATGCCTTACTTTGTCTCCCACTTCGATATCCTGGGAAGAGGCTCCGCTCGGATTGATGATTTTCGCGGTACTTACCGGCTTCAGCTTCCTCGGTTCAGCAATGGGTTTTGTGTTATCGCCTCTATCGATGGTTTTCTTTTCCACCTTTCTGAAGCTTCTCATTTCGGAAGGATGTTCATCAAAAATATTGGATTTGATTCCCGTATTATTAATGAATCTTTTTTCAATGGCCGGGTTAAGAAATTCTATGTATTCATCATCGATTTCACTTAAGAACCGGGAAGGTTCCGCATCGGTAATTTTTCCCCACTGGAAACGCGAGACGGCATAGGAAAAGAAAGCCTGTTTTTCCGCTCTTGTCAAAGCCACGTAGAACAGACGCCTTTCTTCTTCCAGCTCTTCCCTCGTAGAAGAGCTCATAAAGCTCGGGAAGAGGTTTTCTTCCAATCCTACGAGATGGACAACCGGGAACTCCAGCCCTTTTGAAAGGTGAATGGTCATCAGGGAAACCATTTCCTCATCGCTTTCCTTGTTCTGGGTATCGGCGGAAAGCGCAATATTTTCAAGGAAATTCGGCAGGCTCGGGTCACCGTCTTCCAGCTGCATCTGCTCTTCAATAAACCCTTGCATGGAGTTCATGAGTTCCTGTACGTTTTCTACCCGGGAGATCCCTTCCGGGGTCTGGTCGTCTTTCAGGAACTTGATCAGCCCGCTGCGCTTGGCCACTTCCATGGCTACATTATAGGCAGTTTCGGTTTTCAGCAATACCTGAAATGCCCTGATCATCGACCAGAAATCGTTAAGCTTGTTTAGGATCCCGTTGTTCAGGCCAAGCTGCGGCGCATAGTTCGGCAGGTTGGACAGTACATTGGAAACCGAAATATTATGGGCGTCGGCAAAGACAATCAGCTTATTCTGGGTGGTTTCCCCGATTCCACGTACCGGATAGTTGATGATCCGCATCAGCGCTTCGGAATCGTTTTCATTCACCAGCAGCCGGAGATAGGCAATCAGGTCCTTTACTTCTTTTCTCTGATAGAAAGATAACCCTCCGTAGACTTTGTACGGAATATTTTTACGCCTCAGCGCATCTTCAAACGCGCGGGTCTGGGAATTGGTACGGTACAGGATGGCAAAATCATTGTACTTCCGCTGCTCCCGGTTCCGGGTTTCCCAGATGTTTCCGGCTACGAAATTGGCTTCGTCCGCATCGGAAAGCGAACGGTAGATTTTTATTTTTTCCCCTTCTTCATTTTCGCTGAATACATTTTTCTTAAATTGCTGGAGGTTTTTGGCAATGACCACATTCGCAGCGTTTACGATATTCTGGGTAGAACGGTAGTTCTGTTCCAGGGAAACCGTAACGGCATCGGGATAATCTTTTTTAAAGTTGAGAATGTTATAAATGTTAGCACCCCGGAACGAATAGATCGACTGTGCATCGTCTCCCACCACGCAGATGTTCTCAAATTTTGAAGCCAGTGCTTTCACAATCAGATACTGGGAATGGTTGGTATC
>NZ_CAJYMO010000022.1 GCF_913776365.1 uncultured Chryseobacterium sp. | reverse complement strand
AATCGATGATAAAGGTTCTTACGGTAGGGCCTTCCGGTCCCATATCGTTGGATCCCAGCTTGGTTTTGGTCTGGGATTCAAACACCGGCTCTTCCACATTGATGGACACGGCAGCCACAATGGATTTCCGCACATCGGAAGCATCGAAACTTTTCCCGAAAAACTCCCGGACGGTTTTCACAAAGGCCTCCCGGAAAGCATTGAGATGGGTTCCTCCCTGCGTTGTATTCTGTCCGTTGACGAATGAAAAGTAGGTTTCTGTCTGGGACTTGTCCGTATGGGTAATGGCGACCTCAATATCATTGTCCCTGAGATGGATGATCGGGTACAGTGTTTCGTTTTCCAGTTCTTCATCCAGCAGGTCCCTAAGGCCGTTTTCGGAGAAGAACGTTTCACCGTTGAAAAGAATTTTCAGGCCCGGATTCAGGTAAGCATAATTACGCAGCATCCTTTCGATGTATTCTTTCCTGAATTTGAAGTTCAGGAAGATTTCTCCGTCCGGAATAAAGGAAATTTCAGTCCCGTTGCGGTCGGAAGAATCTTTTTCGTCAAAATTTTCAGTAATCAGCCCTTTTGAGAATTCAGCCACCTTCATCCGGCCTTCCCGGAAAGATCTTACCCGGAAATATTCGGAAAGCGCATTCACCGCTTTCGTACCGACTCCGTTCAGTCCTACGGATTTCTTGAAGGCCTTACTGTCGTACTTTCCACCCGTATTCATTTTGGATACGGCGTCCACCACTTTCCCTAACGGGATACCGCGGCCGAAGTCACGGATCGTAACTTTCCCGTCGTCCAGTTTTATTTCAATTCTCTTACCGGATTTCATCCTGAACTCATCGATGGAGTTATCCAGGATTTCCTTCAGCAGAATATAGATCCCGTCGTCGGCAGAAGAGCCGTCTCCCAGCTTCCCGATGTACATTCCGGGGCGCAGACGGATGTGTTCCTGCCAATCAAGGGTCCTGATGTTGTCTTCGGAATAAATTGGATTTTTTTCTTGTAACATATGTAATTTCAGCAAACATACAAAAGTACGAAATTGTCAAAAATTATCGAAATTTTCCCGGCTTTTTTTAAGGATATTTATCACAAAATGTTGTACAATTCCCGATGAAAGTTTATATTTACATTATTCAATGTCAGGTGAAAAAACAGGATGCTGAATGTACCGCAGCAGTACACCGGATTCATGACAGGAATGCCCTATTTCACCCATCATAAAAGAACACGGACAGCTATGCATAAAACCTGATTGCTTTACCCTGAAAACCAAAAACTGATTCACCATGAAAAACACCTTACACCTCTGCATCATTGATGAGTACGATCAGAACGGACATCTCACCCGTTTGCTCAATGAAGCATTTCCTGAGTTTACAGTCGATTTCCGCACAGACAATATTCACCATGCCGGCGAGTATCTTCTGAAAAATACTCCGGATCTGATTTTTGCAGATCTCCGGCCGGCCGATAAAACGGAGGTTGAACTCCTATCCGGATTCAGCGGCAGACCGTCTTCCGTAATTTTCATTACCGACTCCGAGACTTCTGCTATATGGGCAGTCAAAAGAGGCATTACCGGCTGCCTGATGAAACCGGTCAGTAACCTGGATTTTGTGGTAACCGTTAACAGAGCGGTTGAAGATATCAGAAAACAGAAAGCCGTACTCACGAACCCTGTTCTTCACAACAAAATCAATCTTCCCACCCTGCAGGGCTTCAAACGGGTCAATATTGACGATATTATCCGCTGTGAGGCCGACTCCAATTATACGTTTATCTATTTGTCAGACAAATCCAAGGTCATGGTCTCCAAGACCCTGTGCGATTTTGAGAAACATCTTTCAGGATACCCTTTTTTCAGGATCCATCACAAACACCTCATTAACCTTGAACACCTGAAAGAATACATCAAGGGAAAAGGAGGCCAGGTGGTAATGGCCGACAATTCCGTTCTGGATGTTTCAACCCGGAAGAAAAATGAATTTCTTCATGCGATCGCCGGATAAAATCCTTCCCTCCGATACAGGCATAAGCTGCCGTACATAACGAATTCCGTCCATCGGTTGCAGGCTGACCTGGATATCTTACCGGCACAGGTCCGTGTTACATCCAGGTCAGTATGGTGAACCTCATGATTAAGCTGCTGTTGCTCAGTTCACCTGTCCGGAGCCCGGATTGAGTTAGATATGCCTGTTCCGAAACCGGTGTATGGAATGCAGCCCCTTACCTTACTCTTTATCAATCCGATAATTCATACAGCCTACAGATCACTTACAGGAAAATCATATACGTTTAATCAAAAAACGTCTGCATCTGCTTATTCACGGTAGAGAGATTTCTCACATCCTGATACCTTTATTCCATTAAAACGGAAAACCGGAACTGGCCCCGGCTGAAAAAAGGCAGTATGCATATTAATCCTAAAGTTTTTATTGGTTTTTGATGTACAAAATCAATATTCCCTATGGTAAGACTGTATTTTTTAACCCTGTATTTTCTGCTGGGAACCTATGTTTTCCATGCGCAGAACCAACCGCCCTGCAGCGATTTCAATGATGCTTCCAATCCCGCCGGCAACTGGGCTCCGGCTCCCTATCCCAACGGAATGGTGAACGCCTCCTTCGGCAATCCGAATTCCCTTGACGGGTCACAATACCTGATCCTGAGTGACCTCTCCGGGAGTTCTTGGTATATCAACGACCAGGATTATAAGTTTCTCGGTGAAAGATTTGCCGGTCAGTGCCTGTATTTTGACTTTTACCTCAAATCAGACGGCGGATACGGGGCGCCTGTCCACCCCAGGATTACGCTTTCCAACGGAACCAACAGCATTACCTTCCTGGCCAACATTACCGTAACCCCGGGGAGCGGCTGGGTACGTGTAAAAGCCCCTATTGCTGCTGCCACCGCTTCCACTCTGCCAAGTAATTCAGACGGGAACTGGACGATGGACCCGGGGATGACCTGGAATGACTTCAATGCCGTAATGTACGGTTCTACCATGCTTATGCTTTCCCCGGATTATACTTCCAGCCCCAGCGAGACTGTACTGTATGACAACATCTGTGTGAAATCCTGTGAAAGCTGCGGCGGCTGCAATTCCAACTTCAAGCTGCAGATGACCACCAGTACTTCCGGCAATTATACCACCGGACAGGTGTTCCTGGAAAGCACCAATGCACCGGATCTTTATAAAGTGGACTGGGGCGACGGAACCACCGGAGATGTCATGACCTCCCATACCTACACCGGTACCGGAAGCTATAAAATATGCGTTACCCAGTTTGAAAACGGCAAGCCGAAATGCACTACCTGTCTTGAAATCTGTATCCCGAAGCTTGCTGACAGCGGAAACGGCAGAAAACAGCCCTCCTTGAAATCTCCTCTGAAAGAAATCTCCGCCGCTGCAAAAGGGGAAAAAGGTCCGGTTGCAGGCAAAGGTTTCCAGCTGGCCCCGAACCCGGCAGGAGATCTTGTTGAGATTAAGATGAATCTTGATAAAAAAAGCAATATATCCGTAACGGTTACGGATGCATCCGGAAAAGCACTGCTGCGGAGTACAGAAACCATCGATGCCGGACCTCAAAGTCTGACACTGAATACGGAAAAGCTGATCCGCGGCGTCTATACGGTAGAGGTAACTTCTGAACAGGCTGTTTCCCAGCAGAAACTGATGATCTCAAAATAAACCGGCTACCATTTTTTTCCATAACTAAGGCTGTTTTTTTTGTAAAGCAGCCTTTTTCCGCAGGTCCCTTTTCTGCCTGAAGCTCCGGATAAGCCTCTGTTCCCGGCTCTTCAGGTGTTCCCTTCGGATTTTTCTCAACAGGTGCTGTCGTCAGATATCAGACAGGCATCGTCCATACATTGATGTCCGATACATAACTCCTGAAGCTGATCCTCTGTATTTTATTTTATCCACAACCATCATTAAAATGGACCATCTCCCTGAAACAATTTGTATTTTTGTGGGTATAACTTTTCAATATGTCAGTTTTTTCAGAAAATATAAGACTTTTGCGCAGCAAACTGGGGAAGACCCAGCGCGAATTGTCCCAACAGATACAGATCACCTCTTCCCGGTACAGTTCTTATGAGAACGGGAAATCCAAGCCTCCCGTTGATATCCTGATCAGGATTTCACGGATATTCAATGTCAGCATCGATCTTCTTCTTTCAGTGGATCTGACAAAACATTCCCTGAAGGATATGCTCAAGCTGCCCGACAACAGGATCGTGCTGCCGGTAGTGGTAGACCAGGCCGGAAACGAAAGCATAGAGATCGTTCCCCAGAAGGCTACCATGGGCTACCTCAGAGGATACAGCGATCCGGATTATATCGAGAGCCTGGAGACCATTTCCCTTCCCTTCCTTAAAAACGGCAAATTCAGGGCTTTCCCGGCAGACGGTGACTCCATGCCGCCTTTCAGGGACGGGTCTTATATCATCGGGAAATATATGGAAGGCGTGGATGACCTGAAATCCGGGAACACCTATGTTTTCATCACACTTAATGACGGAATTACTTATAAAAGGCTGAGGGCTAAAAACAAGGCTTCCCTTACCGTAGTATCGGACAATACGTTTTATGAACCTTACGACATTCCGCTGAATGAAATCGTTGAAGTATGGAAATATGCCACCGGTATTTTTCCTGAAGATTTTTAATAACGCTGATTCAGTACCGTTAAACGGGTGTTCTTCCTGACCGTATACCCATCAAAATCGACCATTCACCAGACTGATCCTTTCCGGCCCGGACATTTCAGGGATTTTCAGTCTTACAAAATTTAATACAATGATTCAACTTCCTCTATCCAAACTTTCCGATGTCGGGACTACCATTTTCAGCCAGATGACGCAGCTTGCCCACGAGCATGAAGCAATTAATCTTTCCCAGGGATTCCCGGATTTTCCGGCCGATCCCGTTCTGCTGGACCATGTAAACGGCTTTATCAGAAACGGCTTTAATCAATACGCACCAATGGGCGGCATGATGGTACTGAAAGAAGAAATCGCCGTAAAAATTGAAAATACCCATCAGGCAGTCTATCATCCGGATACTGAAATTACCATAACGGCAGGCGGAACCCAGGCCATCTTTACGGCCATTGCCGCTTTCGTGAAAAAGGACGATGAAGTCATTATCTTCGAGCCTGCGTATGACTGTTATGAGCCTACCGTAGAACTTTTCGGAGGTATTGTCAAAAGGTTCAGGATGAGCGCACCCGATTATGAAATTGACTGGAATACCGTAAGCGGACTGGTTTCGGAGAAGACCAGGATGATCATCATCAACAACCCCAATAACCCGGCAGGAAAAATCCTGAAGGAAAATGATCTCCAGGAACTTATCAGTATTGTCAGGGATACTTCCATCCTGATCCTGAGTGATGAGGTGTATGAAAATATTGTCTTCGACGGCAAACCGCACCTCAGCGTCTGCCAATATCCCGAGCTGAGAGAAAGAAGCCTGATGGTCGCCTCATTCGGAAAACTGTTTCATGTAACCGGCTGGAAAACCGGATATTGTGCCGCTCCTGAAAACCTGATGGATGAGTTCAGGAAAGTACACCAGTTCAATGTATTTTCCGTAAACACTCCCATGCAGATGGCATTGGCAGAATACATGAAAAACCCGGAACACTATCTTTATCTTAACCGCTTTTTCCAGGAAAAAAGGGATTTCCTGAGACAGGGACTCGCAGGTACTTCTTTTGAAGTGCTGGATTGCGAAGGCACCTACTTCCAGGCATTGAAATATGACAGGATCTCAGACCTGAACGATTTTGATTTTGCACAGGAACTTACCGCCACCCATAAAGTGGCCAGTATCCCTTTCTCGTCTTTCTATAAAGATAAAATAAATGAGCATGTGATCCGGCTGTGCTTTGCCAAAAAACAGGAAACACTGGAACGGGCCATTGAAAATTTAGCCAGGCTTTAAAAAATTCCCGGTGGCCCAGAAAAAAATCTCAGCCACCGGGATTGTATTATATAATCAAAACTGATTAGAGGTTGCGATGCAACAGCCGGTATCTGTAACTCCCGGACTTTAAGTTAATTATAAGAACATTCCGCCGGAAGCTTCTATCCTTTGTCCGTTGATCCAGCGGGCTTCTTCCGTGCACAGGAAAGCCACTACTCCACCGATGTCATCCGGTACCCCTGCACGGCCCAGTGCCGTTGCTCCTGCCACCATGGCATTCACCTGCTCATCATCCCTGGTTCTTCCGCCTCCGAAGTCGGTTTCAATTGCTCCCGGCGCCACTACATTGGCTTTGATCCTTCTTGGGCCCAGCTCTTTTGCCAGGTAACGGGTGAGCATCTCCACGCCTGCTTTGATGGAGCCGTAGACAGATGATCCCGGCAAGGCGAAACGCGCCAGCCCGGAAGAGACGTTGATAATCCCGCCCCCTTCATTGATGAACGGCAGCATTTTCTGGGTAAGGAAAAACACCCCTTTGAAATGGATATCCACCACATCGTCCAGCTGTTCTTCCGTAACATCCGCAACCGGTGCATACAGGGCAGTCCCGGCATTGTTGATCAGGTAATCAATATTCCTGCTTCCCGTATTTTCCTCAAGATGGTCACCCACTGTTTTTACGAAAGCGTCAAAGCTTTTTACTGCTTTGGTATCCAGCTGATAAGCGATGGCTTTTCTGCCGATTGCCTGAATTTCACGTACTGTGGCTTCCGCTTCTTCCCGGTTGTTCCGGTAGGTAAGGATTACATCAAGACCCTTTTCCGCGATTTTCAGGGCTGAGTTTTTCCCCAGCCCGCGGCTCCCGCCGGTAATAAGTGCAATTTTTGTTCTGGTTTCCATATTTTCAATTGATTTTAATGAGACAAAGGTCTGTATTTCCTGATGCAAATGCTTTGCCTGAATCAAACTGAAATTTGCAAAATTCAAATCAGGACCGGAATTCCATCGGCGTAAGCGCCGTCTTTTTTTTAAAGAAATTGGAAAAATGGGCAACTTCTTCAAATCCCAGCGCATAAGCAATTTCCGATACATTCCAGCGGGTCTGCCTTAATAGGATCTTGGCCTCCTGAACGATTCTTTCGGTGATGATTTCCGTTGTGGTCTTCCCTGTGCTTTCCTTAAGTTTTTTATTGAGGTGGTTGACATGGACGGACAGCCGGTCTGCATAGTCTTTGGCAGTTTTCATCTGAAGTCTCTGCTCCGGTGACTCTACCGGAAACTGGCGTTCCAGCAGTTCAATGAACAGGGAAACCACGCGGAGCGATGCGTCACCTGAAGCGGAAAGCTTGGCGGCAGGCTGAAGCTTCTGTCCGTAATGAATGAGTTCCAGCACATAATTGCGGATCAGATCATATTTGAAGATATAATCGGATTCAATCTCCTTCCTGATCTTTTTAAACAGGGCCTCTATCTCATCAGCCAATGCATCATCGATCTCAAAAAGCGGGATCGTTCCGGGACGGAAGATCGGCAGGTCTTCCAAAGAACCGCGGGTCCTGTCTTTACTGAAGAAATCTTCGGTAAATACACAGAAGCTCCCCGACTGGTCCGTATCTTCAGGAATCCAGTGGTAAGGCACTTTCGGGGTCGCAAACAGCAGGGCATTGCTTTTGATACGGATTATTTTATCCGCATACTCCGCCCGGTTCTTTCCGCGGATGAGGCTTATCTTGTAATATTTCCGCCTGTTGTAGGGCATCTGGAAAGTGAGCTTCACCTGCTGTATGGTCCGGGCAATATCAAAAACATTAAAGTGGCCGATTTCTTTCTGCAGGCCTTTCGGCAGGATACTTTCTATGGAAAGACCCGACTTATGGGCCATTTCCTGATAGAAATCTTCCAGGGAACTATGCGAAGTATGGGCAGTTTTTTCCATGACTCTGATTTGTAAAATTCAAATGTAAGAAAATATTTTTTCCCGGTTAATGACAATGGTACATCCCCATCCACAGATGGTAAAAGTGCCCTGCATGACAGAACCAGCAACCGGGGATCTTTTCACTGAAATGACATCTGCAATCAAGAACAGCGCGCACACCTAAGTAAAAGTGAAACATTAAGCCGGGACCATAAGAAGAATCAGCAGATCCGGCTCCCGGAAGAACAACAGAGAGAACCACACCGGAATGTCCGGT
>NZ_CAJYMO010000021.1 GCF_913776365.1 uncultured Chryseobacterium sp. | reverse complement strand
CCAGATGGGAATGGACATGACGATGACCGTGAAATCCTACGATATCAACCAGGCAAAAGATTCCGATTTTAAATAAAAGGATTCCGTACTCCATAAAAATCAGCAGCCATATCCTGGCTGCTGATTTTATTTTTGTTGGTATTTACAGGGATCTTTTTTTGCCGTTCCGTAAAAAAACATTAAATTTGGCCATTCAAAAAAGAAATCAAATTAATGGATACTATATTTATACTCTTGATGGTTCTTATTATGATCGCCAGCATCTTACTGGTTATCGTTGTTATGGCTCAAAATCCTAAGGGAGGAGGCCTTTCCAGCACATTCGGTGGAGCATCTTCCGCTCAGTTCGGTGTACAGCGTACCAACGATTTCATGGAGAAAGCCACCTGGACGTTAGGAGCAACCATTATTGTTCTTATCCTTTTAAGCGTAGTGATTACAGGAAAGCCTTCTGCAGCAGCACCGGTTCCGGTTCCCGCCCAGAAAGAAGCTCCGGCAAAACAGTCTTCTGCTCCGGCAGCGGCTACTACAACAACTGCTCCGGTTCAGACTCCGGCTCCGGCAAAATAAGTAAAACTTACCTTTTTATATACAGAAGCAACTCGCATGAGTTGCTTTTTTTATGGATGAGACGCAAAGCCTAAATACTGTCAAAAAAACAGATCCCCCGGAAAGGACTGAGTAAAGCGGGCTGATTTCACGGATAAAGATGAGATCGCATAGTTTAATCATAATGGCCAGGTAATCGATTCACTGCTTTGTAGCGGCTCTCTCTGCTGATTGCTGATCTGTTGCATGGCAGCAGTACCGGTGCAGTAACAGGACGGATACAAACAGACTAACTTGGTAGTAATTTAATCTTTTCACGGAGGTTATCTCAAGCTGGCCGCTTGACAACAGATGTGTATTTTAACCTGTTGGCTGAAATCTAAACTGAACTTATCAAATCCCTTTCCCTGTATAACCGTAGGAAAAAATACATTTGATAATCAGCACATTTCATTAACAAAAGGTGAAGCACTTTGCCTTTATATCCAAAGCGAGTAAGAATACAACAGGAAACCGGATATGCAGGAAGAAATAAGTCTGGAAGTTCATGTGCAGGGATATCCTGAAAAAATCAATGCAACAGAGTTTCCCACAACTTTTGAAACTGATCCATGCTTATTTCCTGACTTTATAATTTTGATTTTTCCATGATGAACTTCAGCCGCAGCCCGGCTTTCAGGATCCAGAAAAGCAGCGGATGTTTTTTGCGGTAATATTTGGTAATAAAGATCTGCATGGCTCCGTAAAATCTTTGCAGGTACACTTGATCCTTTACCGTACTTTCGCCTTTATGATGGAGAATGGCAGCTTTTCCGTAATAAAAATTCACAAATCCGTTCTTCAGCAGGGTATAGCAGAGATCAATGTCTTCACCATACATGAAATAGGATTCATCCAGCCCGCCTACTTCCAGGTAAACATCCTTTCTGACCAGAAAGAAAGCTCCCGTTATCACGTCTACCCTTTCAACGGCTGTTTCCTCTATATCATTCCGGTAATAAGATTTAGGATTATCTTTTCTGAAACTCACAAACAGCTTTCCGAAGGAATTAAACATATCCGGTACCGACCGTTTGCTTTCCGGAAGAAACTTTCCGTCTGCATCATGCATCCTGACACCCAGGCTTCCAAAGCAAGGCTGGCTGTCGGCAAATTGCAAAATGTCTTTCATGTAAAATCCTTCCAGCTGCGTATCCGGATTCAGCAGCAGGAGGTATTCACCGGTTGCAGATTGTATCGCTTTGTTATTGGCCTTTGCAAAACCGGAGTTGGTTCCGGATGAAATAAACCGGACCTCAGGAAATTCAGGAATGAGGTCTTTCCATGAAGAGTCGGTAGAATCATTATCAATCACTATAACCTCATGGTCAACTTCCGTCACATAAGTCCTGATAGAAAAAAGGCATTCCCTGAGCAGGCGGGTGACATTATAGTTAACGATGATGATGGACAACTTCATGAGGCAGTTTTCTGACGGTTTTTGTTTTTTAAGTTGAAGTAAAAAGTTCTGGTCAGCAAAAGTAAGTATTTTGCTTTATAAAAAAGCGCAAGAAAACGATATTCGGCACTGCTTATTTTTTTCATGCCGCGCATTTCCTTCAGGTTTCGCTGGAATCCTTTTTCCATAAGGGAAAGATTTGCCGAAAGGCCGGATACCCCGAACGTTCTTTTCCCCCCGCCGGCAATCAGCAGACTTTCATCCAGAATGTACATGGTATTGTTTTCAGCAATTCTCATCCAGTAGTTCAGATCTTCAGCATATCGTTGGTCATCGTTAAAATACCCTGTGTTGCTGAGGATTTTTCTTTTGAACATTACTGTGGATGGCTGGGCTTCGTTCCGCAGAAGAAGCTTCCTGAATGTAATTTCCGCCAGGTGATTTTCTACCCGGTAAGGCAACAGGATCTGCTGGCTGTTTCTCCGGGTGGCCAGGAAATCGATCCGGAGGGTTTTATCTTCAAGCAGGGCAAGCTGTTTCTCCGTTTTGCAGGGAAGCCACTCATCGTCGGCATCCAGAAGGGCGATGTAATCTCCTTTTGCGATTTTCAGCCCTGCATTCCTGGCTTTGGACACTCCACCATTCGGCTGATTAATCAGCAGGATGTCCATCCCGGGATTTTTCAGGATATATTCTTCAATCAGCGGCCTGGTCCTGTCGGTAGAACCATCATTGATGATTATAATTTCGAATACCTCCGCTCCTACCGTCTGCACTGCAATAGAATGCAAGGCACGTTCTATGGTATTTTCAGCATTATATACCGGTATGATAACAGAGACTATAGGATCGCTGTGCATGGATCAGGAACTTGCTTCGTTATACGGCAGCCTGTTGGTAATAGACCTTCCCAATGAGATCTCATCAGCATATTCCAGCTCATCCCCTACTGAGATTCCCCTGGCAATACTGGAGAAATTGACACCGGCGTTCTTAAACTTCTTATAAATATAATAAGCGGTAGTATCTCCTTCCATCGTGGCACTCAGGGCAAAGATAAATTCCTTTACCTGCCCGTCCTTCAGCTTTTTCTCAATACTCGGAATATTCAGCTGATTGGGTCCTACACCTTCCATCGGGGATATTTTCCCGCCCAGAATCAGGTATTTGCCGGTATATTTCCCCGTGTTTTCAATAGCGATGACGTCACGTACATCTTCTACGATACAGATGAGCTCATCGCTTCTTTTGTCATTGCTGCAGATCTCACAGATCTCAAAATCAGAAAAATTATGACATTCTTTACAATACTTGATATCATTCACCAGGCTGATGAGTGCGTTTCCAAGGCCCATCGCTCGGGAATTAGGCTGTTTCAATAAATGTAATGCGAGGCGCAAGGCGGTTTTCCTGCCGATACCGGGCAATCCCGAAATTTCATCCACTGCCTTTGCCAATACTTTACTTGGGTAATCCATAACACAAAAATAAGCATTAAACTTGTAAACTGTGAATACCCGGCCCGCAATTTTCGCCAGCCAGGATGGCGTGCAGGGCCGTCTTCCGATTTAACATTTTTTTAACCGCCATAATCTCAATATCGGCTATTCCGGGTTCATCATTCAGCGGAAAAACCGTTATCTTTGGGTTCAGAATATTAACTTGAAAAACTAGACTTTATGGTACTTAACCACCTGAATTATCCCCTGGATTTTAAATTCAAGATCACCACGCTGGCCAGCGACTTCAACATCACGGACAGAAATGGCAATTATGTAGCGTATGTCCGTCAGAAAATGTTTAAGCTGAAGGAAGACGTGATCGTATTCAACGACGAAAGCAAATCAAAGGAGCTTTTCCGGATCCGTGCCAATCAATGGATTGATTTCAATGCTTCCTACTCCATGAATGAAATCGCTACCGGAAAAAGTTTCGGCAGGCTGGCCAGGAAAGGCATGCGTTCACTATGGAAATCGAGCTACGATGTGCTGGATATGAACGACCAGGCCAAATTCAGGATACAGGAAGACAATGCCTGGGTAAAATTCTTCGACGGCATGGTAGGCGAAATCCCGGTGATCGGATTGTTTACGGGATACTTCCTGAATCCTTCATATACCGTAACCGGAACAGACGGAAAAGAATATTTCAGACTTAAAAAAATGCCTTCGTTCTTCGGCAGGAGATTCCAGCTGGACCGGATGATCGATATTGATGATGAAGACGAAAGCCTTGTTATTCTTTCCCTCCTGATGATGGTGCTGCTGGAAAGAGCAAGAGGATAACCGATAAAAACCACTGATATGAAATACATGATTGTTTTTGCTTCAGCTCTGATGCTGACCGCCTGCAAAAAAGAACAGCAGACCGGCACGAATAAAATTTCTGCAGATTCCGTGAAAGTTGTCCGGGATTCTTTACCACCAGCAGCTTCCAACGGTAGCATTTCCGTGGAAACCTTTCCTTTTCCTGCAGAGATCAAGGAATGTTCCTGCTATTTTGCGAAAAACAAGGCCGATTTTGAAGCTGAGAAATACATTTATGCCGACGATGCCGGAAAAACCGCCTACCTGAAGCTGGACGGGAAAAGGCTGGCCCTGAACCTGATTTCCTCAAGCGATATGGAAGTGGATGAAGAACTGACCAAGGAAATTGAAAATGAAACCTATAAAATTTCGGTAAAAGGAAAAAAGATAAAAGGAGAAGAAGCATTGCTGTTTGAGGGATCTTTAAAGATCGAAAAAGCCGACGGAACTTCCGTAACGTTCCCTATTTACGGGGAATGCGGCTGCTAGAAACTTTGTCCGGATAAACAGGCTGCATTGTTGTTTAAAAAAACGTCAATGCAGCTTTTTTTAATGAAAGGGTTTACAATTGGTATTTTTTGAAAATAAAGTGTTCAGGAATATACTCCTGAATGAGACTAAAACAATCAGGCCGGTTTGGTTCTCATCAAAATTCTCAGATTCAAGGAGAGATTTTGTTTGATTATTTTTCTTTCTGATCCTATTTTTTGATAAAGGAATTTCCGGCATCCTGCTTATTCCTGGTTTAGTGATAATTATACCATTCCGGATGAGATTTTATCCTATCCTGCAGAAAGCCGTCCCTTCAGGACTTTAGACAATGCAAATTAAACCGTATTCAGATTATATTCAGCCGTTTATTTAATCAAAGGTAAAATTAAGGCTGTCTGGTCTGGATTCAAACAGAATAACTTCTGAAAGAATGACAAAAGATTTTGTTTGATTATTCTTTCTTTCTGATCCTGTCTCACAAAAGAAATCTTATTCTATCCGGCGCCTTCTTCCGGTTTTTTAAGGGATATTGAGTACTGGTTTACTTTAAAAATAATCAGGATTTATCATAATAAGCCATCTTCTGGTGTAAGGAATCCGATTCAGAATTCAGGGCGCTCATCTGAAAAGTTTTTTTTACCTGCTGCCATTTCTGATTCTATCCGTGAACTTTCCCAACCCAGCATCAGCTGTTTCCGGATGCTTCCCCAACGGTATCCCCCGATCGTTCCCGAAGACCGGATGACCCGATGGCACGGAATCAGAAAGGCTACAGGATTGCTGCCGATGGCTGTCCCGACAGCCCGGGAAGCTTTGGAATGACCGGCAGCCCCGGCCACCCTGCCATATGTGGAAACTTCTCCCATGGGAATTGTAAGCAGGCTTTCCCAGACCTTAAGCTGGAAATCCGTTCCTTTCAGATGAAGCTTAACGGTCTTCAGATGTTTCCAGTCTGTGCTGAAAATCGATAAAGCATTGTCCTGATGTTCGTCCCGGGCTTCAAAAAAAGAGGCATTGGGAAATGTAACCTGTAAATTTCCCAATGCCGTTTCTTTATTTTCCTCAAAAGCCATAAAGCAGACCCCTTTTGCAGTAGATGCAGCCATCACCATGCCGAAAGGGCTTCCGGAAAAACTGTAGTTGATCCTGAGGTTCCTTCCTCCGTTTTTATAATCTGCCGGCGACATGCCTTCGATCTTTACAAACAGGTCGTGCAGCCTGCTGGTGCTTGAAAGTCCGGTTTCATAAGCTGCATCGAACAATGTGGCCTGCTTTTCTTTAAGC
>NZ_CAJYMO010000020.1 GCF_913776365.1 uncultured Chryseobacterium sp. | reverse complement strand
CTCCGTAAACAACACAAGGAACTAATTCAGCATCACGTAAAGCTTTTGTAGACTTTTTGCCCACGCTTTCTCTTTTTGTACCTTGAATTGTAATAGATTTCATTTATAAAAATTTAAAAAATTGTTTTAACAATTGATTTGCAAATTACTGTAAATCCGTTAGATAACGAATTTGCTGCTGATCGACTGGTGTTCATGCACCATCTTCATTACATCTGCAAATAACGGGGCGCAAGATAGCACTTTTATTTTAGATGACAAATTATTTTTCACAGGAATAGAGTCAGTTACAATCACTTCCAGTAATTTTGAATTTTCAATATTGTCATAGGCTTTACCTGAGAGCACACCGTGGGTAGCCATTGCCCTTACGGTTTTAGCTCCTTTTTCCATAAGGATTTCGGCTGCTTTGCAAAGGGTACCTGCCGTATCGATCATATCGTCAATAAGGATTACGTTTTTCCCTTCTACATCCCCGATCAGGAACATTTCTTCCACCACATTGGCTTTTTTCCTTTCTTTGTAGGCGATTACTACTTCTGCACCCAGGTGCCCGGCGTAGTTTTTCGCTCTTTTGGCTCCTCCCATATCCGGGGAAGCAATCGTCAGGTTTTCCAGATTAAGATTCCTGATATAGTCCACGAAAATAGTGGAGGCATACAGATGATCTACCGGAATTTCAAAGAATCCCTGGATCTGGTCGGCATGGAGATCCATGGTCATGATTCGTGTTGCGCCTGCGGCAGTAAGAAGATTCGCCACCAGCTTGGCACCGATCGGTGCTCTGGGCTTGTCTTTCCTGTCCTGTCTTGCAAGTCCGAAATACGGAAGTACGACGGTAATGCTTTTTGCGGAAGCTCTTTTCGCAGCATCAATCATCAGGAGAAGTTCCAAAAGATTGTCTGCGGGCGGAAATGTAGATCCGATCAGGAATACCCTTCCTCCTCTTACGGATTCATCCAGTACCGGTTCAAATTCTCCGTCGCTGAACTCCTGAAAGTTGATTTTTCCTAATTCCTTCCCGTAATACTGGGCAATTTTCTCTGCCAAGTCCTTGCTCGTCCTTGTACAAAATAGATAACTTAACTGATGGGCCATTTTTACTTTTTAAAAGATTGTGCAAATTTAAAAAAAAACCACAAGAATCAGTCTTGTGGTTTCTAAGTTTTTATTCCGTTAATGATTAAGGAAGTTTTATTCCGGAGTAATTATTAGGATTTACCTGCGGTAAGTTTGATTTGTATGTTGCATTAATGGACTTAATAAATTCATTAGCAATAATCCCGTATCCTCGTCCTGTAAGGTGTACTCCATCCAGTGAAAAAGCACCTCCACTCACAAATTTAGCCGTATATTTCACTCCATCTACTGAAATTCCTGACTGAGCTCCAAGTTCTGCCATTTTTTTATTGGCATCAACAAAGGCATATCCTTTTGATAGTGCTGCTGCTTTTATAGTAATATTATAAGCATCGATTGCATTATTAATTTCTGTAATTTCAGATGGAATCAGGATATATTTGTCAGCTAAAGGATAAGCAATACCTCTTGCCGCAAGAGCAGAAGGAACTAAAGGCTCTGCCTGCCCTATCTGCGCTCTTGTTGTCAACGGAACAAGATCGCCTGTTCTGGCTTGTCTCGCCTGCCCGTATGTATTGCCTAGATAAGTTGCCAGGGCTGCCAAGGTTGGATTACCAGAGCCTAATGCTGCTGCCGTAATCTGACTTTTAAGATCCGGAAGTGTTTCATCTTTAATCAATAAAGGATTAGCTGTTGTCTTAGACAATGGTTTAATCCTGTCTCCTGCTCCGAATGCTGTCAGTATCTGATTTAACGGACCATACAGATTTGTATTTAAATTATCGATATTAGCTTCTCCTGCTGCCACATTTCCATTTCCCAGAACAAAAGATGTAAGAGGATTAACAGGAATAGTGGTCAGTGAAGGAATAGAGGTAACATTAGGAATATTTGCAATAACACCTTTAGCATTGGTAGAGGCAATTTCATTGATCAGTATATTATAATACTGACTGAACTGTGCAGGCGGGGTTAATGATTCTACCGAAGCGTCTGCTCCGGCTAGAGCATATAACAATGCATCATTATTGCCGATCCACAAAGAAAAGAATGTAGGCTTCTGTGTTTTGAAATCATTAATTACCGAAGTAGTAGGGCTTGATGCAAATCTCACAAAATAAGGATTGGCTGTCTTTAGAGCAACTCCCTGAATATTCCCATAATTAGGAGCCAAAAGATGGGATACTTTAGCTCCCGGGACTCCCATATTATTAAAAGGTCCTGTCAAAACCGTATTCGTAAGCGTTGTTGCCACATTATTATTGGCATTTTTTATTTCCGGAGAACCTCCTACAATACCATTAATATACAGTTTTGTATCTGCAATCTGTACGACACCGGGAGTTGCCAGCAAAAGGCCTCCGTTATTATCTGCCATCAAGGGCTGTCTGAAATCGCCTCCGCCGGCCAATTTCATTTGCGCAGCAATCATTGAAGGATAAGATTCATTTTGCCCATCGATATACAGAGCTCCGTCTCTGTACCCTGAAGTAAGGGAATTTCCTAAGGCTATATAGTTTTTAAAATCCGCTTCTCCGGAAGTTACCACCACATCGTTTACATCGGTATCAAATTCATCTTCGCAGCTTGTGGTAAAAAGGAGCGCGGAAACAGCGAATGTAGAAATTATAATTTTTTTCATAGTCTTCAATTAAAAAGGATTGTATGATAAGCCTAAGCCTAAATAAAACGCCGTGGCTTTGGCCTGCCCGTAGAAGCCGACCACAGGGTTATTCACATATCTTGCCTGAGGCATGGCATATCCGCCTGCCACATCAACGCCGAACTGTTTCAGTTTAAAGCCTACCCCACCGGTTACCACATAGGTATTAAAGGAAGGAGTCTCCGGAATAAAGCGTTCATCTGAATAAGGGGATTCATCGTAATAGGCCCCCAGGCGACCATAGATCATATCGGTGAAGGCATATTGGGTTCCGAGCCTGAAGGTTTTGGAATTCCTGAAGTTTTTAGGCGAAACCGAAACCGTAGGATCTGCCTGATTCCCCACCGGGGCTTTTGCAAAATCCAGGGTCAGCTGCGTATATCTTTCCCATCCGTGATAGTTGAAATCTGCAGAAACCAACCATTTCGGCGTAATTTTATAGGTTAAACCGATGGTATACTCTTCTACCAGCGGCAATGTTGCTGTAAATTTATCCTGTCCGCCGGCATCGATCCCCAGCAGGGAATATACGGAAGATGAAGGGAATTTGAAGGTAGCTGTTCCGTCTTTTGCCTTCATGTCAACCGGTGACCGGTAAGCAATACTTACATCCAGCTTAGGATCCGGTCTGAAATAAAACCCGAAGCCATACCCATGACCGCTCGCTTTACTGTCAAGATTAACCTGTCCTCCGAATTGGGTAACCGCTTTGTCCCAGTTCACATTGCCTTTTGCATAGATATAACTTGCCCCGAACGCCAGCCAGTCATTGAATTTATAGGAAACCATAGGCTGGAAATAATAACTTTTCAGCTCAAGGCGCTGGACCAGTTCTCTTCCTTCCCAGTTTTCCGGCCACTCAATAGTGCTCCCGAAAGGCGTTGTAAAGCTGAAACCTACAGATAGCTTATCCGTTGCTTTATAAGCTACTGCCGCATAGATAGGAGTACCGATCGGATTATCGGTTTCCGTACTCTGTAAAGTATTCAGGTTCTGAAAAGTCACCTTATTACTCGCTCCGAACCCGCCGGCAACAATACTGAGTTTTGAGGGGATGAAAGACATCCCTGCCGGGTTAAAGAATGTTACGCTAGCGTCTTCAGCATGGGCACTCGTATGCGCCATTGCCAACTGCTTTACCCCTTGCAGGGAAACCCTGAAGCCTCCCGCGTATGATAGAACACCTGCCAATAATGCAGTGGATAGTACTATTTTTTTCATAGACTGTTATTATATAATCCAAATATAAAATTAATTTGCTTACCCCTGTTAATAAATCATAAAATTTTAAACATTAAGGTGAAATAAAATTATGTTTAAAATAACATGTCTGCTTTTTATCAACTTAAACCATTAGATTACAATGTTTTATTTACTGATCTGAAGCGATCGTATTTTTTTGTTTAATCCCAAACAGCGATGTTTCTTAATATTTGATTATTTTAGACCTCATAAAGATAAAAATCATAAATTTGCAAGATTAAATATATAATATATGAGTTGTGGATGTAAAACATCCGGCGATTCTGCACATTCTTGCGGACCCAAGAAGACCGCGAATGGCTGTGAAAATGTAGATACCTGTGGTAATAGTTATAAATTAAGTGTTTTCGACTGGCTTTCCGATATCAGCAATCCTGCACCGAACCGGTGTGATTTTGTCGAAGTCAGATTTAAAAATGACAGAAAATCTTTTTATAAAAACGTACATAATATCCCTTTACATATAGGTAGCGTAGTTACAGTAGAATCAAGTCCCGGACATGATGTAGGTGTGGTAAGTCTCACCGGAGAGCTGGTAAAAATCCAGATGAAAAAGAAGAGATGCCCTGAAGATGCTGCCTTGAAAATATACCGGCAGGCCAATCAAAAGGATCTCGAAGTATGGCAGGAAGCCAGAAAAAAAGAAGATACCGTAAAAATAGAGGCGCGCAAGATCGCCCACCGGATCGGTCTCGAAATGAAGATTACCGATGTGGAATACCAGGGTGACGCCTCAAAAGTTACGTTTTATTATACGGCTGAAAACCGGGTGGATTTCAGACAGCTGATCAAGGAATATGCAGGTGCCTTCCGTACAAAGATCGATATGAAACAGATCGGTTTCAGGCAGGAAGCGGCAAAGGTAGGCGGTATAGGTTCTTGCGGAAGAGAACTCTGCTGTTCCACATGGCTTACGGATTTCAGGTCCGTGAATACCAATGTGGCCAGATACCAGCAGCTGAGCATCAATCCCCAGAAACTGGCCGGACAGTGCGGAAAGCTGAAATGCTGCCTGAATTATGAGCTCGACAGTTATCTGGACGCCCTCAGCAACTTCCCCTCTTCCTCCACTACCCTGGATACGGAAAAAGGCAGGGCTTTCTGCATTAAGATCGATGTTTTCAAGAAGAAAATGTGGTTTGCTTATGTCGACAGCTCCATGGCATGGTATGATTTCGATATCGACCTGGTAAAAAAACTGATTGCCAAAAACAAACGTGGCGAAAAAACCCTTCCGCTCGAGGAGCTGAAACAGCCGGAAACGGCACCGTTTGCCAGCATTGACCTGATCCAGGAAAATAATGTTGACCGTTTTGAAAAGAAAAACAGGAACAACAGGAATAAGAACCAGAACAGGCAAGGAAACGGGCAGGGACAAAATCAGGGACCAAGGAAAAATAACAACAGGCCTGAGAGACAGGAGCGCTCCGACAGGCCGGAAAGAGCCGAAAGAAGCGAACGTCCGGAAAGGACCCAGAAGCAGGAAAGACCGCAGAAACAGAATCCGAATGCCGGTGCCAACACCCAGCCGAGGCAACAGAGGCCTCAGCAACAGAAACCCCAACTGGAGAAAGCGGAAGCTGGTGTAAACATAAATAATGAGGCTGGAGAGAGAAAGCCCAATCCGAACAAGAAAAAATTTAAAAAGAAGTTTCCTCCAAAAAAAGACAATAATGGGTAAAATTTCAGGATTATTATCCCTCATGCTTTTCTTCAGCTGCCAGTCTTCTTCGGAAGGCGAGGTCATCATGAATTCCGTTAACAACAAATGGAATAAGAAAAGCGATCAAAAGTTCAGTCTTGAAATTTCAGATCCCCAGAATCCTAAGGACATCCTGTTTGTTGTAAGGAACAACAATGAATATCCTTACAGCAATATCCGGTTCATCGTTAATTTTACGGACCTTCAGTCCAAGAAAAAACAAACGGATACGATGAACTACATCCTCGCAAAGCCTAACGGGGAATGGCTGGGGACGGGATTCGGAGATACGAAGGAAACCCTGTTTCAGTATAAATTAAACTACCGGTTTCCGGCAAAGGGAAAATATGAAATCGGCCTTACCCAGGCGATGAGGAACGACAACCTTCCGGGAATTGAAGACATTGGAGTAAAAATAGAAACGGCAAAACCGTAATCATCAATGGAAGAAAACAAATCGAATGCAGGAAGAAAAGGGAAAACCTTCCCCCTTCCGCCCAAAAAGAAAAATACCGCATGGAAAAAATGGGTCCGGATCATCTGGATTGGCCTTATTGCGGTGGTTTTAGGGATTTCAGCACTTTTCTTTGCGGTATCCCAGGGGTTCCTCGGTGAAATGCCTGATGTAAAGGAGCTTGAAAACCCGGATATTTACGTAGCCTCTGAAATCATCTCTTCGGACGGGGTGCTTCTGGGTAAGTTTGAGAAAGAAAAAACGCAGCCCATCATTTATAAAGACCTTCCTCCTTATCTTATTTATGCTTTACAGGCTAAAGAGGATGAACGTTTTAAGGAACACTCGGGAATTGATTTACAGTCGGTTGCCAGAGCAGTTGTTTTTAGAGGAGGACGTGGTGGAGGATCTACAATCACTCAACAATTAGCCAAATTGCTTTTTACCGGTAAAAGAGCTGACAATAAAATTAAAGCAGTTTTTCAAAAGTTAAAAGAGTGGGTTGTAGCTGTAAGTCTTGAAAAGAGATATACTAAAGAAGAAATTATTACTTTATATTTCAACAAGTTCGATTTCCTGTACAACGCAAACGGGATTGAAATGGCCTCCAAAATCTATTTCAATAAAAAAACATCCGAACTGACCCTGCCGGAAGCCGCCATGTTTGTGGCCATGCTGGAAAATCCGGTGAAGAACAACCCGATGAGAAACCCTGAAAGGGCGAAAACAAGACGTGATGTAGTACTGGACCAGATGCTGAAAACGGGATATATCGACCAGGAGACTTTTACCAAGGCAACGGCTACTCCGATTGCCCTGGATTACCATCCCATCAAAAACATCAGCGACGGATACTCCGCTTATTACAAGTTTTATCTGAGGAAAGAAATCGATAAGTATCTTGACGATTACGAAAAAGAGAACGGCAAAAAGCTGAACCTCTATAAAGACGGCCTGAAGATCTATGTAACACTGGATTCCAAAATGCAGAAATATGCCGAGGATGCCATTAAAGAACACTTAACGGATCTCCAGAAAAGGTTTGATGCCGAACAACGGGGCAGAAAGAACTGGCCGTTTTATTACCTGAATGACAAGCAGATCAGCGAGGTGATGGTGCAGGCCATGAAAAGAACCGGGCGTTACAAACAGCTGAAAGCCGCAGG
Source organism: uncultured Chryseobacterium sp. (assembly GCF_913776365.1). Taxonomy (GTDB): domain Bacteria; phylum Bacteroidota; class Bacteroidia; order Flavobacteriales; family Weeksellaceae; genus Chryseobacterium. The sequence goes on along the minus strand of NZ_CAJYMO010000020.1, from coordinate 7,824 downwards.
GGTTTCTGAAGACTCCATTATGATGGAGTTTAAAAAGCCGGTAAAAACCTCCCGTTTTACATGGGCAGGTGAAGAAGAGGTAGAAATGTCGCCATGGGATTCTATCAGATGGCATAAGAAAGTGGCTCAGGCCGGGCTGATGTCGGTAACTCCGGGAACCGGGGATATCAAAGCATGGGTAGGCGGTATCGACTGGCAGCATTTCCAGTATGACCATATCAAACAAGGGAAAAGACAGGTAGGATCTACGTTCAAGCCTTTTGTATACGCTACGGCAATCATGAAACTGGGGATGACCCCTTGTTCCGTTGTTTCCAATGCCAGCTTTAACAAAGGAACTTACCATGTTCCGGGGAGAGGCGGTATGCTTACCCTGAAAGATGCCCTTGCCCACTCCCAGAACCCGGTGGCGCTCCGTCTTGCTGAAATGGCAGGAACCCAGAGCGTCATTCAGACAGCCCGGGACCTCGGGGTGACAGAAGATATTTCCACCAGCCTGCCGATGGCCTTGGGTTCTTCTGATATTACGATCTACGAAATGGTAGGCGCCTACAGTACTTTTGCCAATTACGGTAACTACAACAAGCCGGAAATGATCTGGCGAATTGAAGATGCCAACGGAAGGGTAATCAAGGAAGTGAATGCAGAACCGAAAGAAGTAATGAATCCCATGTATGCCTATACCATGATCGAGCTGATGAAAGGTGTGGCCCAATATGGTACGGCTTCCGGTGAATTAGGAAGAAAAGGGATTTCAAAAGAGATAGAAATTGCCGGTAAAACGGGAACCACACAGAATAACTCCGACGGTTGGTTCATGGGAATCGTACCGAAGCTGGCTACCGGTGCCTGGGTAGGATGGGAAGACCGTGCCACCCACTTCTTCGGAACCGGAGAAGGTCAGGGAGCTAAAATGGCTTTACCGATCTGGGCCATCTTCATGAAAAAAGTATGGGCCGATAAAAGCCTCGGTGTTCTGCCAAGTGATAAGTTCGTAAAGCCTTCCGAATGGAAAGACGGCTGTTCCAACCTGAAAGGACTCAGCGGAGGATATGGTGACGACGGAGGACTGCAGACCCTGGATGAGATCAAGAATCCGAAACCCGCAGAACCTTCCGGACCTAAAACGTCAGGTAAAAAAGAAGAAAATATCAATGACAACCTGAATACAGGCGAAGATATAGACTTCAATAATAAATAAATTCTTTCATAGAAATACACAGGACCTTTCAATCATTTGAAAGGTCTTTTCTATTTAATGCCTACCTTTGATCCTATGAATATCGAAAATATCCAACAACCCTTTATAAAAATATTCCCCGGTGATTTTTCCGGGAACATGATGCAGCGGAACACCCCGAAAGTCCTGTTTTCAACAGTGGTTACGGCCGGTTTCGATCAGCCCAGGCTGATTGCCTTTAATGAGAAACTGGCCCGGGAAGCAGGCCTGGGGAATTTTGAGGTAGAGGACCTTGATTTTCTGGTAGGAAACCGGCTGCCGGATCATATCCAGCCTTACGCTACCGCTTATGCCGGTCACCAGTTCGGCAATTGGGCAGGCCAGCTGGGAGACGGCAGGGCCATTCTTGCCGGGGAGATCACGAATGCCTCCGGGCAGCGGAACGAAATCCAGTGGAAAGGTGCCGGGGCAACCCCTTATTCCCGTCATGCCGACGGAAGAGCGGTGCTGAGATCATCTGTCCGGGAATACCTGATGAGTGAAGCCATGTTCCATCTCGGGATCCCGACGACCCGGGCCCTGAGCCTTGCGCTTACGGGAGAAGAAGTGGTAAGGGACATCATGTACAACGGCAATCCGCAGAAAGAGAAAGGCGCAGTCGTTATCCGTACTGCAGAAAGCTTTCTGCGTTTCGGGCATTTCGAACTGATGTCTGCGCAGCGGGAATATGACACCCTCCGCAAGCTTACTGATTTTACCATTGAAAACTATTATCCGGAAATCGTTTCCGGGGGAACGCAGAAGTATAAGGATTTCTTCGAAAGCGTATGCCGCAGAACGGCAGACCTCATGGTAGAATGGTACCGTGTGGGATTCGTTCATGGCGTGATGAATACAGACAACATGTCGGTTCTCGGTCTTACCATTGATTACGGACCGTATTCAATGATGGATGAATATAACCTGAACTTCACACCCAATACCACCGATCTGCCGGGCAGACGGTATGCTTTCGGGAAACAGGGACAGATGGCCCAGTGGAACCTGTGGCAGCTGGCCAATGCCCTTCATCCGCTCATCCAGGATGAAAAATTCCTTGAGGATATCCTGAATGATTTCGGAAGCTATTTCTGGGAAAGCCACGACCGGATGCTTTGCAGAAAATTCGGATTCGACCAGCTCCTGACGAATGATGAAAAGTTCTTTACAGGCTGGCAGAGCCTGATGCAGGACCTTCAGCTGGATTATACCCTGTTCTTTAGCAGGCTGGCGCAATATGACCGGGAATCAGACCTGAGAAGTCAGTTTGAAAAGGTTTCCTATACCTTCCTGAATGATGAAGACCTTTCCAGACTGAGTGCTTTCCTGGAAGAATACCAGTCAAGGCTCGAACAGAACCTTATCCCAAAGGAAAAATCCCTGGAAATCATGAATAAGGCCAATCCTAAGTTTATTCTGAGAAACTACCTGCTGTATCAATGCATAGAGGAAATTGAGAATGGCAAAACGGATTTGCTGGACAAACTCACCCACGCTCTGGAAAACCCGTATGAAGAGCTTTACCCTGAATTTTCAGTGAGAAGACCGTCCGGCTATGATGACGTTTCAGGATGCTCCATGCTTTCCTGCAGTTCATAATTTATAACGGTTACAATACACCGATCTGCCTCTTCAGTTTTAAATGCTGAAGAGGTTTTTTTATTGAATAAAAAAGTATTTTAAAGATTTTGATTTTCAGGCTGTTACCTACCATAATTTTATATATTATTATCGAATTATCTATTTTTAACATAATTTATTAAGCCATTATTAAATAAATGAAAATATTGTTGCATTACCCATTAAAATAAAACTAAATCATTACCTTTGCCACATTAATACACAAAGTATGGTTTCTGCATTACGCTTAAGGTGATGTCCGCAATCTGCCCCCAGTATACAAATCCACCCTATCACTCCTTTTCCCCGAATAATAAACGAATTATAATAAAATTTTCAACATGAAAAAACACGCATCTACTGCAGTTGCCATTCTTTTCTCATCTTTTCTGTATTCCCAAGTTGGGATTAATACTCAAACGCCAAAAGCGACCTTTGAGGTAAGCGCCAGAAACAACAACGGAACAACGCCCGAAGGCATGATCCTGCCAAAGCTCACCGGGAACCAGATCCAGGCCGCCGATGGCCAGTACGCAACGGAACAGACAGGAGCATTGGTGTATGCTACGGCAGCTGTTTCCGTAACCACTCCCAAAACAGTCAATATCAACTCAGAAGGATATTATTATTTTGACGGTAACCTATGGCAGAAACTGGGACGGACCTATACAGCAGGAAACGGAATTTCCCTTTCCGGCAGTGAGGTGCGTCTGGGAGGCGTGCTGAACCAGCCCACTACCCTTACCGCCAATGGGAACCCCCTGAATATTTCCGGCTCTGCTTCCACCACGACTTTTGATACTGCCGGAAACATAGGAATCGGGGTTGCTGCGCCTTCACAACTGCTCGATGTAAACGGGACCGCCCGCCTCCGGACCATCCCCTCCACCGGAGGTACCGTGATGCTGACCGCCGATAACGACGGTGTAATCCGTAAGCAAGCGCTTCCTGCTGCTTCCGCACCGGTTATTCAGGCCAGCGTTTCTCCTACCGGAGCCACGCTCAATTCCACCAACTGGGCCGATTACAATTATACCGGCACCACCATCACAATCCCTGCGAACAGCAAATATATCGTAAATACCACCCAGCTTGTGACGAATTTCACCCTTATGCCGGCAGGCCAGTCGATCTGGTTACGCAGTACCTTTTCAGACAGTCCCACTGCTTTCAGTTTCAGTAATGATATTGTAGGATCGCGGCTGATGAGCGGAATCTGGGGACCATCTACAAGATTCGGACTGCTTTCAGGAGCAGTTATCCTGAATAATACCACTTCTTCTGCAAAGACATATTATTACTGGGTAGGACAGGTAGACAATAATGGATATACCGGGACTGTTGATAGTTTCGGAAGCAGCCTGTGGGCGGAAAACCAACTGTATGCCATCCCGATCAATTAACGGAAAACATCTGCCTTCAAAAGGATAAGGCTAAATCTGCCGGACCTTGTGCCGAAGATGATAAAAAACCCGTCTGCATGGATGGGTTTTTTATTTTACTTTTGCATAAAGTTTCAGAAGTGCAGAAGTTCAAAACAAAATGTATTGATTTTTTTAAACTCATTTTCCCTTCAACAGGGACAGAACTGGTTGTATTCCTCTTCTTCCTGGTAGCGTACGGATATTTGGGTTCCTATATTGCCATCCATCACAAGATTATCTTTGACAGCAGGATTCCCTGGGACGCCTACTTCAGTTTCGACAACAAATCGATCGTGATGACCGGCGGAAGCTTTGAAAGGCATCCGCTCTCCTATTATTTTTTTAATTGGATCCGTGAATCGGCCTTTTATTTTTCAGATGGAAAAATGGATGGCAATTTCCGGTTTGCCCTCGCCTGGTTCAGCAACATTGCTGTGAGCATGAGCATGCTGCAGGTCTTCAAATACCTGAAAAACATCATCCGCCTGCCTCTTTTGCACTGCTTACTGCTTCTTCTGTTCTTCGGCATGTTTTCCACCAACATTCTTCTTTCATTCACTCCTGAAAATTTCACCTATACCCTTTTTCTGCTGACGCTTTTCAATCATTATTCCGCCATCAAAATCAGAAAGGAAGAGAAAATTCCGGCAGTGGCACTGGCACTTTCCGGCATTACCATCGGCGGCCTCACGGTAACCAACCTGACGAAGGTTTTCATCCCGGTCCTTTTTGAAAAAAACCTTTTCGGAAACTGGAAAAAGCTGGCGAATGCCGCCTTCAGAGTAATCCTTACCTGTACCTGTTTTGTGCTGCTCTACCTGAACCGGATCGATTTCAAATATGAAAATATTTTCAGCAAAACCAGCCAGCAATATGAAAAGTTCTCCAATGTAAATTCCACGCCAACCTGGGATATGATCCTTTCGTATTTCTTCGGCGGAAATATCCTTTTTTCCAACTTTATCATCCGGGACAAACACAATATGAAGGGGTTTGAGTTTAAAGGAATTGTAATGGACGTCTATTCGTCCTGGATCCCTTACATGTTCATCTGCTTTTTACTGCTGCTGATTTGCTGGAGTTATTTTAAAAACTTCAGGAACAGGCTGGTACAGATACTGGTGATTTCTTTTATCTGTGACATTATTATCCATTGTATTATGAGATTCGGGATCCACACGTCTTATATTTATGGCGGCCATTTCGTTTTCATATATCCGCTGCTGCTGGGATGGCTGTTCTATGCGTACCGCACTTCACCGAAAATACTGTCTTTCCTTACAGCAACCCTCTGCATTCTGCTGGTTTATCTGGGAACAAATAATTACCTTAGAATGACCGAATTTTTCTGGTTCCTGGAGACCTTTTATTGACCGGACGGATTTCAACTGAAAAGAGACAATTTTTCTGCTCAGGACCGATTCACACGCATATCAGATCCTGCCAATTCATGATCTTAAAATGAGAATGCCGGGCTTCAAAAGTCCGGCATTTATTACTGTGATAATGATCTTTTTTATTTGGCTTCCGCACAGAAGATCCGGTACTGTACCGCAACTGCCGATTTGAAATATTCCCTGATCCTCGCAAGGTCCGAGGCAGCACTCTGCTTCGTAAAATAACTTCCCGCCAGAATCTTGTAGTTGGGCCGCAGAGAAGCATCCGTTTCCACTTTCAGATTCGGAAACCGCTTTCTGAAGTACGATTTTACTTCATTGGCTTCTTCATTGCTTTTCACCGTGGTTATCTGTATTTTATATCCTAGGATCCTCGGGTTTTTCCTGCAGATCTCAGCTTGGGTAAGTTCCCTGCTCGGTACATAAATCTTTGCCGGTCTTGCAGGGACATTGGTGTCTTCATCATCTCTGGAAGCCACATTTCCTGTAGTTTTTGCACATTTGTCTTCGATACTTTCCAGCGCTGAACTCACTCTGGAGTCCATCGTCATGATGAGTTCCGTTCCGGCAAGGGTATCTTTTTTTACAACCTGCTGGGCATCAATACCATAAAATGACAGTAATGATAAAACTGAAAATAGTTTAATAAAATTTTTCATTTAAACTTGTTTCGGCAAATTTAGACAATTTAAAAAAACTATCCTTAAAACAGTTATTTAGAATAATTACAAATTAAACGGAAATGATATTTCCCCTTTCCTTATGCCGTTAAATTCCTGTTAAAAATATTATTTTTGCGGGATTGATTGAATGTTCAATATTTACTAACATAAGATAATTTAAATGATTAGTTGGAGAAAGCATTATAGAAAAACGTTGATTGCAATAGGCTTATTGTTGTCAACCAGTGCTTCAATTTACGGGCAAGACGGCGATCCGAATAATGGAGAGAAACTTTTCAAAGCGAATTGTACTGCATGCCACGCACTTGATAAACAGGTTGTAGGACCGCCTCTGAAGGGGGTTGTAGAACGGGTACAGAAAGAAGGTGGTGTCGACAAGGAATGGCTTCACAAGTGGATCAAAAACAACAAAGAGCTAAGGGCTTCCGGAGACAAGTACGCCAATGAAATTTTTGAGAAGTACAACAAAACCGAGATGCAGCTGTTCCCGAACCTTAGCGATAAGGACATCGATGACATCTTAGCATACACCACTAATCCGCCGGCTGCACCGGCTGCTGACGAGAAAAAGACAACGGCAGATACGGCAGCTGCTACAGCAGCACCGGCAAATACGACGACTACAACCAATGTAGTTATCATTTCTCTTTTAGCAATCGCAGGTTTGCTGGTATGGATCCTGATCAAACTGCGACAACTTGTTAAACTGGGACAGTCTGAAGATCTTGCAGGGCTTAACGAGTCAAGGGTAAAATCTTTCAGCGAAATCTATCAGAAATATCATTATGTAGGTAAAGGGCTTATTGCTATTCTTGCGCTTCTGGCCGCTTACGGTGTCTGGAACTGGATCATGTGGATTGGTGTTTACAAAGGGTACAAGCCTGAGCAGCCTATCTACTTCTCCCATAAAATCCACGCCGGAGAACAGAAGATCGACTGTCAGCTTTGCCACTCCAGTGCCAAATACGGAAAAGTATCTGAAATCCCTTCCATGAACGTTTGTATGAACTGTCACAGAACGATTTCCGAATACAACGCAGAGCACTATATGGAGCCAGGTAAGGACAAAGCGTTCTACGACGGAGAAATCCAGAAGATCTATGCCGCTACGGGATGGAATTCCGAAAAGCAGCAGTACACCGGAAAAACACAACCGGTAGAATGGACAAGAATCCACAACATGCCGGACTTTGTTTACTTTAATCACTCACAGCACGTAGTAGCAGGAGAACAGGCCATCATCAATTCTTTCAACAAGAAAAACCCTGATAACAAAATTGATGTGGTATGTAAAGCCTGCCACGGAAAAATCGATACAATGAATGTTGTTCAGATGGCTAACGACTTCACAATGGGATGGTGTATTGAATGCCACAGAACAACTGAAGTTGATATGAACAACGGTTATAATAAAGAATACTTCAAGAATCTACATGACAAGTTGAAAAAACAATATCCTAAAGACGGAGGTAAGATCACGG
>NZ_CAJYMO010000019.1 GCF_913776365.1 uncultured Chryseobacterium sp. | reverse complement strand
TCAGTTTTTTCATAATTTATTTATTGGATTAGAGACAAGGCAATATCCTACACCTGTAAGGCATTGCCGGATGTTTTTTGAGTTTCAAATTTCATACCTCAGTGAAGAATGTGGTACGTAAAGTATTTTACCCTCTACCGGTAAAATAAGGATCATAAACCATAATTTTTAAAAACGAAGCAGTGGCCTGTTGCATTTTATTCGGTATTTTCCTTTAGTTTTTGTATCTTGTTAAAGAGTAAACCAGAAGCCTCATAAATTGTAAACCCGTTGTTCCCGTTTATTTGCGGATGAATAGCTATGATGGAATTTAAAACGGCAGTTAATTTATTCCAAGTTTTACATAATGAATACCTATTTACACCGTTTCCTGTTCTGTTCTGCTGCTTCAACGTCCATATTCATTAACGCACAGGTAAGGCCTGCTAACAGGAAGGCTGCAAATGGCGACAGTTTGCGCATCCGTTCTGTAGAAGAAGTAGTGGTGTCAGCTTCCAGGACGGCAGAAAATATTTTTAAGACTCCGGTTACGGTAGAAGTTCTCAACCAGGCATTTCTCCGGAATACGGCTGCACCTTCTTTTTTTGACGGCTTGGAAAACGGTAAAGGCATACAGATGCTGACGCCAAGCCTTGGATTCAAAATAATCAATACCCGCGGTTTTGCCAATACAACCAATGTAAGATTCAGCCAGCTGGTTGATGGTATGGATAATCAGGCGCCGCATTTAGGGGCTCCGGTTGGAAATGCCTTGGGTCCCGGAGATCTGGATATCGAACGTGTTGAAATCATTCCGGGTACCTCATCGGCTTTATACGGACTGAATGCGGTAAATGGACTTGCCAATTTTATTACAAAAAATCCTTTTACCGCTCCCGGTATATCCGTTCAGCAGAAAACCGGAGTCAACCGGCTTGGAAATTCCGGTGGTACTGCAACGCTGTTCACTGAATACAGTTTCAGGATAGCACAGAAACTTTCAGACCGGCTGGCTTTTAAGGTCAACGGGACTTTCACCAACGGCACAGACTGGAAGGCTGATAACAGGGATGATCTTAATGCTGATGCCAACAGGGCTCTGGGTATTCCCGGCGGGATGTTTAATCCTGCATACGATCCCGTCAACGGATACGGGAACGAATCATCCAACCGCCGGACGCTGACCCTTGACGGCAAACGCTACGTCGTCGCCAGAACCGGCTACCGTGAACAGGACGTTACCGATTACGATATCCGCAACAGCAAAGCAGATCTCGGACTCTATTATAAAGTTGATCCGCGTACCACGATCTCCTATACCTACCGTTTTGCAGAGCTGGATAACGTGTATCAAAGGGCTAACAGGTTTGCATTGAAAAACTATCTTTTGCAGCAGCATTCGGTTGAGGTTAAAAATGATTTTTTTCTTCTCAGGGCTTTTATAACAGCTGAAAACACCGGTAAATCCTATAATCTCCGGTCGGCAGCCGAAAACCTGGACCGCCGGTTTAAGACGGACGAACAGTGGTATACCGATTATACCGCTGCGTTCAACACCGTAATGGCAACTTCGGGAGCAGACATCCTCAATGCACACACGCAGGCCCGGATCATTGCCGATAAAGGACGGCTGCAGCCCGGAACGGAAGCTTTTAAAAATACGCTGAACGAGCTGGCCGGAATTAACAATTGGGATCAGGGAGCTGCGCTTCGTGTACGGGATCAACTGGTGCATGGAGAAGTTCAGTTCGACCTGTCAAAAATGTTGAAGGCTCTTACCGCTGGCTCGGGCCTGCATATTCTTGCAGGAGCGGATACCCAGGCCTATATCATCCGGCCGGACGGGAATTATTTCATTAACCCTGCACCGGACAGAACTTCCGATACTTTCAGTTACGGGAAGACAGGGGCGTTCCTGCAGGCCGGTAAAGACCTGTTCCGGGGAGTCCTGAAAATTTCAGCTACCCTGAGGATGGATAAGAACGACTATTTTGATGCCCGGTATAATTCGCGGTTTACAGCGGTGGCTGCACCTTTCAGGAATCAGAGCTTACGGATGTCTTTCCAGAGCGGCTCACGATTTCCCAGTATTTTTGAAGCTTTTTCCAATGTCAACAGCGGCGGCGTAAAGAGAATAGGAGGGCTGAAAGTGATGTCCGACGGCATTTTCGAGAATGCCTACCTGCGGAGTTCTATTGATAAGTTCCAGGCCGCCGTAACTGCCGGATTCAATAGTGGTATGACCGTGGCAGAAGCCATACAGAAGGAAAAGGGCCTTCTGGTAAAGAATACGTATACCTATCTGAAACCTGAACACATCACATCTTTCGAAGCCGGTTACAAAGGCTTTTTTCTGAAAAAGAGCCTGAAAGTGGATGCCGATTTTTATTTTAACCGGTACAATGATTTCATCGCACAGGTTGAAATGAATGTTCCCAATACTACGGTGACAGAAGACATTCCCACATTTTTAAACAACAGGAATCAGCAGAGCCGCTACCGCATGTATACCAATTCCCAGAGCGTCGTGTACAATTTCGGAGGAAGCCTGGGAGCAGGTTATCTTTTGGGCAGCCACTACCTTATTTCCGGAAATGTATCGTATGCAAAATTAAGCAGGACCGACAATAACGACGGCTTCGAAGACGGCTTCAATACTCCGGAATGGATCGGCAACCTGTCTTTCGGAGGAGAGCACGTGATCAGCAACCTCGGTTTTACCATAACGTATAAAAGGCAGAGCAGCTTCTATTGGCGCTCATTTCTGGTCAACGGGGAAGTGAAAGCATACGGGACACTGGATGCACAGGTTAATTACACTTTTTTCAAAGAAAAGCTTACCGTAAAAGCGGGAGCCACGAATGTACTGAACAGGTATTACTATTCTTTTCTGGGCGGACCGGGCATCGGAGGTTTATATTATACTACCGTAACTTATAACCTCTGATCTTCTCAGAAATCATCAACGGATCAGCAGGAACTGTGAGCTAAGCAGTCTACAGAGCATTGACCGGAAGGCATCAGGCATTTTTATCCTGTCATCAGGGTATAACGGTTTGCTCCTGATACTTCTGTTAATACGGTCCGGGATAGGGAACGTAACCTCATTCCCATCGTTTTTCCAGATCTGGAGGATTACATGATGCAATACGGACAGATAAGAGATAGTATTTCTTGTATAAAAAATGATACAAAAAAAATTCGTGGATTTATCTGCATCCTATGTATATTTGACATCAGAATAATCACTACACCGCATCGGGATATAGATGATATCAGTCAATAAAAAAACACGTCTCCTATGAAAAAAATAAGCACCCTGACAGCCATAATCCTGCTGTCTCTAAGTAGTTCTCATGCTCAGATAACACTTACAAAAGATGTATCTTTCGGAAATAACGGAACGGTAACGATCCAGGATGTGGCATCCTCCAACAGCTGGCTTCTGATTATTCCATATACCCATAATACCTTTCAGGGAAATAAAATATTTGTTTCTTATCATGGGATCGATCCAAACAATCCCCTGGTTTCTCCTACTCAGTTTACCAGGCTGAACAGCAATGGGTCATTGGATACTTCATTCGGAAACAATGGAAATATACTTGTTCCTGCTTTTGAGGCCTATTATTTCTACGCGAATGAAAATTTCTTTTACCTGAATTCCGGCAAGAAATATCTTTCAAGCGGACAGCAGGATGCCGCATTCAATACCGGACCGATGCAGAATAACCAGGACTGGAATTACAAGGTCGTTTTATCTGATAATAAAATACTGTTGAGAGGAGATAGTACTTTTACTAAATATCTTACTGACGGCAATCCGGATTCTTCATACGGAATTAACGGGACCTTAGCGGTCAGTGCACCGGTAGCCGCGGACGCCAACAGCAGTTACGAATATTTTTTCGGCAAAGATCAGTCTCTCTATGAATTTGTAGACCCTTCACCCGGACAGTCAGCTGTAAGGAAAATAAACGTCAGTACGGGAACCCTGGATTTGTCATACGGACAGAGCGGATATGCCCAGGTGAGAAATACAGCAGTACCGGCAGCGGCAGCCTTCGGGGGCAGTGTGGAAAGTCCGCTTGCCGACGGATCGTTCATCAATAAACTTTCAGACGGTTCAGCTCTTTATTTTACCAGGACTAACGGTCAGGGAGCCTTAGACAGCAGTTTCGGAATAAACGGGGTCGTTACGGGCAGTACTTCTTTTACCAGCAATGGTACAACGTATTCCGTTTCCGGAATGAAACCTTTGCTTTACCAAGATATGGTCCTTATGCCGGCACAATATACCGACTCCCAGGGACAGACCAGTTGGGGTGTAAGCGCCTATTCTTTTAACGGAAGCGCCTTGACCGTGAACGGAAGTGCTTTTTTCCCGTTAACAGACTTCTCTTACAACTCATGGTCTTCCTTAGGTTTTTTATTTGCAAAAGACGATTTCCTGTACGCTATTTATGAAAACCACATTACCCGGTACGTTATACAGCGGCCTGTACTGTCCCTGAAAGAGCATCCTTCAGATCATGAAAATGCAATTTATTTCAATAATCCTTTCGGGAATGAACTTTTACTCCAAACCAAAAAAGCAATAAAAAAGATTGAAATACAAGACCTTACAGGACGCATCGTGGCAGAAGCAACTTCTCCTTCCATAGATACTTTCTTACTGCCTTCAGGCAATTACGTTATTCTTATAACAACGGAAGACAATAAGGTAATTTCGAGAAAAGGTATAAAATTATGATGCAGATTCATAATGGATATGCAGCACTTTCGCCTCATCTAAGCAGAATAAACATAGACCAGATTAAATAAAATAGTTAGTTCATCTTTTTAGATTCCGGGCGCAGAAAAAAATGAGTAAAATGAGACCCTGCTGATTTTTATTTCTGCCCCGGTTTTTTTATCATAGCACAGGACAGAAAAAGAATACGCTGAGATGGTTGAGACGGATACGGAAGCCTTTCACTTATGATGATAATGGATGATGGCAGGAATATACAGGATTGAAAATGATTAAAGATGTTCAACCGCTAAATTCCGGACTGTTATATGTTATTATGATTCTGATTCTGATTATCATGCGAGCTAAAGTGAAATATAAAGAAGAGTCTGCAGCATTCTACTGTTATCCACTACTAGACCTGAAAGATCTTTTTCCATTTCTGGAGGGTATTTCTGCTGAGGTTAAAATGCCTTGCGGCAGTTACATTCGTCATCCGGTGCTTTTTCTGATAATTTAAGATTTCAAATATCGTATGCCGGTCATAAGATTTAAGCTTTTGATTATAGCTTTTGGAATCTTTCCTGGAAATGATAGTGTTTAGGGTGATAATATCCATTGTATTCAATTCTTTTTTGTTGAGAATGGATTGGCATGAGTCTGATTTATCCGGAAATTTATCCGGGATCATCTCTGAGTATATTTTCTTGTAATCCGGAGCATTCTTATTCATAGTCGGTTATTTTAATAAAGTATCTTGAATTCTTTTCTTGCTTTTGATATTCTACCATCTTTAAAATACAGGGCCAGAAAATATTTTCTTTGTATTCCTGTATCGGTGTATAAAGTATAAGTCCATCGATCTTCTTTCATGGAATGTGATTCATTCCTTCCCAGAACCTCTTCGGCTTCAACCGGTGATTTTCCTATAATAAGACCATTATCCAGAAGGTCCTTCAGATAGTATTTTCTTCTTTCCGGATGTTTTTTCCAGATCCTGCTGTCAAATTTTTTGTGATAAAAGAAATACATAAATATTAAAAATCATATTAAGTGAGAGGGAAATACCGGATTTGGCCAAGTGCTGCTGATAAAAGTGCTGATGCATACTTAAGCTGAGGTCAGGCAGAAATATTCCGGTGATTATACTTATCATCACCGGTGTTGTTTCCTTAACTCCGTGAGCCTCTTCTGAGGCTTTTATCATTCTGATAAACAAATTAGTTGCTTATTTTTCTATATTTGGCAATCCATTTATAGAGCGTGGTTTTAGGTATTTTATACTGCTCTATGATTTCAATTTTTGTTTTTCTCCCGGTTTCAACAAGTTCCAGCATATAGTCAATCAATTCTTTACTGTAAATGTTTTTACGGAATTGTGGCAGTGCATTTTTCGTTTTTTTGGCAGGGGAATGATCAACGGTATTCCCGGTAGCAGGCGCATGCAGGATAAGATGCTGGGAATAAATACGGAAGAAATCATATTCCAGTATTTTGCTCCATCGCAAAAGCAGATGGCTGTCTATACTCTCTGCTTTGTACATAGACTTTATTTCTTCCTCTGTACATTTAAGAAAATTAGACAGCCGGTTGATGCCTATTCCAAGTTCATCTGAACGCTTTTTAATCAGTGTTCCCATATGAAGGTTTTTAAAATCCATAATCAAAATATTAATACTTATCAAAAATGGCCAAACTGGCAGGTCCGGAGCAGCTGCGATCCGGATTTGTTACAGCGGGTACTCTTTTCGCACAATGAGGGCTTAAATTGAAAAGATATACATGAACATCGTCCAAAAAGAAGGGCTTCTGCTGCAAAATCACCGTCTGGCATTATACTGCTGTACGGAAACAAATTTATTTTTAAAACTTTACTTTTAAAGTCTGATGCGTGTATAATTTATACTACAAGTCTGTCTTATTTTTTCTAACCGATGATCATGTATAATTTCGTAGTGATCTATAGTAGATTTTGGGCATACAGTATTATAAAGATGATTAATAATTTAAAAGACTTGCATAATCAGTAATTTTTCATTTGTTCTTCAGCATGTTCTTTTAATCAGCGCATAGAATAGGAGAGAAAGGATAGGATGTTTGAGGAAAATTCCGATAGCCTTATCATGAATTCAGAACGAAAAATAACAGCAGCAGGTACCAACACTTACGGTATGAATGTATTTTGAAAGTGATCATTAAACACTAAGGTCACCTGTCCGGCCAGAAAAAAAATTGCACTGCAGACTCGTTTGAATACAGGCCGGATCGGGACACCGTTGAGAATCGACTGGAAATCATATATTCTCTATATAATATACATTGTGTTCTTATCAATATAATATTCCCGGAGAACAACTCATTATCGGATTGAATTTTCCGAAAAACTTACGATTACTTCCAGGGGATAGTGTAAAATACCAACATCCCTGTAAACCTGAGCAATGCCGGCAATTCCTGTTTTCTTCCCTGCTTGATATATGGAACAAAACTTTATTCGGGACAAAATTATTCAATATGAAGTATTTAATACGAAATTAGAGTGTATTTATTTTTATACAATTTTGTCTAAATTTTACGACATTTCCATATTTTTATATTTTTAACAAGTATATTTACCCAGAATTTTTTCAACAGATATGCTTTTGCGGATTATAGTCTTATCACTTTTTTTTCTGTCTTTTATCCGAGCACAAAAATTTTCTTCAACATGGTACACTACGGATAACGGCCTTCCTCAGAATAGTGTAAAAGATATTGTTAAAGATAAATACGGATTCATATGGATAGCTACTGAAAAGGGTGTCCTGCGGTATGACGGGCAGAATTTTATAACATATTACGATCTGGAAATAAATAATTTTCATTTTAAGACCTTTACAGGCAGTATTGAAAAAGACAGCATCACTATTTTCAATGACCGGAATCAGAATGGCTTACTGATCCGCAACCGGAAGCCTTTAGAGATAACGCCCGGCAAATTTCCAGAAGGAGAATACATAGACGGAACTTATTATCCGTACTATTGGAAAAGGGCCTGGATAGAATCCAAGAATGATGCGGGTTATGTGATCCGAATGAGCACAGGTAAGTATTTGATCACCCGGAACCATATTGTTTATTACCGTAAAAATCAGCCTGTCAGGAGTATCGGTCTTGAAGTTGATCCCAGAAACATGAACGGGGTATTTGTTATAGGCGAAACTTTATTCATCAGGAGTTCAAAGCAGAGGATGCTTACCGCAATTACACAGGGAAAAGATGAAGGAGTGCGCAATGGACTTTTCACAGATCCTGAAAGCATGATCTATTGGGAACAGGTAAACCGCCAGGTATTCATCATCCGTCATCACCAGATCTATCTGGTCAGTTACCGCAACAGGCAGCTTACGGTAAAAAAAATTCTGGATTATCCGGGATTTGCCAATGAGCGTTTTTATGCGATGTTTTATGATCGTGAATTTGGAAACCTGTACTTGGGAAGTCTTTATAAAGGTTTACAAATTATCAGACCAAGGCATTTTTCATGTGTCAGGAATACCATTCCCTATCAGATCTCCCAGTTTAACACATTACTACCGTACAGTGCCCGTACCGTGATAACACAGGACGGTTCAGTATTCGGCAGGACGGCAAAAACAGCAGATCTTGGATTTGATCAGAAGAATAATTACAACAGTATGCTGTATGATCATTCAGGTAATGTGGTTTGTTTCAGGGATCATCGTATTTTTCGCTACAGCCGAAGCAGTTTATTTAAGAAACGGAAAGAAATCATTCTGGATCTCGATAATATCCGCCATGTATTCAGATCGGCAAACCGGTACTTTGTAAGCGGAAGCAAAAAGGGTATTCATTTTCTCATTGAATTTACCTCCTCAGATTATTCCGTAGAGAAAACACGTTTCCTTATGAATAGTGCCCCGGACTGTGTAAGAAGGTACAGCCATGATATCCTGCTGATCGGCTGTCCGGACGGCCTCTACATGCTCAGGAACGGAAAACCCTTACCTGAAAAAATACCGGGAATCAGCAACACCAGAAACATTTGCCGGTCGCGCGACGGCCGGTTCTGGTTTATGACTTATTCTGATGGTATTTTCCTGCTGAAAGACCGCCAATTTATTCCTGTTCCTCCGGATGAGCAGCATCACCTGGATACCTCCCATGACCTGCTGGAAGATTCTCTTGGTTTTTTATGGATCTCTACCAATAACGGCTTATATAAAATCCGCCGGGACTTCCTGTTTACATCCATGTCCGCAAGACAAAGCCGGGTTTATTATTACCGTTATGCCACACGCGACGGTTTCAACAGCAATGAATTTAACGGAACCGGACGGCCCGGAGCATGCCGGCTTCCCGGCGGCGAATTCGTTTTTCCTTCTATGGACGGACTGGTTTTCTTTACTCCGGAACAAACCCCTTCCTTATATCCTGATCCTAAAAGTATTACAGTAGAGCGGTTGAAAATGAACGAACGGACGTTGTTGTTCCATAAGGCTTTTACCCTGCCCCGCGATTTTAAAAGAGCAGAAATCTTTATTGATGTTCCTTATTATGCCCATCCCGAGAATCTCGTAATTGAGACGGCCATGGATCAGGATACCATAGGTAACTGGAGCAGGATGGGAGATGCGAAAAGTATACTGATTGATGAAGAAATTGCGCCGGGAAACCATGTTTTAAAAGTACGTGTGCTTACCGGGAACGATGGGGTGTACACCTGTAAAAAAATTCAGTTCTATGTAACCCCTTATTTTTATCAGACCATCTGGTTCCGGGGAATTGTCGTAGCATCCATAGCAGTGTTGATGGTATTGCTGATAAAAACAATAACCCGCAGACTTTATGAAACCGTAGACAGACAGAAGAAAACCATCAGGTCCGTAAAGGAAAAGCTGGAACAGACGCAGGATAAACTTAAGAATGAAACCGGTTACCAGGAAGGTCTTTTACAGGCTATAACTCACGATATTGCTACTCCTATCAAGCATCTCTCCAATCTTGCACAGATGATGCTGGAAAATGAAAATCCGGACCAGCAAAGGAAATATTTTGACAGTGTATACCAGTCTACCGAAGAGTTGTATAATCTTACGATAAGCTTCAGGGAGTATCGCCAGGCTTTTAACGGAGATCAGCTGTCGGTAGCTGATTATCCGCTGAGAGATGTTGCACAGGCTAAAGTAAAGCTATTCTCAGACATGGCCCATTACCGCAATACGGAGATCATAAACCATATTCCTGAAAGCCTGCAGACCCAAATTAACCCGAATATCATCGGAATTATTTTTCAGAACCTCATTGATAATGCCGTAAAGCATACGATGAACGGTACCATCGCCTTGCATGCCTATGCTCACAATCATGATATTGTGATTACCCTTATTGATGACGGGAAAGGAATGACCGAAAGTCAGCTGGACTACTACAACAGCCTGTACCGGTCTGAAAGTGAAAAAAACCTGGTGTTTAAAAATTTCGGACTCGGCCTTCATCTCGTGATACGCCTGATAAAAAAACTGAACGCACAGATAGAATTTAACAAGAATTTTCATCAAGGAACTGTAATAACCATAAAACTTATAAATGCCTATGTTCAAAAAAATACTCATTGCTGATGATCATTCCGTAGTAAGAATGGGAGTGTCTTTTGCTTTGGAATCCTATGACCGAACCATTGAAATAGAATTTGCAGAAAGCTATTTTGAAATTGAGCAGATCCTCTCGCAGAAGCCTGTTGAACTTCTCATCATGGACATCCAGATGCCCGGTATAGAGAAGAACGTCATCAGAGAAATAAAAAAAATCTATCCTTCTCTTAAAGTATTGTTGTTTTCAGCATACAGCGGGGATGTTGTTTTGCAATACATCACAGAAGGGGCAGACGGGTATCTCAATAAACAATGCAACAGCAGTCAGATTACCGAAGCCGTAAAAACATTATATGAAAAAGGATTTGTTATTCCGCCCGATACCACGCATGAAATCTTACGGCTGTCTGATAAAATAAATCCGGAAAGAATTCTTTCCGACAGGGAATATGAGATTTTCATGCTTTTTGTCCAGGGAATGGGAAATCTGGAAATTACCAATACGCTGTCGATCAAGCCAGGAACGGTAAGCACGTATAAGAAAAGAATATTTGAAAAACTCAAGGTTAAAAGCATCGCAGATCTGGTGAAGATTCATATAGGTACTCCTAAGATATAGATACTGCACAGAATAAAATAACGGATGCTAAGGTAATGTAATGGCATCTGTAATCTCTGGTTTTTTCTGTTCAGGATATTCTCTTTTTAAACCCCTATGCAATCATTTGCCGGCTGCTGAAAAAAAGTGGAATTGATGGACTCATGGTTTAAATAAGAATAAAATGAGCGGATATGATGGGTGCCATTTGCTGTAAACGTTCATTGCATGAAATTCATTTCCTGCTGGCTGGTTATCGGAACGATGATGAAGGATCTGATGCTAAATTTAACATTCCTTATCAAA
>NZ_CAJYMO010000018.1 GCF_913776365.1 uncultured Chryseobacterium sp. | reverse complement strand
CTTAAGAACGCTGCTGCCGTCAGCAGGGTGAATTTGTTCTTTAAAAAATTCGGATTCATGGGTCTCTTTTTCATATGTAAATTTCTTAATTTTTTTTCTGTTATATTTAATAGGATTTTATCCTATTCTATATTAAGCCGTCCCTTTGGGACTTCGATTATTATCATTTTAAATTTAGCTAGAGCTAATTCCTGCATTTATCTTTTGTGAATGATCTAAAGCCCGTTCCTATTGGTTATTTCATTTTTAATTTATAAATTTTTCCGGCTTCCGTCGGGAAATCATAAATCTCCTGGTTTTTCATTTCAACAGGATTCAGTTTTGCATCTTTTGAGATCAACGGTGTTTTTATTTCCGGCGTTTCAAAAAAGGGGTTCGGATTTTTGCCTTCCGCTTTTTTAAGTTTTGTTTTTCCTTTTAATTCCATTTCGTCCGGAATCCTGATTCTGCAATTTCCCCCTAATGCTGATTGTATGGTAATTTCTTTAGTTTTATGATTTTCCCAGACGATGCTCACTTCAAATCCGCCATAGGTTTTCAGTCCGGAGATGTCGCCGTTTTTCCATTCGTCGGGAAGTGCCGGAAGAATGTCGATGAAACCGTTCTGCGTCTGCAGCAGCATTTCGGTGATTCCCGAGGTACAGCCGAAGTTTCCGTCGATCTGGAACGGCGGATGGGCATCGAACAGATTCGGGTAGGTTCCGCCTTTGCTTCCCCAGCCGTCTTTTTCTACCAGGGTCAGTTGGTCTTTGATTAATTTATTGGCATGGTTTCCATCCAGCAATTTGGCCCAGAGATTGACTTTCCAGCCCATCGACCAGCCTGTGGAAACATCGCCTCGATGAAGGAGAACTGTTTTGGCTGCGTCTGTCAGTTCCGGTGCGGTGAAGGGATTGATCTGGTTGGAAGGAAACAAACCATACAGATGCGACACATGCCTGTGGTTGTCTGCCGGGTTATCCCAATCGCCCATCCATTCCTGCAGTTGTCCGTATCTTCCGATCTGCATCAGCGGTAATTTTGAAATGATGGTATTCCAAACCGGAATTTTATCTGAGTCGAGATTAAGAATTTCTGCTGCTTTTTTAGTTTTGGTGAACAGATCAAACATCAACTGGTTATCCATGGTGTTGCCTGCGGCTAAAGCACTGCCCTGATGTCCCTGCGGAATATTTTCAGGAGACATCGATGGGCTCACAACCAGCCAATGGTGCGTAGGTTCTTCTATCAGAAAATCTTCATAGAATTGAGCGGCAGATTTCAGAACCGGATAGACCGATCTGAGGTAATTCAGATCCCCGCTGTACAGGTATTTGTCCCACAGGTGCTGGGAAAGCCAGGCTCCGCCCATCGGCCACATGCCGGCATTGGCAAAGTCTACCACCCCGGTGATTCTCCAGATATCGGTGTTGTGGTGAGCGACCCAGCCAGGGCTGTTGTACATTAATTTTGCGGTTTCTTTTCCGGATTCACTTAGGTCTTTGACCATCCTAATCAGCGGTTCATGCATTTCCGGCAGACTGGTTTTTTCCGCCGGCCAGTAATTCATTTCCGTGTTGATGTTGATGGTGTATTTGCTGTCCCAGGCCGGTTTGTTGGAATTGTTCCAGATACCCTGGAGATTGGCAGGCTGACCGCCCGGCTGTGACGAGGAAATTAAAAGATAGCGTCCGAATTGGTAATATAATGAAATGAGCTCCGGATCGTTGGTGGTTGCAAAATTTTTAACCCTGATATCGGTCGGATTTTTTGCTGCTTCCGAAGTGCCTACATTGAAATCTACTCTTTTGAAATATTTCTGATAGGACGCCAGGTGATTTTTAAATAAGCTTGTAAAAGATTTATTTTGTGCGGCTTCGATGTATTTTTTACTTTTTGAAACTTCGTCTGCCTGTAAGGTTTTGTAATCTGTAAAATTGGTGGCGATCGAAATGAGGACCAATACTTCATCTGCATCAGTTACTGAAATTCCGTTTCCTGAAGCCTGCGTTTTTCCGCCTTTGTTGATGAATTTTGCCAGTGCATTGAATTTCACTCGACCCTGAACACCATCCAATGTAGATGATAAACCATCCATCTGTAAAGTATTGGCATCAATGGCCTTCACGTTCTTTTTAAGTTCACCATTGAAGTGAGCCGTAAAGTTGAGTGCTTTTTTTCGGTCTGAACTCAGTTTAATAACCATAACATGATCCGGAACGGACGCGAAAACTTCTCTTTTAAATGTAATTCCGTTTGAAGTAAATATTGTGGTGGCAACAGCTTTTTCGATATCTAATTCCCGGTAATAATTTTTAACCTCTTTAAAGTCATTAAAATCAAGGGTAAGATCGCCGATATTCTGATAAGCTGAACCGTGAAGGCTTTTTGCCGTTAGTCCCTGGTCTGAAAGAATCTGTGCCCGCTTGTAATTTCCGTTGAATAAATAATACCGGATAGAATCCAGAACTTTCGGCCCGTCCGGGTTATCATTCCGGGAAGGACCGCCGGACCAGAAAGTGCTTTCATTGAGCTGAAGCTTTTCTTTGGAGGGATCGCCATAAACCATTGCCGCAAGCCTTCCGTTTCCGACAGGCAATGCTTCCACCCACTGCTTGGCAGGCTTGTCATACCAAAGCTTGTTTTTCCCTCCTTTCTGGGCAGGGGAAAATACGCTTATGAATAGACAGAAGGTGAAAAGGCAAGGTGTAAAATTCATTACTTTAAATATTCAGTTTTACTGTTGTTATTCCCTGAAAATTATTCTTTCTCACTTGTGTTTTTGCTCCTGCCATATCGTTTATGGCTGTGACCGCACGATCATGATCCCATTCCTGCCGTCACTCTTTCTTCCGGTTGATCAGCCGGATGATTCCCCAGGCTGCCACGTAGGAGACCCCGGCGATAAAGAAGATAATGTTGTATCCGCCATTGATGTTGCCGGCTTTTTTGAAGGTATCCAGCACGATCCCGATGAATAACGGGAAAATAATTCCGGCAGCTGAACCCAGCATTCCTCCGAAACCGATTACGGAACTAACATAATTATTAGGCAGTTTATCACCTACCGTAGTCATCAGGTTGGCTCCCCAGCCCTGGTGCGCTGCAGTAGCAAAAGCAATAATAATGGTAATCAGCCACATATTGTCAACATATTTTGAGAACATTACCGGCACAACCATCAGGGCAAACAGAAGCATGGTAAGGCTTCTTGCTTTTTTGATGTCCCAGCCTTTTCTGATCAGCATGGAGGAAAGGTATCCGCCTCCGATGCTCCCAATGGTCGTCCCGCTGTATATAATGATCAGTGGAACGGAAGGTTTTGTCAGGTCCATTTTAAATACATCGGCAAAATAGGCCGGCAGCCAGAACATAAAGAAGTACCAGATGGGATCGGTCATGATTTTTCCGATGGCAAAAGACCAGGTCACTCTGTATTTCAGGATTTCGGACAGGGGAACTTTTGACTGTTCCTCGGTCTTTCCGTCCTGGTCGCTTTTGATGTACTGCAGTTCTTCAGGACTCAGGTTTCTTGTTTTTTCCGGTATCCTGTAGAATCTCCACCAGAGGATAATCCACAGCAGTCCCAGGGCACCGATCCAGACAAAAGTCTGCCTCCAGCCGTAATGGCCTAAGATGAACGGTACCAGAAGCGGCGCAAGAATAGCGCCCACGGTAGCTCCGGAATTGAAAATTCCGGTTGCCAGCGCCCGCTCTTTTTTCGGGAACCATTCGGCGACGGATTTGATGGCTGCCGGGAAATTTCCGGCCTCACTGATTCCCAATGCACTTCTGGCCACTAAAAACCCGACAGTGCTTTTCACAAAACCGTGTCCGATGGAAGCAAGACTCCATACAATCAGTGAAACCGCATACCCGATCTTGGTTCCCACCCTGTCGATAAACCTGCCCATTGCCAGATAACCGACTGCATAGGTAGCAGTAAAAGCCATGACAATATAACTGTAATCTTTTTCATCCCAGCTGAATTCTTTTTCAAGAACGGGCTTCAGCAGTCCCATCACCTGGCGGTCCAGGTAATTGATGGTGGTGGCTAGGAAGACCAGGGACAGCATGAACCACCGGATATTTTGGTTTTTTGGAGCCTGCATTTAATTGTCGTTAAGTTGATGTAACAAATCCTTTACTTTTTCCGTAAGCTGTTCCGCAGTCTGATCTTCCCCGATCAGAGCGCTTCCCAATCCTACTGCAACGGCACCGCCTTTCAGCCATCCGCTGATATCATCAGCGTCCGCATGTACCCCGCCGGTCGGCATAAAGTTCATTCCCGGAAATACCGGCCTGATGGATTTAATATAATTTTTCCCCAGTGCATCGGCCGGAAATATTTTTACCATCATCAGTCCTTTCTGAAAAGCAATGTTGACATCAGAAGGCGTGAAGCAGCCCGGAATCAGCAGCACATTTTTCTTTATCGCATGATTCACCAGGTCCTCACTGATGACCGGTGTGATGATGAAATCCGCATTGGCATCAGCATATCTGTCAAGTTCTTCTGTATTTTTTACGGTTCCGATCCCCAAAAGAAGTTCCGGAAATTCAACCGTTGAAATCTCTTTCAGCTGAGTGAAATTTTCAAGTGCCTGAATACCCCGGTTGGTATATTCTATAACCCGGATCCCGCCTTCATAAAGCGCTTTTACCCTATTTTTTGAGGTTTCAAAAGACTCATGGTAAAATAACGGAACGATTTTCTGGTTTTTGATCTGCTGAATTACTGAATGGCTCATAATTGTTCGATATTGATGGTTTCGTTAATGGTATCGCCTTCCACGAAGAGCTTCCGGAAAGCGACTTTTGTAGCATCTTCCAAAATCTGCTGTGCAGGATTGCCTTTGATGATTCCGTGGATCAGTGCCGCCATAAAAGAATCGCCGCTGCCGACCCTTTCTTTTACTTTTTCCGAATGATACGATCCGGATACCAGAAGCTCGCGGTCCGTATACAGGGTGGCATAATAATTCACTTCTTCCCCTTGGGTAAAACGGAAGGTGTTGGCTACCATCTTTACATCCGGATAAGCTTTCTGTATTTCACGTGCCGACTGCCCGGCCTGTTTCAGCAGGTTTTTATCATCGAAAGTTCCGTCCAGCTCAAAAGTGACGGGAATTTCCAGAAACTGCTGGATGGACCAGATATTACCCATCAGCACATTCACATAAGGCATGAGCCGGAGAATTCTTTCTGAGGGATTGCGGTCCTGCCAGAGCGCAGCACGGTAATTGAGATCCAGGGAAACGCTGATGTTCCTGGCAGCCGCTTCTTTCATCAGTTCCAGGCATTTGAGATAAGCTTTCTCACTCAGTGCCGGTGTGATGGTGCTGATGTGCAGCCACCGGACATCCCTGAATACCTCATCCGGGCTGAATGATGAAAATTCCGATGCTGTAAATACGGAAGGAGAACGGTCGTAGATGACCTGGGCATGCTGCATATCGCCATCGGAAGACAGGTAAAATGTTCCGATCCGGCCTGTGCTTTTTTCAGCCAGGATTTCTATTTTTTTTCGCTGAAGCTGAGCTTCCAGCTGTTTCCCGACAAAGTTTTCAGGCAATGCCGACAGCAGCTTTACCGGATGGTTCCACTGGGCCAGTGCCGAAGCCACATTGTACTCGGCACCGCCCACAAAGATCTTCAGAGACTGTTCGCCAAGCCAGTTTCCCCCGGCATCCGGAGCGAAGTGGAGAAGCAGTTCCCCGAAACATAGTATTTTTCCTGAATCCATCGTTCTTATTTTTATCAGCCTTCCCGGTTTATGCACCGTAAAAACTGTTCTTTTCAATTAACTTTTTACTTTCGTTATTGGCAGGAGCCTGGCCTACAGGCTCCTGCGCGATAACTTCTTTCATTAGATTTATTTCAATCCCTGTTAAGGTTTTTAACCTTAACAGGGATAGCCTTAACAGGGGAAAGGGAAATAGTTTTTGGTATTGTAATAACAGATATCCCGGATGATTTTCCCCACCCATTCTTCATCATTGGGAAGCAGACCCCTTTCCATTTCGGAGCCGAACATATTGCACAGCAGCCTCCTGAAATACTCATGTCTTGAGAAGGACAAGAAGCTTCGTGAGTCCGTCAGCATTCCTATGAAAGTGCTGATCAGGCCTAAGTTGGAAACAGCATTCATCTGTTTTTCCATGCCATCGAGCTGATCCAGGAACCACCAGGCTGCCCCGAACTGTACTTTTCCTTTTATTCCTTCTTCATTAAAGTTTCCGGCCATAGTGGCCAGCACTTCATTCAGGGTAGGATTAAGCGTATAGATAATGGTTTTTGCCAGTTGGTCACGCGTATTCAGTTCATCAAACATCACGCTCATACGCTGGGCAAAATAGGATTCGCCGATGGCATCGTATCCTGTATTTATTCCGATTCCCTGTAACATCCTTGAATTGTTGTTCCGCGTAGCTCCTATATGGAACTGCTGTACCCAGCCCTTGGCCGCATACATCCGGCAAAGTTCCTTCAAAAGGTAACCGGATAATGCCTCAGTATAGGTAAATGTTTTGCGGCTGCCGTTCAGGAACTCCGTAAATTCATGGTCCATACCCGTGTTCCATTGCTCCGTATCAGGGAAAAACTCAAAGCCATGGTCTGAAATGCGGGCTCCGTTATCGTGGAAATAATGGATCCTTGACTGTAAGGCTTCGAGAAGATCAGAAGCCGACCGGATGGTCAGCCCGCTGGCAGTTTCCAGTTTCTGAATGTTTTTACGGTAAGCGTCTGCATCCGTAAAAGCAATATAAGCATCCGGCCTGAATGCCGGGAATACACCGGTTGTGAAACCCGATGCCTTGAGGGCCCGGTGGAATTCCAGGCTGTCTGACGGATCGTCTGTAGTACACAGGGCTTCTACTTTAAAATGCTGAAGCAATTGCTGCGGACGGAACGGGTCCGACTGAAGGGCATCGTTCATTTTCGAATATACTTCTGCCGAGTTTTTCCCGGAGAGGTAGTCTGTGATCCCGAAAGGGTTTTTGAGTTCAAGGTGGGTCCAGTGAAATAAAGGGTTCCGGAGCGTGTAAGGAACCACTTCCGCCCATTTACTGAATTTTTCTTCATCGGTTGCATTTCCGGAAATGAATCTTTCTTCAATCCCGAAATTCCGCATTGCCCGCCATTTGTAATGGTCGCCATCCAGCCAGATGGCAGCCGGCGACCGGAAGTTTTTATTTTCGGCAATGATATCCGGTTCCAGGTGATTGTGGTAATCAATCACCGGCAGGTCCTTCACATATCCGAAATACAGATTTTCCGCCTTTGCCGATTCCAGCAGAAACGATTCCCCGAAAACTTCTTTATTCTGATAAGACTGAGTCATGATCCTGTGAGGTAAATTTTTAAATGATCTTTAACGATCTGTTTTTAAAAACAGGACCTTAAGATGCTTAAGATCCTGTCATCTAAATATGAAGAAGATTAACTTTTTTATTAAACGCCGCTGAAAGCGCTGAAGCCTCCGTCAACAGGCAGCAGGGCGCCGGTAATGAAACTCGCGGCATCCGAACACAGGAACTGTACGGCTCCGTTGAGCTCTTCTACATCGCCGAAACGGGCCATCGGTGTTTTTGCAATCACTTTTTTGCTCCTGTCGGTTAATGAGCCGTCAGGGTTCAGCAGAATGGCACGGTTCTGATCGCCGATAAAGAACCCCGGTGCTACGGCGTTCACCCGGATTTTGTCGCCGAATTTCAGGGCAACGTCTGAAGCCAGCCATTGCGTAAAATTCGTAATTGCGGATTTGGCCGCCGAATAACCGGCTACCCTTGTAATAGCCGAATACGCTGCCATGGAAGAAACATTCACGATGCTTCCGCTTCCCTGCTGCGCCATCACTTTCCCGAAGACATAGCTTGGATAAACGGTCCCGTTGATGTTCAGGTCGGTCACTTCATTCCAGCCTTCCATGTTCATATCGAAAAACGACTGATCCGGAGACAGGGTTGCAGAAGGGATATTCCCGCCGGCAATATTCAGGAGGATATCGATACTTCCGTATTTTTCAGTGATTCTTTCCGCTGCTTTTTCAAGGCTTTCAACGTTCATGACATTGGCTTCAACGGCAAAGGCTTCCCCTCCATTCACTGTCAGTTCCGCTACCCGGCTGTCCAGGGTTTCCTGATTTCTTCCTAATGCCACTACTCTGGCCCCGGCTTCGATGAAGCTTTTTGCCAGACTGCCTCCCAAAACACCGGAAGCTCCGGTGATGACAGCCACTTTATCCTTTATGCTGAATAGGTCGTTCATTGTTTATGATTGATAAATGATGATTGATGAATGATTTTCACAGGTTTGTTTATCCCTGTCTGCTTCTGTTAAATTCTTAAAAACACTGTTCTTGCTAAAGGTTTTTGGCCATTCCGTTCCGTACGGCAGCCATTACGCCTTCGATCTGCCCCAGGGCCAGCATCCTGCCTAAGAAGGAATAGCCCGGATTGTATCCTTTATCGATATCATCGGTCAAAAGCCTTCCATGGTCAATTCTCATCGGAAGTTCAGGATTCTCTTTTTCAAAGACACGCACTACGTCGATAAGCCTTCCGCGCCCGCCCAGATGATGGGCTTCGATAAAATCTCCGTTCTCGAAAACATTGGTGCTTCTGAGATGGACGAATTTGGTACGGTGGGCAAATTTCTGAGCCAGTGCCGGAACGTCATTCTGCAGATTGGCACTTAAGGATCCTGCACAGAAGGTAAGTCCGTTGTGAGGATTATCCACTGCCTTCAGGAACCATTCAATATCCTCTTCATTGGTTACGATCCTTGGGAGGCCTAACAATGAATACGGCGGATCGTCCGGATGAACGCACATCTGGATGTTCCATTCTTCACAGACCGGCATTATTTTCCCGAGGAAATACTTCATGTTTTCCCGGAGTTTATCTTTGTCTATTCCTTTGTATAAAGCCAGCAGGTTATTGAATTTCTCTACCGGGTTCAGCTCGCCTTCTTTAATGTTTCCGTTGACGAACCCCTGTGTTTTTACGATCACGGAATCAATCAGGTCATTGTTGTCTTCTTCGGTAAGGGTATTTTTCAGCTCTTCTGCTTTCTGCAGGATTTCCGGGGAATAATCGTTTTCAGCCCCTTCCCTTTTCAGGATATGGATTTCAAAATAGGCGAATCTGGCCTTGTCGAAATACAGCGATGAAGAACCGTCTTCCCATTCATGGAAGAGATCGGTCCTTGCCCAGTCCAGCACCGGCATAAAGTTGTAGCAAACGGTAGTTACTCCGGCTTTTCCCAGATTTTCCAGACTCTGAATATAGTTTTCTATTAAAGAGTCCCGGTCTTCCCCTGCGTACTTGATCGCTTCGCTTACGGGAAGGCTTTCCACGACGGACCAGCGAAGACCGTGACTTTCTATATACTGTTTATATTCCTGAATGGCATCCAGTGGCCATACCTGACCGTTCGGTACGTCGTGAAGCGCGGATACAATGCCCTCCACCCCGATCTGCCGCAGCATATTCAGCTGTATTTTATCTTTTTTACCAAACCATCTCCATGTTTTTTCCATAATCGTCGTCTCTAAAGTTTTTATCATTAAAACAAAGCAGGTGTCTGAGACACCTACTTTGTCCTGATATGAATGTAATGTGTTTAATTAATAGCCAGGGTTCTGGTATTTGGCCTTAACATCCGCTGGAACCTGCATAGCATCTAACTGTCCTTGAGGAATCGGCCGTAAATAATGGAAAGGTTGTATCGTTCTGTTCACGGTCTGAGGAGTATGGTTTCCATAGGATGAGCCTCCAATTTGGTAAGTAGCAGAATAGTCTACCCATTTCTGTGTACGAACTAAATCATACCACCTGTAGAATTCTCCGTAATATTCCCTGGATCTTTCGGCAAGGATATAGTCGATTGTAATTGTTGCCGGTGTTGCTGCAATCATTGCAGCACTGTTATCTGCAACATATGCTGTATTCTGGGCATTATTGAATTTCCATTTTCCAGCTCTTGCACGGATTACATTAATCAGATCTCTTGCACTCATGGTTCCAGAGGCTCCTTTTACTGCGGCTTCTGCTGCAATGAAATAAAATTCTGAAAATTTAGCTACATTAAAAGGGCGTGTAAGACCGGCATTCGGATAGCCCAAGCCGTTCGGATCATCGGTACGGTATGTTCCAATTTTCCATAATCCCGGATATACAATCCTGCTGATTCCATTGGGTGCAATTACCCAATCTGCTCTTCCTGGTAAACTTCCGGCTCCTACTCCGTTCTGCCCGGCTCCCGAAGGATAGGCAGGGGTCTGAGTATCATCATTCAGGAAAGATAAAATAGCTCCGCCCGGTGATACAGGCAAATTATTTGCATTGTATAAAACAGCATTTGTAACCCCTCCTTTATTCCAGTTTCCTCTGTATGTTGTTACAAAAGTACCATCGTATCTTGAATCATTGGTTTTATCAGCGAAGGTATTTTTAATCACTCCGATAGGTGGAGCCATACGTACCCAAGGGCGGCCTAGAGACTGTGCAGCTTCACGTTGTACCGAGCTTACTGTATTAGTATACGAAGTTGCGGAAGTACTTGTTCTTATAGCTGTATAATTCCAGGTCTGCATCCAGGCTGCAAAATTATCAGGTGCCCATCCAGATCCGAATCCTACAGGATCACTCTCATTATAGAAAGTACTTGACTGTGTATGGTCTGCATAGAGCATACATTCATTATTCCGGTCGTTGGATCCGACGTTTACATCATAATAAGTTGGCTGTAATCCATAAGGTCCAGGATTTGTAATTCCTGCCATCGCAAGATCATAAGCCTGCTGGAAGTAAAACTGAGCGTTATGACCATCTGGATCAGTACGCGGTGTTTCAGGATACGTAGGAATATTATTTGGATTCTGCAGCCACCATCCATAAGTAAGATATGCTTTCGCTAAAAACAATCGAGCAACGTTCTTCGTTAAACCTCCGGTTACACGTGGATTTGTAGGAAGATTATCAATA
The DNA here is from genome assembly GCF_913776365.1 of uncultured Chryseobacterium sp. GTDB lineage: Bacteria > Bacteroidota > Bacteroidia > Flavobacteriales > Weeksellaceae > Chryseobacterium. The sequence continues at coordinate 3,824 of NZ_CAJYMO010000018.1, read as the reverse complement.
GCCTTTTTAAGATCTGGAATAATGGCTCTAGTATATACTTCAGGGACAGTATTTCTTTCAGAAGTAGTCACAGGATCCGTGTTGAACATAAGTTCACCCGAACCCAGATTCAATGGAACTCCACCATAAGTCTGTACTAACATAAAATAGTCAAAGGCTCTGAAAAATCTGGCCTCTGAAATCAAAGCTTCTGAAACATTAAATGCCGGTCCTCTTTGTATAACCGCATTTGCCGTATTAATGTTGGGGAAAGCAGCGCTCCAAACCATACTTGTTGGAAATGTAGCGGGATTAATATTTCCGTTACCGGACATATCAAGCTCCCTGAAATTTCCGTCAGCACTCTGAGCAAACGTCGATTCATCCGTACCATTCTGGCAGTTGCTCATGAAATATCCGTTACCATACAGAAGCCTTAAGTGTCTATACATTGATGGAAGACTTGCATTTATACCATCTGCAGTATTCATATAATCTACTGTATAAAGTGATCTTGGCTGCTCGTCCAAAATTTCATTACAACCAGTAAATGTCAAGGATAGAAAAACAGCTCCAATGATCAGTTTTTTATTTAATTTTATCATGACTCTGTATTTTAAAAAGTTAAGTTTATGCCTAATAGATAATTTCTGCTGGAAGGATTATTCGTTCCAATGATTAACTGACGTGACTGATATCCACTAACTGCCTGATTTTGATTTCCTAATGAATTAGGTTCAGGATCCATGCCGGAGAATTTGTGATACGGCGAGAATAATACTACTGGGTTGGTTACTGTACAGTAAATCCTCATTGAAGTGATCTTGAGATTATCCATTAATGCCTTATCAAAATTATATCCTAATGTTATAGTCCGAAGTTTTACGTAAGAAGCGTCAAACATTGCTAAAGTTGAAGAATATTTCGGGTTGTCTCCACTTAAATGCCTTCCGGGTCTTGGGAAATAAGCTCCTGTATTCTCCTCAGTCCAATAATCCACATCCACGTTGTTTCCTCTACCGGTCAATCGGTTCAGATAACTTGCCGATCCATATAACGAACTGATAAGAATTCCGCCATGCTGAAAAGCTCCCACTGTACTCAGATCAAAATTCTTGTATGCAAATCTCATATTGAAACCGCCCTGAAATTTTGGAGTGGTATCAAAGATCTGCCTGTCTGAGGCATTAATTGCTCTTACAGGAGTACCATCTGCGTTATATCCTCCTGTATATAGTACTTTAATTGATCCTACTACATCAGCTGCAGTTCCAGGTTCCAGAATATTCTGATAAGGATCTCCTGCCTGCCATAAGCCTATATACTGATAATCATAAATAGCGTTTATGTTATGACCAACAAACCAGTTGTTTCCTTCATCTCGGGTTGTTCCTGAAGCCAGTGAAAGAATTTGATTTCTATTGGTATAAAAATTGACCCCGGCATCCCAAGAGAAACCATCCGGATTACTGAAAATCACTCCGTTCAATGCTACTTCAAATCCCTTATTCTCTGTTTCAGCAACGTTTTCTGTAACTCTGTTTAAGCCTGAAGATATTGGTAATATTTTTGACGTTAATAGTTTAACTGTGTTGGTTTTATAATACTCTACACTACCGTTCAATCTATTGTTAAATAAACCAAAGTCGATTCCGTAATTCTGAGTTCTGGAAAATTCCCAGCTCAAATTAGGATTTGGAGCTTCTGTAACGTATACTCCTGTAGTATTGGTAGTGCCAAAATTATATGGAGTAACACCTAACCTACCTAAAGTGGAATATGGAGTGACAGCCTGATTGGATGTCTGTCCCCAACCCGCTCTTAATTTTAGCAGATTGATGGCTTTAACATTCTGCATAAATGATTCATTGGTTACATTCCATCCTAATGATAATGCAGGATAAGTATGCCATTTGTTACCCGGTGCCAGCCTCGATGATCCGTCAGCACGTATGGTTGCAGTTAACATGTACTTGTTGTCATACGTATACATTGCCCTTCCCATTGCTGATAAAAGACCAAACTGTGTATATTGCTGATCTCCCGGCTGTACCAAAATATCTGCCTGTGGCGACTGACCCAAATTATAATACTGAAAAAAATCAGCAGGCACATTACGTGCACTCATATAAGTACTAATATACCTGTTATTTTCAGCAGAATACAATCCAACTGCATTAATTTTATGCTTACCGAAAGTGCGGTCATAAGTTAACAAGTTTTCGATTAACCAGTGGTAAGTCTGATTATTTCCTCTTCCTGCGTTGGAAGGTCCAGCAGGGTTGGTATTAAAAACTCCAACTCCTGCATAGTTTCCACTGTTTGAAGTGCGGTAATCCAAACCGATGTTTAGTTTATACTTAAGACCATTTAAAGGTAAAGTCAGCTCTCCATACATATTATTATAGGAAGAAAAAGCTTTTGATTCATCAACGTACTTGTCTCCTAAACTTTCTATTCTTTGCCTTGTATAGATCCATGTTTGATCAATACCTCCGGCAGTAGTCATAATAGATTTTAAGCTTCCGTCTGGATTATACGGATTTGCTAACGGAGAATAGCCTAATACTGCTCCTGGGTTTAGTCCGTTAGCTTCAGATTCCACATAATTGGTGTTGGTAGTGAAGCCGACTTTTAATCTTTTACCCAATTGCTGATCCACAGCCATTCTCAATGCAAACCTTTCATAATTTTGCAAAGGAATTAATGCATCTTGTTTGAAATAAGATAATCCCACATTATAGTTACCGCCTTCTGTACCTCCTGAAACACCTATATCATGGCTGGTGATCATGGCAGGTTTATAATACAGATCCTGCCAATCCGTATTAGTAGTAAGACTTTCATCGCCATTTGTATTATATAAAGGAGTTGTACTTCCGGCAGGAATGGCATAAGCTCTTAGCCTTGCGAAAGTAGGTCCATCCATCATCGGATATTTTGAAAACAAAGTCTGTACTCCCGTAAAAGAATTATAACTAAATCTTGCCTTTTGGCCTTTACTTCCTCTGTTCGTTGTTACTATAATAACACCATTTGCTCCTCTTGAACCATAAATGGCCGTTGCGGATGCATCTTTTAAGATGTCTATACTTTTAATATCGGAAGAACTGATATCACCAAGAGATCCGGCAAAAGGTACACCATCTAATACTACCAAAGGATCATTATCACCACTTAAAGACCTCACACCACGAATCCTGATCTGCATTGAAGCTCCTGGCTTTGTAGAAGTCTGCGTAATATCAACACCAGCAGCTCTGCCTTGTAATGCCTGCGTAATATTGGCAGAGGGCACTTCTCGTAAGGCATCACCCTTTACCTGTACTACTGATCCTGTTACCGCTTCTTTCCGTTGGGTACCATATCCGATGACAATTACTTCCTCTATTTTTTTCTCTTTCGCAGCCGTATCTCTCTTTACCTGAGCATACGCCATTGCGGAAGGTAATAAGGCCATGGCAAAGAAGAGGGCCGCCTTATTGGTTTTAGCAAAATAAAATCGGTTCATAATTATTATTTTTAAAAATTAGGGTTGAAATAAAAAGGCTGCCCGTACGTAGTGTCAGTCGATGGAAAAAATTCCTTAGTGTTTAGCAGCCTTTTTACTTTTTTTAAATGTACATATTCACAATAGCCTCAAACAATTCCTGTTTTCCGCTTTTTGGCTGAGGTTCCCCGATTTCATGTGCTATTCTCTGAAGGTCCTCCAAAGTAAGAGCCCCTTCTTCAAATGCCTTCCCGTTTCCGTTGTCAAAAGAAGCATAGCGGTCTGTTCTTAATTTTTTATAATCTGAGTGTTCCAGGATATCGGCCGCTGCCAGCAATCCTTTCGCAAAAACATC
>NZ_CAJYMO010000017.1 GCF_913776365.1 uncultured Chryseobacterium sp. | reverse complement strand
ATGTTGTCTAAAATGATGAAAGCGTCCTGTCCCGGGATCGTATTGTATTCGCCGGAACTTTTATCCACGTAAATACTTTGGCCATCATCATTAACTTTATAAAAAGCATCCACATGTTTCACCCATTCCGACACTTCATAACCGGCATCCTGTGCCAGCCCGATGCCTTTCTGTATGCCAACGGCATCCCAGATTTCAAAAGGCCCGTTTTCCCATCCGAATCCGGCTTTCATGGCATCGTCTATTTTATAGACCTCATCGGAAATTTCAGGTACTTTATGCGAAACATAGGCAAACAGGGCTCCTAAAGATTTTCTGTACAGTTCACCTGCCTTATCCTTTCCTCCGATCAGCACTTTGAAACGGTCGATCGGCTTATCTATATTTTTGGTCAGTTCGAGCGTAGGGAAGGATGACTTTCCCTGAAGTTCGTATTCAAGGGTCTGCAGGTTCAATCCGTGGATTTCAGATTTGCCCTCCGTATTTTTTACCTTTTTATAGAATCCCTGCTGGGTCTTTGAGCCTAACCATTTATTATCCACCATTTTCTGTATATACTCAGGAAGGGCGAAAACATCATTAAAATTGTTGGCTTCGGCACCGCTCTGTCTCACACCGTTAGCCACCATGACCAATGTATCAAGCCCTACGACATCAGCAGTACGGAAAGTAGCGGATTTCGGCCGTCCGATCACCGGGCCGGTCAGTTTATCGACTTCGGAAACGGTAAGTCCCAGTTTCTGAACATTATGAAGAAGGTCCATCATGGAGAACACTCCGATCCTGTTGGCAATAAACGCAGGGGTATCTTTGGCAAGGACCGTGGTTTTACCGAGGAACTTTGCTCCGTACTGCATGTAAAAGTCGATGACTTCCGGAAGGGTATCGTGGGTCGGGATTATTTCCAGCAAAGGGAGGTAACGTACCGGATTGAAGAAATGGGTTCCTGCAAAATACTGTCTGAAATCCTCGCTTCTGCCTTCTGTTAAGAAGTGAATCGGGATTCCGGATGTATTGGAAGAAATGAGGGTTCCGGGCTTTCTGAACTGTTCTATTTTTTCGTAGACGGATTTTTTGATATCCAGCTTTTCCACGACTACTTCGATGATCCAGTCGGTATTCTTGATTTTCGGTAAATCGTCTTCGAAATTTCCGGTCGTAATCCTGTCGGCAAACTTTGGAGAATAGAGCAGGGCAGGGCTTGCCTTTTTCAGCTTTTCAAAATTTTCGGCAGCAATCCTGTTCCTTACGGCCTTATCTTCTTTGGTCAAACCTTTTTTCTGTTCCGCTTCTGTCAGTTCAAAAGGTACGATATCCAGAAGCGACACCTGTACACCGATATTGGCAAAGTGCGCTGCGATACCGCTTCCCATAATTCCTGAACCAAGAACGGTGACGTGTTTGATTCTTCTTTTCATTGGATTTATTTATTTTATTATTGGTCTGATGTCATCCGGCCATGAGGATCAGCCGGTTTCATGCAATGTTTTATTTCCGGTAGTTCAGATCCGTGGCAATTTTCATGATCTCATGCATTACTTCCTTGAAGGTTTCCAGCTTGTCAGGAGCAATTTTTTCCATCACGCGTTTGTTGAAATTCACCACCACTTCTTTAGACATATTTCTGGAGTTCAATCCTTTATCGGTAAGCTTGATGATTACCTCGCGCTTATCGGTAGTGGTTTTTTCCTTATAGATATATCCGTTATCTTCCAGCAGCTTGATAATTCTGGTGAGGGAAGTAGGCTCAATGGCCATTTTGGGTCCCAGGTTGGTGCTCCTGGTGCCTTCCTTTGGATCTATTTTCAGTAAAGTGAGCGCCTGAACGGCAGTAGAGTCATGTTCCTGAGCCATTTCGGTATACATTTTAGATACGGCAAGCCAGGTCTGCTTCAAGATTAAATCTACATTTTCTATTTTGTCTTTATGATCCATCACTTTTTGCTTCAATGGTTTACTCAAATATAGTAAATATTATGCATGCATAGTATTTATTTATGGTAAATTTTGTTAATCAATTGAATTGCAGCGCGTTAAAATGTATGACAAGCATAATACTATGCATGCATAGTATATTGAATATATAAAGAAAACCGCCTGTTAATGAATGTTTTTCATGAAATTAAAGATTTCCTCAAAAGATTCACATTCTTTACGGGTTTCGTTGTTTCTGATCACCCAATGGGTACGCTTATGAGTAAAATGATATCCGGAGAGATCCTGAGGGAAATTTTTCTGCAAAAGGGAAAACAGCATTTCCTTATGGATGTGCGGAGCCTCAATTACAGGAGCTTTAAAATGCTCACTGATCCGGAATATGGAAGCGCGGGTGAGTTCACCGTGCTGAATCAGTACATCTTCTACCATTCCTGAATACAGCCGGCCTTCCTTGATATACCATATCTTATCGGCAAATTCTTTTGCCAGTCGCCAGTCATGGGAAGAGAACAGGATGATTTTGTTCTGTTCGTGTGCCAGCCTGCGAAGGGTTTGCAGAATATTGATTTTGTTTTTTTCATCCAGGTGGGTGGTAGGCTCATCCAGAATAATTACCGGGGAGTTCTGGGTAATTGCTCTTCCGATAAAAGCTTTCTGCAGGTTCCCGTCTGAAAGGTTTTTGAGAGATGTATGCCTGTAGCGGTCCATTCCCAGCATATCTATCGTATGGCTGATTTCCTCGCGGTCCTTTCTTGTAAGCTCGAAATAATAAGGATAATAAATATATTTTCCCAGTGCAATAAGGTCTTCTACCGTATGGTGCTGGGGAAGTACCGGTTTTGAGTAGACTACAGCAATATGCTCGGCAATTTCCCTTGCGGAAAACTGCTTAACAGAGCGGCCTCCGAGCAGGATTTCGCCGTTCAGCAAAGGGACCTGATGAAGCAGGGATCTGATGAGGGTTGTTTTCCCCACTCCGTTATTTCCGATCAGCAGACAGACTTCACCTGATTTCAGGCCTGCTTCCGCATTTGAAATCAGAGGTTGATGGTAACCGATATCTGCCTGTTTTATCTGTAGGTGCATGAAAGTATCGAATGGGCAATGCTTGAACTGTGTTCACAAATATACTGCTTTTTATCCTATTGTATTACTACCGTAAAACTGATCTCTCCCTAAACCGTATTTCAGGATATTATGCCTTGTTCTGTTTCAGCAGCATGACCAGGATCACCGGAATTCCGAATACCGAACTGATGACATTGAGCGGGATCTGCGTTTTTTCAGCAACAGTGGAGAAAATCAGCATGACCAGCATTCCCAGGCCCATGTTCAGCATCCACTGTTGCCATAATCTGGATGGGTTGTAGATCAGCCTGCAGAAATGGGGGACGATGATTCCTATAAACAGGACAGGCCCCATAAAAGCCGTCACTGAAGCCGACAGCAGGGAAGAAGCGGCAATGATACCGATTTTCAGCCGGTTCAGATCAACTCCAAAGCTCTGTGCATAGGCAGTTCCCAGCGCATTCCCGATCAGAGGCTTTATCGTATGGAAGCAGACAGCCATTCCTGCCACAACAAGAGCGGCCAGCACATAAATCTGGTTTCTGGTTACCATATTATTGGCTCCAAAAGACCATAACACATAATTTTTCAGGCTCTGGTTTTCTGCATAGAACTGGAGCAGCGAGACAATGGCTCCCGCAAATGCGGAAACCAGAAACCCGAATATCACAAGGTAGGATTTATCCTGGAATTTCCCGGATACGGATAAGAGCACCAGCATCAGCAAAAGGCCGCCGGCGATGGAGGAGAGGCTGAGAAAACTGTTCTGCAGAAAATCGGGAATCAGGAGATCATGAGAAAAAAAGATATAAAAGGCTACCGAAAGGCTGGCGACCGAGGTGATCCCGAGAATATCAGGGCCTGCCAGCGGGTTCCGGAAATATTCCTGCATAAGGAATCCTGACGTTGGAATGGAGATTCCCGCCAGAAGCATGACCAGTATACGGTTCACGCGTATCTCAGCAATCTGGCTGCGTGGGGAATCACCGAAGAAATCTTCAGGGCTCAGATATAAAAATCCTGTGTTTGCATTGACAACTGCCGCTGCGAAAATAGCGATCAGCAAAAGCAAACACAGGATTTTGAATTTTTTAGACATCAGATCAGCTGAAAGGCAGGCGCTTATTTTAGAAATGAATTGATTTTGGAAGTAAGCTGCTCTTCGCTGATCATTCCGAGGGTCTCATCGGTCTGATCTCCTTTTCTCATATAAGTAAAAGGGATGGCACTTCCGTCCCATTTTTTAAAGTTTGATGCAAAGAACTGCCCGTCCAGTGCCTGCCCATCCAGCAATACCGTATTCTTCCGTATTCCCTGTTCGTCTACAAATGCCGGGACTTTGGTTTCCCAGTCCTGTTTGCTGTCTACACTTACAAAAGTAATCTTTACGGGCTTCCCGCTCAGTTCCTGGATTTTGCTTTTGAAATGCGGGATCTCTTTTACGCAGGGACCGCACCATGTGGCAAAGAAATTGGTAACGTATAGCGTGTCGTTCTTTTTACCCAGGATTTCAGACGCCTGCTGGGGGCTTAGGGTGGTAAGGGCAGCTGGAACTGCAGCTGTGGCAGTTGCCGAGTCCGTCGCCGGCTGGTTTTCTGACGATTCCTGACTTTGCTTCTTGCAGCTAATGACGGAGCCTATGATCAGCATCGACAAAATTATCTTTCTCATAATTATTTTTTATCTATTTTTGAATTGAAGTATGGAACAACAAATCTACAAGGGGAAACGAACCGCGTTTCATTGGTTAAAAATAACGAAAAAGGAACAACTGACCAAAAATACTTTCGCTCTGGAGTTTGAGATTCCGGAAGATCTTAAGGAAAATTTCCGGTTTGAGGCCGGACAGTTTGTCAGTCTTAAAATCCGATCCGGGGATAAGCAATGTATTAAGGATTATTCTATTACCGCTGCGCCTTATGAAAACAAGATCAGTCTGGGGATTAAAATGAATACTGAGGAAGGAGCGGCTTCAGAACTGTACAGGAATTACAATGCAGGAGATCGGATAGAGGTGAGTGAGCCCGCCGGCAGGTTTACCCTGGTTTCCAAGCCCAGCGAGTTCCGTACCATTGTAGGTTTTGCTTCCGGAATAGGGATTACTCCGGTTCTCAGCCACTTTAAAAATATCCTTCATACGGAACCCAGAACCAGGCTGTTCCTGTTTTTCGGAAATAAAACTTCTGATGACCTGATCTACCGGGACGAACTCGACCGGCTGGCAAAAAGCCACCACAACCGGCTGCAGATTTTCTACTTTTTTTCCCGGGAAAAAACACCCAACAGCTTTTTTCACGGAAGGCTGGATGAACGGAAACTGAGCCTCATCATCAATCAGATCCTGCATCTGGATGATACCGATGAAGAATCTACCATCTGGGACGCTGTGGATGAAGTGCTGATCTGTGGGCACGGAGATATGATCAGAGCACTGGCCAACGCATGTTATCATCATGGAATCCCTAAAAAAAATATTCATTTTGAACTTTTTGAGGAATATAATAACGATATTTACCCCGTAGAAAAAGAATTCCCGAGGATCGAAAATGTAGAAGTGGAATTTACCATGCTGGGCAAAGCTTACTCCACTGTTCTTCCTTCCAATGAAGAAAGAATCCTGCAGCAACTGCTGGAACAGAAATATGCCGTTCCGTATTCCTGCAAGTCCGGAATTTGCGGCAGTTGCGAATGTATACTGGAAGAAGGGGAAGTAGACCTGCTGGAGAATGAATACCTTACAGAAAAAGAAGAGAAAAAAGGGCATATCCTTGCCTGTATGTCGGTTGCAAAAAGCAAAAAAATAAAGCTTAACTTTGATCTTAGATGAAAATACTGAAGAACATATTCAACCTTTCATTCATATCAATAGAAATCGGGATTCTGTTGATATGCCTCGCCAATGCGTGGGTTTTTGCGCTTACCGGCGGGCGTACCTATACCAAGATCTCAAAAATCCCGCCCCGTGAAGTGGCCCTGGTGCTCGGCACTTCTCCCAGAATGAGATCGGGACTTTCCAATCCGTATTTTACCAAAAGAATGGATGCTGCAGCATTACTGTATCATCACGGGAGGATCAGAAAAATCATAGTCAGCGGAGAAAAGAGCAAGGGATATGATGAGCCGGCTGCCATGAAAAACTATCTGATTTACCAGGAAGGCGTTCCGGAAGAAATCATCACGGAAGACCCGAAAGGGTTCAATACCTATAAAAGCATTCTCCGCTGTAAAGATATTTATAAGAAAGCCAATGTAATTATTGTCTCCCAGGGATTCCATAATCTCCGGGCGTTGCTGTTTGCCAGGAACAATAATATGAATGCCCTCGGATTCGATGCGCAGGACGTTACAAAGCCTGAAAGCTATTACCGCAACCAGTTCCGGGAAATACTGGCAAGAACCGTCGCCGTAGTCTATATGGCCGTAGGCATTTCACCGGACTAATGTCTCCATACGATACCATCAGGAAATTATTACAATACACTACACTACCACTTTTTGTTACCCTATGCATCTTAGAAAATTTTATACGATTGAGGTGGCCGATAAACAGGCCTGGGAAAATACGATTAAAGCCTGTATTTTCTACGATATCTATCATACTCATTTTTATCATTCGCTTGAGAGTTCTTTTCCTTCCGTACTTTTCGTCTCCGAATTCAATGATGAACTCATCGTCTTCCCTTTTAAAGTAAGGAATATCGAAGATACCGGCTATTTTGATCTTACTTCAGTATACGGCTATTGTGGCCCAATCTCGAATAAGAGATTCAGCACGCTTTCCGAGGAACATTTTGCGTTTTTCCATGCTGCATTTACGGAATTCTGCCGGAAGAATTACATTGTCTCGGTATTTTCACGGCTGCACCCTTTATGCGATTACGGGAATTTTTTCAGGGCTTCCGGAGAAGTCGCCGATATCAATAAGACTGTGGTCATTGATCTCCGGCAGTCTCCTGAAAGCCATCTCAGGAACTACAGAAAATCCACAAGGCATGAAGTACGGTATCTGAGAGAGAAAAATTTTGTGGTAGTAGAAAAGAAAGGCCCTGAAAACATCAATCATTTTATTGAAATGTACTATAAGACAATGGAAAAAGTACGGGCATTCGACAGGTATTATTATGATAAGGATTATTTTCACGGTTTCCTGAATAACGACGATTATGAAGTCATTCTTTTATCGGTTGAAAAAGACGGGGTTTTTGCTGCAGGTGCAATATTTACTGTAGTGGGAAATGTTATGCAATACCACCTGGCGACGACTGCAGAAGACTTTATAAAAGATGCACCGATGAAGCTCGTACTCGATGAGGCAAGGCTGCTGGCCATAAAAAAGAACCTTCACTTCCTTCATCTCGGCGGCGGGTTTGCGGGCAGGGATAATGACAACCTGTACCTCTTCAAATCAGGCTTTTCCAAAATGAGGCTGCAGTTTTCCGTATGGAAACATATCACGGATATCAACCAGTACAATAAACTGGTTACTTACAACGATATCTGGAGAAAGGTGAACAACTTTTTCCCGTTGTACAGGAACTGATCAGGAGGGACGGGAACAAAGGAGAATACTCATCCTGTAAGCATATTCATTGCTGCTGTCGAAGATCTCAATATGAAGATGGTACTTTTCGGCAATGGCTCTGAATTCAGACTTTTCCCACCAACGGCCAATGCCGCCCAGGAAGATGTCACCGGACTGAAGGGAAGCTTCATACTTTTTCTTCCGCTCCGGTGTATTGTAGAAAAGCCATTTATTGGCATTATTCGGAATGTGGGTGAGATAAAACATAAAGTCTTCCGAAACGGTTTTAATTTTTTCAACCATCCTCTCAATATCCTCCGGCAGAAAGTAAGCGGTAGAATCATGGATCAGGAACTTTTTTACAGCGGGAAGCGGTTCTGTGAATATCCGGGTAAAATCTTCTTTGGCATTGCCCGTTACGTACTCAATGTTGGTATTGGCTCTGTGCTGCAGCGCGGATGCAATCAGTGATTCTGTAAAATCGAATGCGTAGATCTTCTTTACCTTTTCAGATAACGGACGGGTTATAAGACCATTCCCACAGCACATTTCGAGAAGATCGTCTGTATCGGTAAGCTTTAGCTTCTCAGCAATATCATCTGCTAATTTCTGTACAACATCCCGGCTCACCGGCGCGCTGTTGGCTATTTTTCCAACTTTTAAGTACAGCTCATCTTCATTCGCAGCTTCTGATCCCGCGTACTGCTCCCAGAAATTTTTCCATACATCGTTCATGTATCTATATTTTAATGTTAAGTTAGAAAGGATACCCGAAAGCGATATTAAGGGTAGGCTTAAAGGGCTGGAAATCCCTTATTCTCCACCGGTCACCTTCAGGCCTGTTCGGATCATACATTTTATAGGCAAGGTCTACCCTCAGGGTAATATATGCTACATTTACCCTCAATCCGAAGCCGCTTCCCACGCCCATCTGTCTGATAAAACGGTTGAATTTGAATTCATTTCTGGAAGACTCGTTATCATTTTTCAGACTCCAGGTATTTCCGATATCGGTAAAGACAGCCGCTTCATACATGGAATTAAACGGTACCCTGAACTCGATATTGGTGGTCAGTTTCATATTCTCGGTCTGATAGGCACGCACTCTTTCATCCACCTGGGAATCGGAAGGGCCTAATCCGCCGAAGGCTACCCATGCCCTGATGTCATTGGATCCGCCATTAAAATAGGAACGGATCACGGGCATACTGGATGAATTTCCATAGGGTATTCCAAGTCCCAGGAACTGCCGGAGGACCAGTGTATTATTACTGAATTTAAAGTATTTCCTTACATCGAAATCAAATTTCACGAACTGGGCATAAGGAACACCGAAAATCGTCCGTTCCGGGCTCGTTACAATTCCGCCCTCGTTCCGCCGCTGATTGAAAATGCTGAAGATGTTTCCCGCCAGTTCCATTTTACCGTTAAAATAGAAGGCATTGGGATAGTTCTTCTTACCGATTTCACTATATACGAAATTATAGATAAAAGACGAAATCAGGACATCCTGGGTTTGCCGGTCTTTATTGACAAGCGTTCCCAGAAAGGCGTTAAGCCGGTCCATACCCGGCTGGTCGAGATTAGCGGCATATTTGGTGTCCTGGATAATCCTCCGCGATACTTCGTCAATACTTAGCTGTCCTGCTTCAAACTGCTCTGCCACCCCGGAATTGTACACAAAATAATCATTGAAAATTTCTTCCCGTATTTCGTTATCGTTTACGAAATAATCGTAATAAGCATCTTTATTTTTTGTTAAGCTGAGCTGTGTGTTGAACAGGGTAAGCCTGTGCGACACCTTATCATTTACAGTGGCAAGGTAATTCAGGCCCGTATTGAAGTTGACCCGCCCCAACCCGATATTGTTCTGCACCGAAGCCCCCAGCAGAATTGACGATGTAGGGCTGTATCTTTTTGGCAGGAGCTTATAATAATCGAAAGGCAGGAGCAATCTCGGAAAGCTCAGGGACGCCTGCGCTGAAATTTCGTAAGCGAGAACCCTTCTTTCGATATCTTTCGTGCTTCTTATGGAACCGAAAGTACCGGCAAGGCTGGTGGAAAGGTTTTCCGCCCCTCCGAAAACATTCCGGGTGGTCAGGTCGATAGACGGGGAGACCCCAAGATTGAGCAGCTGTGAATAATTGACATCCGTACCCAGCTTAAGTTCGTATTTCTGAAGCGGCTTCAGTACATACATTACATCAATGATGCTGTCGTTAGGTGCCGATCCGCCGCCATGCCGCAGGGAATCCCTGGATTTCAGGATACTGAAATTGTTCATGGCCAGGAGGTTCCTTTTGGTAAGATCAAATTTTTTCTGGTCATAAACCTGTTTGTTCCCCACGATAATTGCTCTCCAGATCGCCCTTGAATCGTATTGTTTATTCATTTTGTGAAACCGGATCCCACGCAGGCTGTCTGTACGGGTCTTCTTTGGGTAATCACTGTTTTCATCCACTATGGCCACGTCGATATTACCAATGGTAGCCACCTTATAAGGACTGTCGAGCGAGTCTTTGTGAATCTCCAGTGTTACGGGAACCTGCTTTCTGCTCTTAAGGGAATCGGCGACAAAAAAGATTTCATCATTCAGGTTATTGAATTTATAATAGCCGTAGTCCCTCATCAATTCGTTGATCCGGACTACCTCTTTCTCAAGAACGGTCTGATCCAGGATCTGGTCTTTTCTCACCAGGCTTTCATGGATTTTCTGCTGGTAAATATTTTTGATTTTCGGATCGGTGATATTATAATAGTAATCTTTAATATAGGTAGGATCCTTATGGGTGATAAAATAGGTAACGGCTGCTTTCTTTGCCGCAGAATCCAGGTCATGTTTGAATTTCACTTCGGCATCCCAATATCCGCGGTACGTAAGCCTCTTCTCGATGGATTCGGCACTTTTTTCCGTTTTGGTCTGGTCCAGGATTACCGGTGGCGATCCCCAGTTGTGGTACAGCCTGTCAAAGAAAAGGCTTTTTCCCACGCTGCTCTTCATATTGTATTTAATGAACAGGGAATCCCTGAGTTTCTGATTTCTCAGTTCATTCGGGTACGTCATGTATTCATTGAGAAGCGTATCATATTTGGGATTGGCCGCATTGTACAGCCACAGGCTCAGTGGCATGAAGAGAAGCTGTCTCTTATTGGGTTTCTGCTGAACATAGTCTTTGAGTTCGCCGTCAAAAGGAGCCTTCTTATCTTCAAACTCAAAATTATTCTCTACAAGCAGATAATCACCGTCAGGAACTTTTTTTGTTGTACTACAAGCATAAAGGAGCCCTACAAATGTTGCAAATGAGATAATTTTATAATACTTTTGAGGAGAATTCTTATAATGCTTACAGCTCATACAATAAAAGTTTTACAGTCTTTGGATAGAAAGAAGTTCAGACAAAAATACAATTTGTTTTTGGTTGAGGGGAATAAAATCATCAGCGAACTTTTTAATTCTGATTTTAAAATTAAAGAAATATTTTCTACCGATCCGCAAAAACTGGACCGTGCAGAAGCCCCTGTTATTCATATTACTGATAATGAACTGAAAAAAATCAGTTTCCTGCAGCATCCGAAGGATTCGGTGGCTGTCTGTTATCTGAAAGAACAGAAGATGGAAGAGGGCTGCAGCATACAGCTGATCCTTGACGGGATTCAGGATCCCGGTAATCTGGGTACGATTATCCGCCTTGCCGACTGGTTCGGGATTGAACAGATCATATGCAGTGAAGATACGGTTGATTTTTATAATCCTAAGGTAATTATGGCCAGCATGGGATCTTTTACCAGGGTGAATGTACTATATACAGATCTTGCAGAATACCTGTCTGAAACAGATCATATGAACATTGGAACCGATATGGTGGGAGAGAACCTTTATACTTTTGAGAAGCCTGAGAAAATGAACCTGATTTTAGGTAATGAAGGCAATGGCATGCGTGCGGAAACGGAGAAAAAGCTTCACCGGAGCATCATGATCCCAAGGTTCGGAAAATCACAGTCCACAGAGAGCCTGAATGTCTCCATGGCAGCCGGTATAATTCTCGGACAGCTGTTTTCACCTGCGGGACAGCCGTAAATAAAAATTCAGAAGCCGCATATCCTGTAGAAAGGCGGTTTCCGGCTTCTGAATCTGATCTTCAGATCAGTTGCTCCATGCTGGAGACACTTTTATTTTTCTGGTAATTTTCAAGCTTTTTTCTGATAAACCTCAGTGCAATAGGAGCGAGGTAGATCAAGGCTATTCCAAATACTTTCTTTTTCCAGTTGGAACTTTTAAGGTTTTTCCTGGCATAATTCCCTACAAGCGCCGTGGTCCCGAGCTTAATCAGGGTGTCGATCGCATCGCTTTTTACTGCGCTCCCTGCGATTCCCATAACCGCCTTTTTACTGATCAGTGCATCTTTGATCTCAGAACTGATCTGTTTGGCAATGACATCTTTCCGGAGAACGACTTTTTCTTCACCGGATTTTTCATCGACCTTCTCCTGAAGGTACTGATCGGTAAGGCCGTTGGTAAAAGCGCTTAAACTTTCTTTGGTATTTTTAAAGGTAA
>NZ_CAJYMO010000016.1 GCF_913776365.1 uncultured Chryseobacterium sp. | reverse complement strand
ATCCGTTTCAGAATTCAGTCCCCAATATACATCAATTTCGGCACTCGGCTCCGTAAACGGGAAATAAGAAGGCCTCATCCTGATTTTGGATTTTCCGAACAGTTCTGTTGTAAAGAACTGGATGGTCTGCTTAAGATCGGCAAAGCTTACATTTTCGTCGATATACAAGCCTTCGATCTGATGGAAAATACAGTGCGAACGGGAAGACACCGCTTCGTTTCTGAACACTCTTCCTGGAGACAGGATCCTGATTGGCGGCTTGTTCTCTTCCATATATCGGATCTGTACGGATGAGGTATGGGTTCTTAACAGGATGTCCGGGTTCTGCTCGATAAAAAAGGTATCCTGCATATCCCTCGCCGGATGGTATTCCGGAAGGTTAAGGGCCGTAAAGTTATGCCAGTCGTCCTCAATTTCCGGGCCGTCCGCCACAGCAAAGCCAATCGACTTAAAGATTTCGATAATCCTGTTTTTTACCAGGCTGATCGGATGCCTGGAGCCCAGGTCCAATGGAAATGCAGGTCTGGTAAGATCTTCTTTTTCGGAAACAACGGAAGATTCGGAAGCATTTTTCAGATCATCAAGCTTTAGGTTGACGGCCTGTTTCAGGGTATTGATTTTCTGCCCGAATTCTTTCTTCTGGTCATTGGGAACTTCTTTGAATTTTTCAAAAAAATCGTTCAGAATTCCTTTTTTCCCATTGTACCTGATCCGGAAATTTTCAATTTCTTCTTTTGATGTAGTATTGAAGCTGTTTACCTCAATGAGTAATTCTTCTATCTTTTCTATCATTGTTTTGCCCTTTCAATATATTTTGCAAAAATACGGTTTTTCAACGGAATACATTTCCCAAAACTGTTAAAAAAATCTGCCTCCGTTGAAGAGGCAGACTTTGGTCATTTATTATAACGGAATAAGAATTTATTTTTTTTCAAGAGCCTTTACATTGATCTGGAGGGTAACTTCGTTTTTAATCAGTCCGTTCTGCACCGGGGCCTGAAATGTAATTCCGAAGTCTTCTCTGGCAATATCCTTGGGTTCTGTAGCAATATTGACGACTCCATCCTTTACAGAAACATTAGCTTTGAACTGTACCGGCCTGGAAATTCCTTTTACGGTCATATTTCCATCGAGTACAGTGTTATAATCCCCGCCGGCAGACGGGGTAACGCCGGTAATTTCATACGAGGCGGTGGGAAATTTTTCCACTTCAAAGAAATCGCCGCTTTTCAGGTGGCTGTTCAGTTTCTCCAGGTCGGCAGCCCGGTCCTTCAGGTCTTCCGAAGTAAGGGAAGTCATGTCTGCCACGAATTTCCCGCTTCCAAGCTTTCCGTCCTTGACGGTTACGTCGCCGCTTTCGAATTTAATGGTTCCGAAATGGCTGGTGCTTTCGGATTTAAAAACCTTGTAGCCTTTCCACTCGATCCTGCTGTTCAGCGTATCAACAACAAACGGATTGCCGTCTTTTGGTGCTGCAGCCTCACTGCTTTCTCCTGCAGCAACAGGTTTGTCCTTGTTGCAGGCAACCAGCGCAGTCAGTGCAAAAAATCCGGAAATGCCCCATGAAAGCAGCCTTCTTCTCATAATTTTCATGTTTTCAATACTCCCGCTAAGATATGAAAAAAACCGGTTCTTTCCTATAGGTACATTTCAGTACCTTTGCATCATGCTACTAGAGATAAACGATTTGTATTTTTCTTATTCAAAGGAAAAACCGCTGTTTGAAAGCCTCAGCCTCAGCTTTGAAAAAGACAGGATCATTGCCCTTGCCGGAGAAAGCGGCTGCGGGAAATCCACCTTGCTAAGCCTGATTTACGGATTGCTGGACTGGCAGAAAGGCGAGATTATTTTTGAAGGCCGGAACCTGATGGGGCCTAAAGGCAACCTGGTTCCCGGAGAGCCTGATATGAAGTTCGTGGCCCAGCATTTTGACCTGATGCCATACGCCACCGTTGCCGAAAATGTAGGGAAATTTATTTCGAACATCAATCTGAAAAAGAAAAAGGAAACCGTCACCGAGCTGCTGGAAGTCGTAGGGCTGGAAGATTTTGCCCACACCCTGCCGAAATATCTCAGCGGCGGGCAGCAGCAGCGGGTAGCCATCGCCAGGGCCCTTTCTGTTATGCCCAAGCTGCTGGTACTGGATGAACCTTTCAGCAACCTGGACTTTTCCAGGAAAATAGGGCTCCGTGAAAAGCTGTTCCGGTACGTAAAGCAGCACCATATTTCCCTGATCATCTCTACCCATGAATTGCAGGACATCATTCCGTGGCTCGATCAGATCGTTGTACTTGAAAACGGAAAAACAGTACAGAACGGAAGTCCGGAAGAAATATTCAGAAACCCGGAAAGCCCTTATGTGGCAGAGCTGTTCGGAGAAGTCAATATTTTCAGCGGAAAGGAAATGGCTGAGTACGGACTGCAGAAATTCGCTTATTATCCCGGCGATATTAAAATTACAGGCAGCGGACACGAGGCAGAAGTCCTGGAAAGCCGTTTTGCAGGAAGCCACTACTGGAATAAGATCCGCATGGGCGATAAAGAGCTCATCGTATATTCAGACGGGAAAATCAACGGGGCCGTAACACTTACCTTTTCCTGACCGTATATGCTTCCGTTACCGGATGTTTAGTGTTCAGTCATGAAAACACCGGGACAGAACGGTGATAATACTGATCAGCCATCACTTAGCCGATTTTTTTTCATACAAAAAGGCAAATGCCATCATAGGGTATAAAAGTTTTTGTTACATTTGTATCTCTACAGCATAAGGAAATTTTTGGTTAATACTCTTTCTGCCCCCTGAAAACGAAAATCAGTCATATTCTAGACCGACGATTGAGTTTTGAAAGATACCCTGTCCAATTCTTTCCTTTTTTCATGCCCGTTTTTAAACGTTCCGATAAAAATATGATGGTGCGGTCCCGAATCACAGGTCTTCATCCAGCCTGGAATTTTCCTTTGTATCTTTCATCCTGAAATAAACAATAAGTGAAAAAGAAATGCAGAGGGTAATATACCAGTAGAAATAATGTTCCGTACCGGCCTGCTTGAACCAGAGCGCAATGTATTCTGCAGTTCCCCCGAAGATGGCTACCGTAAGGGCATAAGGCAGACCTACTCCCAGCGCCCTCACTTCAGAAGGAAAAAGTTCCGCTTTTACCACAGCGTTGATGGAGGTATAACCGCTGACGATAATCAGAGCAATCATGATCCATAGAAATGACATCCATACGGAAGTGGTATGGCTTAAAGCCGTAAGCAGCGGAACCGTACACAGGGTGCCCAGGATTCCGAAGCCCAGTAAAAGCGGCCTTCTTCCGATCCTGTCGGAAAGTCCCCCGAATACCGGCTGCAGGCATGCGAATAAAAACAGGGAGACGAAAGAAACCAGGGTAGACTGTTCCTTGCTGAGATGCACCGTATTGACCAGAAATTTCTGCATATAAGTGGTGTAGGTGTAAAAAGCCAGCGTTCCGCCCAGGGTAAGCCCGATTACCGTAAGCAGCGCCTGCGGATGTTTCAGAAGTTCTTTTACGGAACCTTTTTTACTTTTTACCAGTTCTTTTTTGTTTTCGAAAGCTTCCGTTTCATGAAGGCTCGACCTCAGATACAGGGCAATTACCGAAAGGATGGCTCCGATGACGAATGGTATTCTCCAGCCCCACGCTTCAAGCTGCGTCTCGGTAAGGAGAAACTTCTGTAAGATCAGCTGGATGCCCAATGCGATCAGCTGGCCGCCGATGAGCGTAACATACTGGAAGCTTGAGTAAAATCCGCGGCGGTCTTCGGTAGCCATTTCACTGAGATAGGTAGCGGAAACCCCATATTCTCCGCCTACACTCAGCCCCTGCAGCAGCCGGGCCGCCAGCAAAAGGACCGGCGCCAGCACCCCGATGGTTTCATACGTCGGAGTCAGGGCGATCAGCAGCGAGCCGAAAGACATCAGCAATACCGATAGCGTCATGGCTCTTTTTCTTCCGATCTTGTCGGCAATGCTTCCGAACATCCACCCGCCGACGGGCCTCATCAGGAATCCCACGGCAAAAATCCCGGCTGTATTCAGCAGCTGCGCCGTCATATCGGAATCCGGGAAAAAGGCATGTGAAAAATAAATGGCAAAGGCAGCATAGGCATACCAGTCATACCATTCCACAAGGTTTCCTACGGATCCGCCGATAATGGCTCTGATTCTTTCTCCTGTCGTAATTAATGGTTGGGGTTGTGTATTCATAAGCATATTTTGAGCGGTAAAAGATACATCGTAAGTTTTAACTTTGAAAAAGAAAATTGAAAAGCCGGAATATTCATTGAATTGATGAATATTCCGGCCTGTTTTCTACGGCAGTCCCGGCTGTACCTACGTTTGCGTAAGACATGCTGAGAGAATCCGGGATTATGCTTTCTTCACGAACTCCGATTTCAGGGCCATCGCACCGAAACCGTCGATCTTACAGTCGATATTATGATCGCTGTCCGGTCTCAGCCGGATATTTTTCACCTTCGTTCCGGCCTTCACCGGTTTCGGAGCTCCTTTTACAGGAAGATCTTTCACTACCACTACGGAATCTCCGTCCTGAAGCTCGTTGCCGTTCGAATCTAAAATTTTTCCGGATGCGGAAGCCTCGGAAGCCGTTTCTTCGGGGTTCCACTCATAGAAACATTGGGAACATACCATTACGTTATCGCTCGGATACGTAAATTCAGATTCACATTTGGGACAAAGTACAGGATCACTCATATTTTTATTTTTCTGCAAAGGTAAGTTTTTTGAATGATGAGTAAAAAATTATAATTTATAAGTTTACCGCATACGGAACAATGACACAACTCATAACTCATAACTCATAATTCGTAACTCATAACTCACAATTTATAACCCGATAAAGTTTAAATTTTCGTATTTTTGCAGATTCAAAATAGCAGAACCCAATTTTATGGAATTGATACACAGAAACCTGGCCATCGGAATTCACGATGCTTTGCAGGAAACGTTTTTCGAGAAAAATAAGTATGCCGATAAAGTTATCGAAAGACTTCTGAAGGCAAACAGGAAATGGGGAAGCCAGGACAGAGCGGTAGTTTCAGAGATTTTTTACAATATTATCCGCTGGAAGAAACGCCTTGAATACTACATGGGCGAAGGGGTAAAACCGAACAATGTTTATAAACTGATCCTTGCCTACCTTCTCTGGAGCAAGACCAACTATAAAAAATTCGAGGAATTCGACGGGATAAAAATTGCCGACATCCTTACCAAGCTTAAAAAGGGAACCGTTCCTACCAAAGCCATCGAATATTCCATCCCGGACTGGCTGGCCGAAACCCTGGAAAAGGAACTGGGCCCGAAGTGGGAAAAGGAAATGCAGGCCCTCAATGAGCAGGCTCCTACCGTGTTACGGGCGAATACCCTGAGGACAACCACCAAAGAACTGATTTCCGACCTTTCAGATGAGAATATCGTATCCTATCCTGTCAGGAATTATCCGGATGCCGTACAGCTGGAGGAGAAAAAGAACGTTTTTCTCACTACCGCTTTTAAGGAAGGATTGTTTGAAGTCCAGGATGCTTCCTCCCAGAAAATCGCCTATTTCCTGGATGTAAAAGAAGGCCAGCGCGTGGTGGATGCCTGCGCCGGTGCCGGCGGCAAAACCCTTCATCTGGCTGCCCTGATGGGAAATAAAGGCCAGATCATTGCACTGGATATCTTTGAATGGAAGCTGGCAGAACTGAAGCGTCGTGCCAAAAGAGCCGGCGCCCACAACATCGAAACCCGGATGATTACCGATAACAAAGTGATCAAAAGACTGCATGAAAAGGCAGACCGCTTACTGATTGACGCTCCGTGTTCCGGGCTTGGCGTCCTGAAGAGAAATCCCGACAGCAAATGGAAGATCGACCAGGACTTCATTGACAGGATTAAAGGCGAGCAGCAGCAGATTATTCAGGATTACTCCAAAATGCTGAAAAAAGGAGGAAAAATGGTGTATGCCACCTGCTCTATCCTTCCGTCTGAAAATAACGGACAGGTTGCGGAGTTCCTGAAGAATAACCCGGATTTCAGATTGGTAAAAGATGAAAAAGTAATGCCAAGCGAAGGCTATGACGGCTTCTACATGGCCCTGATCGAAAGAATGCCTTAGTTTTACTATAAGAACCAATAGAAAACTGTTCCGTTCCGGAGCAGTTTTTTTTATGGATTGAAATCAAATGCTACCTTTGCAGAAAACCATGCTTATGATACAACGGATCTTATTCAGCTTTTTTATTTTCTGCTACTGCCTGGCCTTTGCACAGGCTTATGAAGTGCAGTACATCAGCTCATCCAACGGAAAAGCGGTGACCGGACAATCCCCGACCCTGGTCTGGGCCAATGAAAAGGAAAACATCATCCTGAACAACAAAATCCGGGAACAGAAAGCTGAGCTTCCTTTTGAAATCACAAAAATTGAAAAACCTTCAAATGCCGTTGTTTCCTATGCTTTCCTTAAATCCGGAGCAATTGTTTCGGCTTCCGATGCGGAATCTGTAGGAAAACAGACCTTTGAACAAACCAATGAAACGAAGAAAATCCTTGGCTACACCTGCAGGAAGGCTGTTACCAAGATCAATTCAAACACCATCGAAGTCTGGTATACCAATGAACTGAAAATTCAGGGCGGACCTTCTGTCATCGGACAGAACCTGGGTTTCGTAATGGAAATCGAGAGGAATAAAAATTCCGCGACTACGGCCGTTTCTGTGAAAAAAGTGAAGAAAACCGGCATTGATGCGATTCTTAAAGGCAACATCACTTCAACGGACCAGCTAGGATACAGGGATCTCCTGTGGAAAAGCAGGTTTACCACCCTGAAAATCTTTGATAAGGAAACCATCAACTTTTCAGACCAGTCAAAATCCGATGATACCATAAAAAGATTTGCCAACGGCACCATCATTTTGAAGAAAGTGAAGTTTCCGGAAATATCGGAAGGGGAAAACATTTTCGCCGAGCTGAAACAGCAGTCGAACGGCGATGCTTACGACAGAACGGGAACTGTATTCTTTATCCCCGAGGATCTGCCGGAATCATTCCTGAACGGGCTGGAAAACGGAGTCAAGACACTTCCGCTCTATGAAAACGGAAACGGAAAACAGTACTACGGAATTGCCGGTACCGGAAATTACAGTCCCGCCGTTGAGATGATGCGTTTCTTTACCGCTTTCGGGATCAGTAAGTTCAACCATATCCAGCTGAAGGATAAAACATGGCAGACCGTCAGCCCATACCGTCAGGATATTACCGACCTGAAACCTTCGCTGAGCGGAAAAGAACTCTGGGTTGGTGCCTTCATCGGAAATTACGATAAAGGCGGCCATCAGGTGAGTCTTGAGATCACCATCCACCCAAGCGATCAGACGGTCTATAAAAACAATACCGTCATCCCTTTGTTCAATACCCTCAACATTATGGAAATGGCCGGACAGGACTATTCCACGATGTTCAGTCAGGACAAAGGGCTTTTCGTGGAATTTACCCTGAAAAAAGACCTGAACAATGCCCAGCTGAGATACATCACCACAGGCCACGGCGGATGGGAAAACGGGGACGAATTTGTGCCTAAAGCCAATTCCATCTTCCTGGATGGCAGAATGGCCTATTCTTTTATCCCCTGGAGATCAGACTGCGGTTCCTACAGGCTTTACAACCCTGCCTCGGGAAATTTCCCGGACGGATTATCGTCTTCAGACCTGAGCCGCTCCAACTGGT
Organism: uncultured Chryseobacterium sp.; assembly: GCF_913776365.1. Classification (GTDB taxonomy): domain Bacteria; phylum Bacteroidota; class Bacteroidia; order Flavobacteriales; family Weeksellaceae; genus Chryseobacterium. The sequence goes on along the minus strand of NZ_CAJYMO010000016.1, from coordinate 1,365 downwards.
GCCCGGGAACCGTAACCAATCCCGATTATATTCCCCTGGGAAATCTTAAGGCCGGAAAGCATACCATACAGGTGAAAATCCCGCAGGGTCCGACTGAAGGAACAAGCTTCAGCTCCTGGAACGTGTCAGGCGTATTATTGGGATCTGAATAAAAAAAACCTTCTCGCAAAATGAATTGCAAGAAGGTAAAAACACAAATGATGAAAAAAAATTATTTCGAGCCACAAAGTAAGGTTGAAATTTCATCAAATAAATTATCATATATCATTAATTATATTATTTTTATTTCGTATGTAAGTATAATCTTACTGCAGTGAAAAAATTTAACCAAAACCTCTGGTTTCAGAATGTTTTAGTTAAAAATTTAAATACAGAATCACATTATAATTAAATTTTTAAATCAAATTAAATTTTTAATTGTTTATTTTAAACCTTAATTCTACTTTTGTTTAAAATAATTAACAAAATGTGTGGAATTGTATGTTTGTTTGATGCCAAACAAAAAACCGAAAGCTTACGGCCTCAGGTCCTGAAAATGTCTAAAAAAATACGCCACAGAGGTCCGGACTGGAGCGGCGTATTCCAGAACGATAAAATTATCTTCTCCCACGAACGGCTGGCTATTGTGGATCCTGCCTCCGGGAAACAGCCGCTGTTCAGCAAAGACGGGAAAACCGTGCTGGCGGTAAACGGGGAAATCTATAACCACCGCGAACTGAAAGAAGAATTTCCTGAATATGAGTTCCAGACCGAATCCGACTGTGAAGTGATCCTGCCACTGTATGAAAAATACGGAAAAGATTTTATAGAAAAACTCAACGGCATTTTCGCCTTCTCCCTGTATGACACTGAAAATGACGTTTACCTGATCGCCCGCGACCATATGGGAATCTGCCCGCTCTATCACGGCTGGGACAAAAACGGGAATTATTATGTAGCTTCGGAACTGAAAGCACTGGAAGGTGTATGCAGCAAAATAGAAACTTTCCTTCCCGGACATCTGGTGTACAGCAAAGACGGAAGTGAGCTCCAGCAATGGTATCTGCGCGACTGGTCAAGTTTCGATCATGTGAAAGACAACACTACCGATATTGAAGGGTTGCGGAAAGGACTTAAAGACGCCGTCCACCGCCAACTGATGAGTGATGTTCCGTATGGCGTACTGCTTTCCGGCGGACTGGATTCTTCCGTTATTTCGGCCGTAACGGCAAAATATGCAAGGCAGCGGGTAGAAAGCGGCGATACGCAGGAAGCCTGGTACCCGAGACTGCACAGTTTCGCCGTGGGCCTTGTAGGATCGCCCGATCTTGCGGCAGCCCGGAAAGCGGCGGAGCATATCGGATCCGTACATCATGAGGTTAACTT
>NZ_CAJYMO010000015.1 GCF_913776365.1 uncultured Chryseobacterium sp. | reverse complement strand
TCGAAATACAGCATATAATATTTTCCGTTCTCATCTTCACCCTGTGCAAGTTTTTTGCTGTCTCCGTTGATGTAGATATGGAAATTTTTATCCAGCTTGATGATGCTTTTGAAATGGCGCTGCGTTTTCTTAACGGCCGCTTCGCTGATGGGAAATTCTTCAGCAATGTTGATCTGCATATCCTGCTCATAATCCGTTTTGAAATTAACGAAACTTTCAATGACATGCTCATCGCCCAGTACTTCACTCGCAAAATCATCGAGTTTGAACTCCTCCTTTTCTTTAAAGAAATTGATGGATTTATTCAGGAAATCGGCCTGGTCGGCTTTGGAAACTTCAAATTCCTGCGGCAGCTGCTTGGTGATGTAATCTTTGTACACCATCAGCGCTTCCTGGGTATGGAAATACTCGTCGTCACGCTGCTTTACCTTTAAGAAATCCTCAAACCAATAATACATATCCCCGTTTTTATTGTTGTCCACTACGGAAAGTACGTATCCGGTATCCTTATCGTTATTGTAGATCAGGGCTGCCTTATCAATCTTGGAAAGTCCGATTCCCTGGTCTTTTTCTATTTCGAAACGATCTTCCTGCGGAGAGATTTTAAGGAAAGACTCTCTTTTTTCAGTTTTGAAGATCCCGATCTTATCTACCTTTTCGGTCCCTTCCCTTTCGTCCTCAAAGTAAACGACAAACAGCTCTCCGCCCTGTACCCGTGGGTTTTCCGCCGCTTCAAAAAGATGCCTGGCAATATTCTCGGATTCCCACATGAATTTTTCCTTGTCATCAAAAATCTCGGATACCGAGCTGTAAACGGGGTTATTCACCAGATAAGAATCGCTGTAGAAATGAAAGGTTTCTTCAGACTTGAAAGATCCCAGGAAGTAATTTTCCAGCAGCTCTGCCATGCCTTCTTCCAGCTGCAGCTCTTCCTGCGAAATCACTAAAGATTCTCCGTTGATTTTATTTCCGACTCTGTGCACTACGATTTTTGAATACATGATCCTGAATATTTTGGAGTGCAAAGATATTAATTAAATCAGAGAATCCGCAGAATTTCATTCTGATAAAATCCTTATCATTCTGATAGGCTTTTTTAAGGACTCCCGTCCCCAGAATTGGCACAAAATACTGATTTACAACCTGATAAAACAAAACACATCCCACAGGTACGGAATTTGGCATTATGATTGTGAATATCTAACCTAACGACAATGGACTTGAAGACCCTGAACAGAATCGATACCCTGAGAAGACTCAGAAGCAGAGGACCGGCGACCCCTGAATGGATGAAACGTTACCGACTGCTGATTTCCGCAATTCTGATGACGGTTGCTTTGAGTGTATGGATCGGAATGTCAGAACCAAATCATTAATTATATGAACTATTTACAAGTCACCCAGGACATTACCGTCTCGATTCCGGAAATCTGTGACGGACTTAACGAAACAAGAATACAGAATTCTTATCACCTCATTGAATTCCTGACAGATAAGATGAAAAACATGATCCGGCAGAACAATACCGACTGCCTCTTCAAATGCCTTGAAAAAATGGACGAGCTGTACCACGAAGGTGATGCAATGGTAAAAAATGCTATTGAAAACTCCTTTGTTTATTCGCTGGACAACTCTACCTCTTTCTGCACCAAGGAATACCGTGACGCTATTTTCAACCGTCTCTCTCCGGAGTTACAGAAAGTCTATGCCCGGCAAATTTACAGCCATAGTATTTAAGTGAATGGAAGTCTTCCTCCATTTCATTACAGATCCACCTTGTTTTATTACATTTTTCACATGAGTATGAGAAAGAAAATCAGAAGAGAATCCGACTGGCAACGTTGGGAACAGTCGAATTCCAGGCAGCAGATTGAAATCTGGGCCACCCATCTGGCAGTTATTGCAGGCGTATTTATTTTTGCAGCATGTCTTTAATTGGTATGGTTTTGGCTATATCTACGGACAATGAAAAATAGTAATATGATGAACGCACCCTTGCAAACTATTGATCAAAAAGTAGCTGTTGAATATCTGAAATTTTTCTATCAGCCGATACGCCAGGAAATAAATCAATTGTCCGTTCAGGACAATTTTGCAGGAATTATGCAGTTGACTATTAATTATCTTAAAAAATTACTGCACGAATCAAAGGTTAACATCATTGCCCGTCATATTAAACTGATGGACTGGATTTACCAGAACGGGAACCATTATGTAAGAACCATGATCGAGAATCTTTTTATCAGGTCTTTTGAAAGTTTCAAAAAACTGACCAAAGCACAGAACTGGCAGCTTCTCTACCAGTATATGCCGATTGAATTCCAGCAGATTCACCTGAATCAGACAAAACTGGATGAAATTATGTTTAAAAAACCTGTATCGCAAGCATAACAAAACTGCCGGACTTCACAGTCCGGCAGTTTTTATTATTATTTTGCTTACTTATCCTTATCAATCTTATTTTATCTTACTGTTATTTGTCTGCCGAGGATGGACATGTGAGCTCCGGATTTCAGGATGGAACAATCAGAAGAGACGATAAAGAATCCTGCGGCTTTGCTCCATAGCAATCCCGAAAACAATATGGGAGCCGAATTCCCACACCCACCAGGCTTCAGGCATATCTTTTACTTTCCCCTGTAATCCCAGCGCCGGAACAACCGAACCATGGGTAAGCCCCCAGACCGCAGCACCGGCTGCCGCACCTCCTGCCAGGGAAAATATCCTGTTCTTACTTACAGCATAACTATAGGTAATGCCGACAAAGGCTCCCAACGCGTAATGGATGAATGTCATAGCCTGAAGGGTTTCTTCATGGGAAAGTTCGCGGTCGGTTACGGTATGGTAAAAGTCTTTTGCCAGTATAGCAGGCGGCATTTTTTCCGGCCTCCCGGTAACATCGGCACCTTTGAGTTCCAGCGCTTCGGGTGATGGCGGAAATCTCTTCTCCCCGATTTTCTGCAGAGGAGGCTCTGCAAGAGATTTTATCCAGGAAGCAAATAATCCGGCAGCAACGCCGATTACAATGGTTTTTGTTGTTGTATTCATCATATCATTTATTATTCATATTTTTTATCGGGCTTACAAGATGCATAACCTACATCTAAGTAGCTGATAGCAATTAGCTTTTTGCTATTGGCTTTACAATCAAAATTTTAAAATTCAAAAATGTATTATTAAATTATTTTAAATGCTTATCTATCCGGAATCAATGATTTATAAACAATATATGTGCCCCGGATGTCTGCTGTTGCTGCCTTACCATTTTAGGATAACAAAAAAAGAGGCTGCCTTGTTCAGGCAGCCTCGTATTGCTCATTACTACGTATGTGGCAATGATTTATAAAAACACATTACTTTTTAATGAATTTAAAGGTCTGTACACTGTTTCCGGTAAATACCTGGATCAGGTACATTCCCTGAGGCAATGCATTGACATCGATGCTTCTTTCATTTTTCTCAAGCTTCTTCTCCATTACTTTTCTGCCGTCAGCTGCAATAATGACTGCTTTGGCAAGTACCTGTTGTCCGCTGATATTTAAAATATCCCTTACCGGATTAGGGTAGATCTGAAGTTGTGACTCCGATTTGGTACCATCAATGACTCCAAGAGTAGAATTGATGGCCAATACGGCTAAATAAGAAGTCGATTCACAAGAGCCCTGGGTCTGCGTAGCATAATAAGTGGTGTTGTTTACCAATGGTGTACCAATCGGCAGGCTGTTAACATGATTCTGGGCGTTAGCAGCCGAAGCATACCATTTGATGTTCTGTCCATTGACTACCAAAGCACTTAACGTACTTCCGGGAGCAAAACTCTGGCTGGCCGCTCCTGTAGGGGCCGCTACCGGTGCAGACTGTGTAATGGTAAATGTTCTCGTTAAGGTACATCCGTTAGCATCGGTAACGTTTACCGTATAGGTTCCGGCAGACAATCCTGATGCCGTAGCTCCTGTACCTCCTGACGGAGACCATGAATACGTATAAGGAGCAGTTCCGCCCGCTACACTAATGGTTGCGGTTCCCGTAGATCCTCCATTACACGCAATATTGGTCTGTGAAGTACTTGCACTGAGAACGGTTGGTTGAGTTACCGTAGCATTTACCGTAGCTGTACATCCATTCGCATCGGTAATAATTACCGTATAGGTTCCGGCAGCAAGGCCGGTTCTGTCTTCAGTTGTGATTCCACTATCCCAGTTGAAAGTATATGGCGCTGTTCCTCCCGCTGGAGTCAAATTGATCGCTCCGTTGGACGCTCCGTTACAGGCAACATTCGTTACTACTGTGGTTCCTGAAACGGCACTTGCAGGCTGGGTTACCGTTGCATTTACCGTAGCTGTACATCCATTCGCGTCGGTAATAATTACCGTATACGTTCCGGCAGCAAGGCCTGTTCTGTCCTCAGTCGTGATTCCACCGCCCCAGTTGAAAGTATATGGCGCTGTTCCTCCCGCTGGCGTTAAGTTGATCGCTCCGTTAGAAGCTCCGTTACACGCAACGTTGGTTACTACTGTGGTTCCTGAAACGGCACTTGC
>NZ_CAJYMO010000014.1 GCF_913776365.1 uncultured Chryseobacterium sp. | reverse complement strand
GTTTCCGACTGATTCTTGGCAACGCCGTAGGTATAAAGCTTGTTCAGCTTCGTGCCATCGGCCCGGAACAGGTACTTGGTGGTGATGTTACGGGTCTCCGTGCTTCCGCCAAAGAGGTTCCTTACCTGATAGGTCTGGTCAAAGGTGAGATGATCCGGAAGGTTCAGGAAATTATAGGTGATATTTAAAATCCCCTTGTCTTTTTGGGAAAGCATATTCCCGTTATCATCATACGGGATCGCATTCCCGGAAGTTTCCGGATAGCCCCGGTAGTCCGTGGAGGAATCGGTAACCGATAACAGCCTGTTGCTTTTATTGCTGTTTTCATAAACATACATAAGCTCATCGATACTGAATGCGGAAGTCCCCTGCGCCTCTGCAGACCTTTTCAGGGTCATGATATTGCCGTTTAAGTCATAGCTCACTTTTTCATAGTATTCCCTTGCCGAAGGATTGGTATCCTTCTGGTAAAAGCCTGCCGAGAGGCGGTTCAGCTTATCGTACACATAACCGTACCTTCTCAGGTGGTCCCCTGAAACAGTGGAGGTCCGCCGGTCTATTTCGGCGATGCTTCACAACATAAAAACCCATCGCAAAATTATAATGGGTTACTTTTATGACCACACAAAAGCGGATTCTCGCATTAACTAGGAAAGTTTTTTTACTTCTCACAGATTACAAATCCGAGATCGGCTCAACATATCTTCGCTCTCCTTAACGCTTTCCTCAGACAAACTAAATTGCAATCAATTTTATCAATACAAAACCCGCTTACTAAGTTGATTTGTTGTTTAGTTTTTTAATTGGATATTACTACACTTATTTCTTTCATACCAAACTATCCATTCTTTTCTATCTTTTTCATATGCTCCGTAAGGGTATGTTCTACTGTAATTCAATGTACTCTCATATGATACATGCGAATAGATTGAAATGAACTTGAGAGACTTATGAAAACTTTCATTTTGATTTTTGGTAATTAAGCTATCAACAATATTTATATTTTTGTAAAACTCATATTTAAATTGCCTATTTTCTACACACTGTGAAGATCTTTTCGACAAAATTTCGTTTTTTGTCACAGAACATGAGAAAAATAACATGATAAGAATGATATTTAATATATTTTTCATAATTTATGGTATAGGTTTTTTATTAACGTTAATTCCTCCTGCTGCTGTAGTTGTTAAAGTTTGCTCTGTTACAGCATTTTTATTATCAATAAATCTATCTGCCCCACCTGTTGTATTTTCTATTCTTGTATTACCATTTACTTTGTTTTCTGCTATTTTGGCTACATTATGGGATGCTTCATAATCTACAGCAGTACTACCAGATGTTTTTCCAATATCTCCTGATTTCAGACCTAACTTAGCTTTTTCATGTTGCTCAACGGTTGAATGAGTTAAAGCTCCAGCACTTGTTGCACCACCGCTTCCTGCTTTGTCAAATTCTGCAATGTCAGCAATGTCGATTTTGTTAGTAACCCAACTGTCAACAACAGTATTCGCATCATTTTCTACCACCTCTTGTTTAACTACTTCATTACTATTTACAACAGCTGAATACTCTTGATAAAATGCTTTTTGTTCAGAAGTCATTTCTATACCAAGACTCGCTATACCTGTTGAAACAAGACTAACTTTTCCTGAGCTATCTACATTCACACTGTAAAAACCTCCAGTTCCTTTAGATACTTCGTTTTTATATTTCTCAATTGCAGCTGCACTTCCTGTAATAATAATGTCAGTAACTCCACGCCCATCCGGATCAGTATATTTGATAGGATTATTTACTGTGTAATTATAAGGCGACCATCTTCTGTATTTCTCCGCCAGCGGATCCACCACGCCCCATCTTCCAATATCCGGCATGTAGAAACGGGCTCCGTAATCATACATCCCGCTTTCCTGGATCTCATTGCCGTTGTACTTGTAGCTGCGGTACCCACCCAGATTCGACTTGGCTCCACCGATATGGTTGACTCCGAAAGCATAATAACTGTTGGTATCTGTTATTTCCAGGCTTCCGTCCCCTTTCCTGGCATAGCTTACCCTTGCATTTCCCAAATGATCTTTATACTGGTAAATGTAGCGGTTTTCCGTGAAACTGTAAAAGCCTTCTGCAGTGGCTACAAAATCCAGCTGCCATCCCGGCGAAGCGGTCGGCGGATCTAGGATAACAGGATCTTTGAAGGCCTGCTGTTCATAGGCCACGCTGGTCCTGCACCACAGGCAGGGCTGTACCGTCTCCGAAAAACTGTACTGGAAGCCATCGAGGTAATCCGTATAGGCATACGAAGTAGATTGTCCTCTTCCTCCGCCCCGTAAGTTTGTTTTGCGGAGCTTTGTCCCATCCGCACGGTACAGGTATCCCAGATTAAAGTGTACGGGATTGCCCCCGAAAGGATCTGCCTGGGTAATTGAAAAACTGTCCGGAAGGCTCAGGTGATTATAGGCAATATTCTCAATGCCTTTATCCATCATATTGGTCATGCTGCCGTTCAGGTCATAGTCAATTGTATTGTTCCCGCCTTCATACCCCGTATCGTTCATCGCGTTCTCAATGATTTTGGTCAGGCGGTTACCTGCATATTGGTAATCCAGATCATCTACCTTGGTGGCAGTAGTAGAAAATACCTGAGGCGCATACCGCTTAAGGTTCATGATGTTGCCATTGAGGTAATAGGTAATGTATTCGTCAAAAGACTGATTGACCCCTGTACTGGGCTCTTTATAAAAAGCGTTAGTGAGCCTGCTTAGATGATCATACTGGTAGTTGTACCTTTTCAGTAAGTTGTCAGATCCGTTGTTCCAGTCCACTTCTGCTATATTACCGTTAAACCTGCCGGGAGCAATAGTAGGATTTTCAGGATTGTTGTATTTGATCTCATAGCCAAAGAGCTTCCCGCCCAGGTTCTTTGGGTCATTGATCTTGGTCATCCAGCCGCGGATGTTGTACTGGTAGCCGATGGTCTGTAACGATTAATGAGATTTCTCTGCCTACCTTTTTGCTTTTAAATTGGAAAAATTTATGATGACTTATTATTAAAGGTTATTTATTTTTATTACAACAAAAAATTACAAAAATTGTAATTTTTTGTTGTAATTCATAATAATGAATATAATTGCTAAAGATGCAGACTTTTCTATTTTAAATTGTTAAGTTTTATAGTTTGGGCAGTAGTTGAACATTTCTTCTCTTCAGCATTTGCTTCTTTCTTTTGAACTACCCATTCATTACCTTTACCATCATTATCAAACTCAACCATACTATTTACAGTTCCGTTTTTATTATAAAATATCCACCACCCAATTCTGTATTTAGTTTGCTTTATATAGCTAATACTTCCTTCATGTTCAATATTACCATTAAGATAATATCCAATATCTAAGTAATAGTAAGGCTCTTTATCTAATGTGGATATTGTCTTTATCTTACCATTTTTATAATATTCATTTACTTTTGTTATAAGTCCCTTCTTATTATATGCAAAATCATACTCAAGAGTATTTGTTTTTTTATTAATTGATTTTGAACTAATTAAAGTGTCATTTTTAAAAACACTTTCAACAATAAAATCATTTACCTGCCTTTTTTCTATTCTATCCTTTTTTCCGCATGAAAGTAACAGAAATGAAGACACGAATACTAAGCTAACTAATTTTTCTATTTTCACGTTATTTAATTATTTGACCCTTTGGTCTATACTATCAACTTTTTTACGGACATCACTATTTCCCAAATAATCATATCTTCTATTTGTATTAGGCATTTTAGGAACTTGCATTGATACCGTAGTATCTCTAGAAGTTACATACCCTACATTTGGATCATATTTATATCCAACTCTAAACTGAACATTTATAATTGTGTCATCTTTACTTTTTCCTCCTCCAAATGTTGAGTAAGCTAAATCAACTAAAGACATACCATCAACCATAAAATTTAATAAACTTGGAACATCTTTATCTCCTCTACTTAAACCATTAGTTATACCTCCGAAGTAGCCTTCAACATCAACTATCTTATCTATACCACCTCTAAAAAATGGATTTGTTCCTTCGCTAAGACCAGCCCCTCCGAGGTTTGAATAAAAGTTACCTCCTTCATTTCCCAAATGTGATAACCATTTAGTTAGATCAAAAGCTCCTTTTGCCTGTATAGCAATTCCTCCTGAAGTAGTTAAATATCCATCAGAAGTTTCTCCTGCAGAATTAGTTACAGTTCCATCTGCATTCAGAGAGTAAGCTACTGATCCATCTGAAGTATTTGTTATCTCACCTGTTTCAGCAACTCCATATACATTTGCATAGCCAGCTTCCATTGCTTCTTGAACAGTATTAATATTAGCATTATAAGTCACTTTTTGACTACCATCATCAAATTTCTGATTTATCCATCCTTCACTTTCCTTTCCATCTGGATCAATAAAACTTATTGGATTATTGAAAGCATAGTTATAAGTACTATACCTTCTCATTTTCTCCGCCAGCGGATCCACCACGCCCCATCTTCCGATATCCGGCATGTAGAACCTGGCTCCGTAATCATACATTCCAGATTCCGTCTGCAGCTCCTTGCCGTTGTACTTATACTGGTACGCCGGATTTCCTGCTGTCGGGTTATAGCCTTCATGCTTCAGACCGAACGGATAATAATTATTCTCCTCAAGAACTTCTATGCTGCTGCCATTGTGGAAATAGCTAAGTCTTACATTTCCCAGATGGTCTGTGTAATTGTAAATATACTTATTATTTTCAAAATTATAATAGCCTTCAGCGGTAGGAACAAATTTCAAAATCCGGGGCGTCCTTAAAGAAGAACCTTTTGTTTCATATTGAAAACCGTCCAGATATTCCGTCATCTGGTAGGTTTCCGACTGATTCTTGGCAACGCCGTAGGTATAAAGCTTGTTCAGCTTCGTGCCATCGGCCCGGAACAGGTACTTGGTGGTGATGTTACGGGTCTCCGTGCTTCCGCCAAAGAGGTTCCTTACCT
>NZ_CAJYMO010000013.1 GCF_913776365.1 uncultured Chryseobacterium sp. | reverse complement strand
AATGACAAAACTACGTAAAATATAAGAATTGCGGCAAAATATCCTGAAAAATGACTAACCGTAAGCATATCTTTTCCTTTTACCGCTTCCGGGGAGAAACTCGGAAGCCTTTCCCTGTACTTCTGGTCCAGTTCGTCAATATCTTTCTGGTGCTTTAAAATTTTCCTGGCCGACGTATATTCTTTGTCGAGTTCCTCCTTCTGCCGGGTCACATACTGGTAATTCAGGAGCTTCCTGGCATCGGGATCGATGAAGTTCAGGTACGCATAAATGCTGACCACTGAAAGGAAACCGCCGATAAACATCGGTACAAATGCCCTCTTGAAAGCATCTTTGAAAGTAACGGTGCGGTGGGTATTCCAGTACGATTTCACGGACCAGAAGGCGGCACCGGCATACAACACCGGCAATACAAAAGCATTGGCTTTCAGCGATATATCAAAATAATTCACGCCGGAGAAAAAGGCATAGACCACAAAAAAAACGGCCATGGTTGCGACGAAGAGTATAATTCCTAATGTTGTTGGACTTTTTGTCATGGGTAATTTTTTTAGAAAAAAAATGAAAAATTATTACTTTCTGTTTCAGCGGATTAGCGCATGAACAGGACTTTTTCAGTAATTTTTCCCTAATAATATTTTTAAGTTTATAAAATATTCCTATCTTTGCAACGGCAAGTCCTAAACAACCAGCTCCTGAGAATCCTCCAGGGTGGGAACGCAGCAAAGGTAATCGGTCGTAGCGGTGTGATTTAGGTAGCTTGCCATTTTTTTTGTTTTAAACTGAAGAGAGATAATTTGAAGATTATCTTTTTTTGTTTTCCTGCCTTCCGGCATTCCAGCTTTATTTTTCATCGTATCTCTCTCCACTGTTTTTTTTAGAATTCGAAGGTCTCTCCCGCTGCCGGTAAAACAAGTTCTACATTCTGATTCCTGAAAAACTGTTTCGCCAGCTCATGATCGATCTCAATAGCCGGGAACGTATCAAAATGGCATCCGATTACTTTCGGGGTCTTTAAAAGTTCTGCTGCTGCAAACGCCGCCTTTTCCGCACCCATGGTATAGTGATCGCCTACCGGAAGGATAGACAGGTCCAGATTGCCGTACATACGAGGGAATAAAGCCATATCCGCCATCACGCCGGTATCACCTGCCAGATACAGGTTTCTGCCTTCAGGAAACTGAAAGATGTAGCCTACCGGTACACCGCCGTAGCTTCCGTCCGGAAAGGAACTGGTGTGCTGTGCCGGAACCATTGAAAGGGTAAGATCCCCGATTTTGGTCGATCCTCCTAAGTTGACATCATCCGTATTTTTTGCGCTGCTGAAATATCCGCAGACTTCCGGCACCCCGATAACGGTAGCTTCAGGATAATGCTGCAGCACTTCTTCCACATCGGCAATATGATCGCCATGGGCATGGGTAAGAAGGATGTAATCGATTTTCTGGGCGGAAATGTCAAATCCCGACTCCGCTTTTTTGTAGTTGTAAAACGGGTCGCAGAGGATGGTTTTCTCCTGGTACGTGAACAAAAAACAGTTTTGTCCTAAGAATTGTATTTTCATAATTTTATTATTTTATATCGTTATAATCCAAGCAATCGGGATACCAGCGTCACAGCATTGCACATCATGTCGCATCCTGTTTGTGAGTGCACTGCTATCCTGATTGTTTGTAAGCCGGTACAAATACCGGCCGTTATTTTTATCTGTATCCGGTCTAGTGGAAGAAATTAAGCCCGAAAGCCGTCAGTACCGCCATCATGAACGTCAGGATGCCGACCTGTTTGAGGAAAGGATCCAGTTCTTTCGGATTTTTGGTCGCCATGATCTTTCTCCTGAGGTTCATCATCGGCAGGAGCAGGATCATGACAATGAAAACGTAATAGTTTTGGCTTTCGAAGAATCCGTTGACCCCGAAGAACATCAGCATCAGAATCAGGGGAAGCTGCAGCAGGATCATTTCATAGATCATGGCATTTTTAAAGCCGATTCTCAGGGCGAAGCTGTTCTTTCCGGAAAGCCTGTCGCTCTCGATATCACGCATATTGTTCAGGTTCAGGACCGCCATGCTCATCAGTCCTACTGCCGTTCCCGGCAATAGCATGTCCCAGCTGAATGTTTTGGTGAAGAGGGAATAGCTTCCGCAGACCGAGACCAGCCCGAAGAAGATGAACACAAACAGATCACCCAGGCCCATATAGCCGTACGGTTTCTTTCCTATGGTATATCCGATGGCTGCCAGGATACTGGCAATACCGAGACCGATGAAAATATAAAATTCATTCATGAACCGGGGAATGAAAGCCAGGTACAGCAGCGCAACCGTAGCCGCAAACGACAGGACAGCCAGCAGGATGACTGCTTTTTTCATTTGTCCTGCAGTAATTCTTCCGGATGCCACCGCCCTGGATTCCGCTTCGGTAATCCTTTTGGCATCGGTACCTTTTACCCCGTCGCCGTAATCGTTGGCGTAATTCGATAACACCTGGTACAGCAGCGTAACGAGCAAAGCAAGTGCGAATATTTTCCAGTCCCAGGTCCCGCCTTCCCCGTAAAGCCTCCACCGGGCAATAAAGGAACCCATAATAATCCCGCTTAGAGAAAGCGGTAATGTTCTCAGCCTTGCGGCTTTTATCCAATCTGTCATAGTTTATGAGTAATGGGTAATAAGTAATCAGTAATGAGATATTACTCATTACCGATCACTTATTACTTATATTTTTACGATATCCACTGATCTTTTCCGAAGTCCGGCTTTCTTTTTTCCAGGAAAGCATTTCTGCCTTCTTTCGCTTCTTCGGTCATGTAAGCGAGGCGGGTAGCTTCTCCGGCAAACACCTGCTGCCCTACCATCCCGTCATCGGTGAGGTTCATGGCAAACTTCAGCATCCTGATGGAAGTCGGGGATTTGGCCAGGATTTCCTGTGCCCATTCATAGGCGGTATCTTCCAGTTCTGCATGGGGAACTACTTTGTTGACCATGCCCATTTCGTAAGCTTCCTGGGCGGAATAATTACGGCCCAGGAAGAAAATTTCACGGGCTTTTTTCTGACCGACCATTTTTGCGAGGTAAGCGGAACCGTAACCGCCATCGAAACTGGTAACATCGGCATCCGTCTGCTTGAATATGGCATGCTCTTCACTGGCCAGGGTAAGATCGCAGACCACATGGAGCGAGTGCCCTCCCCCGACGGCCCATCCGGGAACCACCGCAATAACGACTTTCGGCATAAAACGGATCAGGCGCTGCACTTCCAGGATATTCAGCCTGTGCCTGCCGTCTTCTCCTACGTATC
>NZ_CAJYMO010000012.1 GCF_913776365.1 uncultured Chryseobacterium sp. | reverse complement strand
GGTTGATCAGATAATAACATCCGAGTAAGATGCGGTTGATCGTCAGGCAGAAATCCGAATCATGAATCAGGTATTCCAGATAGACTGCGCCGGCCCGGTAGCATCTTCTTCCTATATCAACGGTAATGTACGAACTGATAGAAAGGAAAAGCAGATATGAAATGATATTAAACATGGAACAGTTAATTGATATGATAAATCCTGTCTGATGCTGAATTCTGTTTTTTTAATTGCCTTCTGTAATCATTTGCACAGATCAGATAATAAGTAAGGGCCAGGACCGGTGTGCCGTATATGGCAAAACTCATCACGCGCCTGCCGTAAATAGTCCAGAAACGGTCTATGACAGATATTTCATCAACTGCTGCCAGTGAAAGAAGGGTTATGATAAAAAGCATACTGACAGTATAACAGATGATGAACATGATATTTTTTCTGTAAGCAGCGGAAAACATTTTACGGTTGGCGCTGATCAGATGAACCACCGCAATCAGAAAGTACACAGCAATACCAAAATCTTTAACAAATGGCTGAAAATGCGGTATAACCGACATAAGGAGCAGGAAAAACAGCAGAGACTGTATATAAAAATCGGTGGTAATAAAAGTTTTCATGGTTATCATTTTTACTAATTTTTCTGATGAAGCCCGAAATAAAAAATCAGGAACAAATGAATGATTAAATTTTTCATAATTATAAAATTTTCAATAATATTTGAAAGTTTAAATGAAATAAAAAAGGCTTCTGCCTTTTACACTTTGTCAAAGTTAAAATCTTTGAAAAAGTTTTACCTGTTTTTACATATCACTATTTCAACAGATTGGTAATTTTCCCTACCAGCCAATGGTCGTCGCTTTTGATCGCCAGGTCCATGATGTTGTTGATCTTTCCGGTAACCGTACTGAAATCGTTCATCAGCCTGATAAATTCTTCGGCGCCTTCCGCATCTTTGTCTTCGATGTCCTTCAGCTCTTCCAGAAAGGAAATGACCGGTTCTATTTCCCGCTTCCTCCTCTCTTTGGTGATCTGTTTGAACAAAAACCAGACATCCTTTTCAGCAATGAAGTATTCTTTACGGTCACCCTTTACAAACTCCTTCTTCACGATTCCCCAGTCCATCAGTGCCCTGATGTTCATGTTGGCATTTCCCCTCGAAATTTCCAGCTGCTGCATCACCTCATCGGTAGAAAGCGGCTTTTCACTCGCGATCAGCAAAGCATGAACCTGTGCCATCGTCCGGTTGATCCCCCAATTGGTGGCGAACGTTCCCCAGGTCTGGATGTATTTTTCTTTAGCTTCCGAAAGTGTCATTGTTCTGTTGTTTCAGTTTCTTATGACAAATGTAATTATATTTTTTGAATTTTCAATAATTTTTGAAAGTTTATTTAAAATAAAAACAGGCATTTCTGAAATGCCTGTTGATACTAACTTTTAACTTACTATTCTGAGATCGTCTCTGCTTATTTATTACAATCCTGAAATCGTCCTGTTTTTTAAGGAATTGACTTTAAATGAAAATTCTAATTTTCTGGTCTCGTTGGCGTTTAACAGGATATCCCAGGTCAGTTCACCTGTCTCTTCATTATAAACGGCACCTCCTTTATTGACCAGCGTTATGATGAGCTGCTTATCCTGAGAGACCGGAATTCTGTCTTTGATTCTGATCTTAACCTTTTCACTTTTATTGTTGCGGATGGTCAATTGATAAGCAAACTGCTGTTCTTTATTGGATGAAGAAATACTCTTTTCCATGGTTTTATCTTTAACCGCTTCTCTTTTGACGCTTATTCTTTTATCATCGCCCAGCGTGAGTAAAAGTTTAGTGTCTGTATTTTCTGCGTTAAGGGTTGTTTTGCCGACGTTCGTATTTTCGAAAATTACATTCGCTTCTGCATTGATGAGGTTGTATTTATCAAGATTATCGAGTTCTGCAATCAGATACACTGTTCTGTCAATTTTCGGAATGGTATAGTACGTATAGTTTGCTGGAATTTCTGTCCTGTCCAGATTAATGCTGTTATCCTTGTTATTGGATAAAATGGTATACCGGTCTTTCAGGTCGTAGGCCACATTCAGCTGATTCCTGGAAACGGTTGAACCAACCAGGGCAACTTCGGAGACACTCATTTCTTTTTCAGCATATGACATCGATCTGACAGATACAGAAGATTCATCTCTGTTTATCTTTACTCCTGCAACGGCTCCTGCGAAGGGCTCCTGATAAAAAACGCTCCATGCAGGTAAGAAAGGAATCTGTTTTTTAACATTCGGATATCCGGAAACGAGATGAAGCTCAACATTTTTCCAGTCCAGCCCGGAATTCTGTCTAACCATTGCTTTATACAGCAACTGTGCTTTGGAATTTATATCGGGAACAACAACATCATAATAGGGCCTCCACAAAGCTTCACGGATGCTGTATCGGATGTCTAAATTGACATCTTCCGAACCTTCGCTCGAAATCTGCAGCACCAGTTTCCCTTTAGGATATTTTTCAAGTTCCTGATTGTTGAGATCAAATTTTGTCCGTAATTTATCCAGCTTTTCAGCCACAGAAGAATAGGAAGTTTCAGCCTTATCCAGCTGTATGCTCAGTTCAGTCCTTTTTTTCTGATAATAATCAATGAGCTTTTCAAGTTCTTTTGAATAGGAAGTGGATCCTGCATTAATCATTTGATTTTTATCCAAAATACCAATGCTGTTTGCTAATGCTGTTTTCTGAAAGTCCAGATCCTTTAATTTTTTCTCCATAAGGGAGATGCTGTCCAGGACAATCTTATGCTGCGGGTTTCTTTTATCCAGTTCCGTTTTGTAAAAATTTTCATCTGTTGTGAATCGATACGTAAGAACTGAAACTTTAGATCGGGAGCCTATTTTTATAGTACTTTCATCGATATTCTGTGCAACATTTGTAATCACAACTTCTGAGCTCCCTTTCGGAATTTTAAATGTGCTGTTGCTGTATAGTTCTGCAGACTGTTCATATAAAGTAACTGAATTTAATTTCGCTTCCGCAATTACAGGTTTTTGCCCGAATGCCATAGTTGAAATACCGCATAAAGCAACGATAATGACCTTTTTCATATGGTAACGTTTATTTATTTTATCTCCTGATAATCCTTGATCATTTTTACGAATCCACTTCTGTCCCCTTCTTTATCTTCGCCCTTGTTTTCTTTGGCAAGCCGCTCGATTTCCGATAGGTTTTTTTGGGTAATTAATTTAGAATCTCGTAAAACCAGCCCGAACCAGGCAACGGAAGAAGCAAACTTAAAATCGGAGCTCACCTTCGGGGTATCTGAATTTTTGATGACCTGCACCATTTCTGCGCTCTTTGACCCCTGAGGTTTTTTATATCTGAATTTTACGGTTCCGAATTCATCGCCAAATCCTTTTGTTGCAGCAGTGGAAGCATATTTAAGCTTGTTCTGCTTCGGCAGAAACTTCGAATGGCTGTTGGCCGGAATGATCTCATACAACGCCGTTACGGTATGGCCGCTGCCCAGTTCTCCTGCATCAACTTTATCATTTACAAAATCCTCGTTTCTTAATTTCCGGTTTTCATAACCGATCAGGCGGTACGATTTCACATATTTCGGATTGAACTCGATCTGGATTTTAACGTCTTTTGCAATGGTGTAAAGGTTACCGGCAAACTCCCTTCCCAGGAATTTATTGGCTTCCTGCAGGTTATCGATATACGCATAATTTCCGTTTCCTTTATCGGCCAGCGTTTCCATCTTATGGTCTTTGTAATTCCCCATTCCGTAGCCCAGGCAGGTAAGAAATACTCCGGATTTTCTTTTTTCTTCGATCAGACTTTCCAAATCACCCGTGGAAGAAACACCGACGTTGAAATCACCATCGGTCGCTAAAACCACTCTGTTATTTCCTCCCTTAATGAAACTTTCCCGGGCCAGTTTGTAAGCCAGCTCGATACCGGCTCCTCCGGCTGTGCTTCCTCCCGCACTCAACTGATCCAGGGCGTCGGTTATTTTTCTTCTTTCAGCTACGGAAGTCGGAGGTAAAACCACCCCGGCACTTCCTGCGTACACCACAATGGCTACTTGATCTGCCGGCCGCAGCTGATCCAACAATATTTTTAAGGAAGACCGCAGCAACGGCAGCTTGTTTTCTTCTGCCATGGAACCCGAAGTATCAATCAGGAATACAATGTTGGAAGGCGGAAGGTTATCCATCGGAATATTCTTTCCTTTCAATCCGATTTTCAGCAGTTTATGGCCAGGATTCCACGGAGCAGTCCCAAGTTCGGTATTGATGGAAAAAGGCTGCCTGTCTTTAGGCTGAGGATAATTGTACTTAAAATAATTAACCATTTCCTCGATCCTCACTGCATCTTTCTGTACTTCTCCATCTTCAATCATTCTTCTGACATTGGAATACGAAGCATGGTCTACATCAATTGAAAAAGTCGATAACGGCTGATTTTTTGTCAGTTCAAAAGGATTCTCAATCAGTCGGTCATACGCTTCATCATTGTAATCCCTGTTTTTAACGAAATGTTTCTTCTTACCTGTTTTATGATGGTTGACAGGACTACGGTACGATTGTTTCCGAAAAGAAGTAACCAGAACCGATTCTACCTCCACCGCGGTTGCCATTTTCGGTTTCGGACAGCCATTGTATTCCGGCAGGCCGGGAACAGTCGGGCAGGCATCATCCTTATCGAGGATTCCGTCGCCATCGGTATCCGGCCAGGGGCAGCCGTTGTTTTCCTGAGGTCCGGCTACGGACGGGCAGCCATCATCGTCATCGTTTATCGCATCACCATCTGAATCCGGGAATGGACAGCCATTGTTTTGTATAGGCCCGGGAACATCTTTACACTGATCGTCCTTATCAGGAATTCCGTCTGCATCTCTATCCGGCCAGGGACAGCCTTTGTTTTCCACCGGTCCCGGAACCTCCGGGCACTTATCTCGTCTGTTTTTAACACCATCCTGGTCTCTGTCTTTTTTAAGACTCAACTTTTGGGTTTCTTTATTCTGATCCGAAATGGTTTTGGTTTTGCAGCCCTGAAGGATCATCAGAGCCAATATACTGATTGCTGTTTTTTTCATAGTGTATCATTTTTATAGTCCGCTGATTCTTTCTTTTAGGATGTGAAAAGCCGGAATGGTTGCAATTCCTGTTGCCGGATCAAGGTTGTACATATGATCTGATTCCTTCATTCCAGGCTCTGGCTTCCGGCATATAGTACAGATAGACATGGCTGGCCTTTCCGGTATAGGTGCCTGCAAATTCCGCTTTCAGGTCCAGGTGGACGCTTTTTGTTTCACTCGCTTCGAAATGTTCCCAGTACAATACCAGGTAATTATCGAAAATTTCATAGTAAGAAACCTGCTTTTTTTCCACAAGGTCTTTCAGCAGGGCATTCTGAAGTGTCAGTCCGGCCGGGATCCCGATTTTGGCTGTTACCATCGGTAATGGTCCGTTGATCCGGTTTTTTACAGTTACGGTCATACGGCTGGTCTCTCCTACTTTAGGTTCCGGTGATTTCAGCGTTGTTTCCAGTACTAATGGGACTGCTGAGTTTTCCGGCGCCTTCAATGTATAATATTCGTATTCCAATTGATAAGGCAGCCCTTTGTCTTTCGGATACTGTACCGAGATGATATTTTCACCGGATGCGAAAGCAGAAGCAATGGATTGCTCCGGCTGTACCTGCGCCCCGTTTATCTTTACAGCCGGTTTTTCCTGGCCGTAGAGTTTTTCATTTTCAGCGAAAAAACCGGACAGTGCTTCCAGTGCCAGCGTTGTAGCCTGGGTGGAACCAAAGCCATGATAGCCGTTGCTGTTCATCAGGCGGTCGGCTGCTGCTGTTTTTTCAAGTGGACTTAGCATTTTGTCCTTCTGCTGGGCCATCATATACAGTGCGGTGGTCTCGGAATCGGCAGAACTTCCCTGCGAGCCGGTAAAAGTGGATTTTACATTCCACGACTTACCGGTAAACTGGTTGTCCAGGATTTCCATCAGCTGACGGTACTCATGGGTTCTGCCGAAATTTACAGCTGCATTGGCCATCAGGGCAAGTTGATAGGGATCTTTTGTAGCCATTGCACGCTTCATACTGACTTCAAATGCATCATGAAGGTCTTCCTGTATTCCCATCTTCGAAAGGGCATACAGCACATATATATTTCTGGCCCATTGATATTCTGACGAAGCAGGGGAATTTTCATAGCTTCTTTTTACTTCGAAAATCCCGTTCCTGTTTTTCTTCGAGCGTATGAATGAAATCAGGTTGCCGATTATTTTGGGATCAATATCCACATATTTCTTCAGATCCCTGAATTCCAGCAGCGCAAAAGCAGAGAGGGCTACATCCGATTCCGAAGATGCGAAATAGGAAAATCCGCCGTCCCCGTTTTTATAGCTCAGCATCTTCTGATAGCCTTTTTTCATATTCCGGATCGCAAGTCTTTCTGTTTCGGGTGTTATGGCATGAATGGATTTCAGATAATCGAGAATGAAGATATTCGGATATACAGTGGAAGAAAGCTGCTCGAAGCACCCGTACGGCTCCCTTTTAAGCCTGTCCATATCTTCAAACAGCTGTAGTGCCCTGTTGCTGTAAACATGATAAGAGGAGATCAGACTGCCGCTGATATAGTCAGGAATGCTGATTTTCATTTCCTGCGTTTTATGATTGGTTATTGAATACCGGTGCGGAAATCCTTTTTCCTCCACTGTAAAAGGTAACATTACCGTCTCCCGGAAATTCCCGGAACTCAATGTAAACCGGATGTTGGAATCAACCTTTTCATCGGCCTGTATCTCCACAAACATCCTGCCGGATTGCAATGGTTTGAGGGAGATCACCGTATCCGCTTTTACCAGATGTACCCGGTTCGGCACAATAACATCCATTACAACCGCTCTGGTTTCCGCGGAATTATTTTTAATCACTACAGGGATTTTCATCCGGTCTGTCCTGGTAAGATACTGTGGAATTTTGGCATCAGCGGAAATCATGCTCTGGGTAGCATAAGTAGTTTCATCCCGTCCTATCAATCCTCCTGCTGAGATTCCTTCCGTAAGGGTCCGGAAAGTTGTTGTAGCATCCGAATTATAGAATTCCACTCTGGCTTTCCCGTTTTTACCGGTTTCCACCACCGGATTCCAGTACAGGATCTCACGGTAATCAAACCTGTACGGCGTCCGGGTTGTTTCATAAACCGGATACGAGAATTTTCTGGCTCTGGCATATGATTCAAGACTGTCCCGACTGACAGCTTTTACTGCAAAATAAGTTTTGGGAGTAATATCCATTGCATGCCCGGAATTGCCGTACCTGGCGGAAGTAACCAGTATGACCCCATTCACGCCCTGGCTGCCGTAAACAGCTGTTGCCGCCGCATCCTTCAGTACAGTTACTGAACTGATATCCTGCGGATTGATCCGGTCATTGAAATGTTCCACCGGAATACCGTCTACAACAAATAGCGGGCTTTTGCCTGAAATGGAACGCGAACCCCGGATTGTTACATATCCGTTCACCTGATTACCGGAAGGTACAACCTCAAGACCCGCTACTTTCCCTGCCAGAGAAGATAGCTCCGGAACCTCTTCTGCACGGACTGATGTCAAAGCTCCTGTAACAGAAGCCTCTCTCTTTATACCCATTGCTCCTGTCACAATGACTTCATTGATATTCTGTTCCCTGGAAACCGTATCGGAAACAACAGGTCTTCCCACCATTTTTCCGGAAGGTGTACCTGCCCGGGCAATGTCCCTGTCTGCCTTTTTTGTTTCAGTCCTCTCTATTGCTTCCGTTATGGCTTCATCTGCCTCAGCAGTGCCACGTCCTGATTTCTCAACAGGACTGATGTTCAGCTTGTAAGATAAAATCCGTATTTCCACTTTCTTTTTCGGCTGGAAGGATCTCGCAATGATTTTATAGTTTGAATTTTGAAGATCGGTGAAA
>NZ_CAJYMO010000011.1 GCF_913776365.1 uncultured Chryseobacterium sp. | reverse complement strand
CCAACTTATTTGAGATGGTGTTTACCAATTCTGCCTTTGTCATTTCCTTATTTTAATTTTAAATTTTAGGTGTGCAAATTTAGTTAAAAAAATTGAATATTAACAAATTAGTGGCAAAATATTTTTTTATAAGCAATTGAAAATTTACAGTTTACTTTGGGTTATCTCCCTGTTAACTCACTTTTACATGCTGGAATTATAATATCCGTTCTCTACACAGAAGCGGATGAGATGAAGCTTTGTCTTCAGCCCCAGCTTTTCCGTAAGGCGGTTGATGTAGGTATCGATGGTTCTCGTACTGAGACTGAGCTTTTCCCCTATTTCCTTATTGCTGAAGCCTTCGTAGCAGAATTTCATCAGCTGTATCTCTGCCGGTGAAAGTTCTTCCTGGCTTTTTTTCTGCCGGTCCAGATATTCCAGTACAGCCAGTGGCTGCTGTTCCCATTCCCTTGTGTAAAGTGCATAATCGAAACTGTCTGATGCTATTTTTCCTTTTATAATATCTTTTATGATGTTGCTCTTTTTCTGACAGTAGTATACGTTGGGAATGTTGGCGAGAATGTCTGCCATATCTTCCTGATAGGTGCCGGAATATGTGATTACGGGCGTATCCGTATTGCTCTTCCTGATGTATTTAATGGCTTCTATCCCGCTCAGTACCGGCATGAAAAGTTCAATGATAAATACATCTTCCTGCCTCCTGTAATTCCTGCTGATCAGCTCATGACCGTTGTTACAGTCATTCAGCAGCATATAGAAAGGATTTTCCGTCAGCGTCTTGATCATGATCTTTTTGAAATAAAAATCGCTGTCTGCTATGGAAAACCGCACAGTATTGGATAATATTTTGCTCACTTTACTATCGATTTGGTGAATGATAATTAAAATTCCGAAGACTAAAGTATGAAAAATATGCGGAAACACAGAATTAATCTCTTGCTACCACAAAAAAAATCTGTTTACAATACTTAATTTTGTATATACAGTATTTTTTTTTAATTTCACAATCCCAAACAAATCACAAACTATGTCTTCGAACAGAGAAAAAAAATTAAACAGAGAGGATGTCAGGACAGGAATACTGAAGTTTATCCTGTCATTTGTCATTTTATCAGGTGTTTCGTTTATCTGTATCTTTTTCTTTTTCAAAAGCTACGATATCCAAAGGGAAGGAATCAAGAGGGAGGCCGACAATTACCGTGAGCTGCTTACCAGAAGCGACCTGCTCAGAATCCACGTAGACAGCATCCTGTACCGTATGGACCAGCTTGACATCAATAAGGTGAACAACGATATATTCCTCAGGAATTACATTATGGATAATGTAAGGGATGCCAAAAATATTATGGGAAAGGACAGCGCAGATAATTTCAAGCATTATTCCATACTCATGAAGCAGATAGAGCCTATGCTGGCCCTGAAAAATGATATCGTGACCGTATCTTCCAAGGAACAGATCGCTTTGCGGGACCTGAGTGAATGCAAAGGCAAGATAGGAGTGATGAACAGCGAACTCCGGGTAGACCCCACCAGGAAATTTTCCGGCAGCAGACGCAGAAGATAAAAAAACACCATACACAACACATGCAGGGACAAGTTACACTCTCAAAAAAAGAAAGGCAATATCAGTTTCTATACCTGATCCTGATGCTTTTCGCAGCACTTATTTTTCTGTCGATCATTTTTCTGAAAGGTTTTCAGTCTCCTTTTTCAGATGAAGACATCGTTTCTGTACAGATCCTGGAAGAAAAAGCGAAATTCGACCAGAAGCAGAAATATTCTTACAAGACCATGGACAGTACTTTTTCCATGATTAATAAACTGACCGACCAGGCACCGCAGCCCTTTGTGGAAAACAATATTATGTACGGAATCAACGATGTAGCCAATTATTTCGAGAACGGAGACAATATCATCGACATCCGTAAAGATGCCTATCCCCAGATCGCCCGGTTCTATAAAATGTTTTTCAATGATAAAAAAATTATTTCCAGCAAAACCGAGAATATCAAAAATTTTGAAAAGCAGTTTGAAGAATGCTCCATTGGCTTCAGGGAAAAAAAGAGCCAGCTGTTTGACCGGGCAACAGCGTTGAAAGCAAGGACCCAGTAAGACTCTGATCCGTACACAAAAAAATTAAATAAAACACATTACACAATCTTAACTATGAATTACTTTCAGAAAAACAAGAAGAACATTATTATCGGTGTTATTGCAACATTGCTCATTGCGGCACTGGTTGCATTGTGGCTTCAGAAGAAAGTGATACACTCTGCCGATGATATCGTAGGGCTTGTATATCCGTCTTCCGTAAAAGTAGGGGATACGCTGCTGTTTGAGGATAAAACCCAGTTTGCCAAAACCAAAAGATGGAATTTCGGAGACGGCACCACCAGCGATAAAAGCAGTGGGATCCACTTTTATAACAAACCTGGATATTATCAGGTCACCCTGATTGTTGATAACAAATATTCGAAGTCCTTTCCTGTGATGGTTTCTGCCAGAAGCATCCCGAAACCACTGGATACCCTGAAGATGAGAACCCTGATTGATGCTCCCAGCCAGGGAATGCAGTTTGAGAACATCCAGTTCCGGGCTGTTTCCGATGCCAAACAGTTTACCTGGAAATTCGGGGAAACCGGGAATATCGATTCCAAAGACAAGCTGGCCATCTATTCCTACAAGAAGCCGGGCAACTACCTCGTGACCCTGTATACTGACGAAAGCGAAGACCCTATCATCCACCAGATAAAAATTGTTCCCGGCTATGATGCCATCAAGGAGGAAGTAACCGTAGAAGATACTTATGCAAAGATCGACAATGACTTCAAGTATC
>NZ_CAJYMO010000010.1 GCF_913776365.1 uncultured Chryseobacterium sp. | reverse complement strand
AGATCCGGATTTACGGTGAGGGTCTGTGCGGAGGCACATTCATCATTTGCCGGGGCACCGGGTGCGGTGGTAAATACAATATTGCTGCACCCTGAAGACTCTCCGGCTGCGCTTACGGCCGTTACCCGGAGATAATAGGTGGTATTGCTGGACAGCGGTGCAGCAGGCGTATAGGTATTGGCGCTTACCGCAACCTGATTGGCAATATCGGTCCCTCCCGGCGAAGTTCCGATGGATACCCTGTAACCGGTTGCTCCTGAAGAAGTATTCCAGGTAATAACAGGGCTCAGGGGGACAAAGGTGGAGTTAACGGCCGGATAGGTCACAATCGGACAGGCCGGAACAGGGTTTGGCGCCAGTCCCAGGATGGTAATGACCGATTTATAATTTTCACGGTTTCCCGCAGGCGGAGATGCCGGATTCGGATTAACATTGTCATTCCTGTAATAAAGAAGGGAATTCGCCGCCCCGCTGTATACGTATATCGCTTCATCATCATTATTGATGTTATAGCCCGGTGTATTTTCTTTAGCTGCAACAACAAGGTTAGAGATATTGTTGTAGGGAAAAGGTGTTGTAAAATTCACCTGGATCACTCCGTTGGCGTTGGTAACGGTTCCTGAAAAAACCTGGGTCAGCTGATTCAGGGGAATCCAGTCTGTATTGGATGCAAATGAAGTTTTTGAAGTTTGCCCCAGATATACCGTCCATTGCGAAGAACTGGAAACCGATAGCGCCGGATCCATATAAAATCTGAGCCCGGTAATATTTCCGGCTGCATTGGCATTCATCTCCTGTCTTGTAAAAATCTGTTGCACATACGAATATCCGTAATAGGTGCTGACGGGTGCCACACCCACATCGGTGCTGCCGGTACCCAGATTGATCTGGGCATTGAGCATCATACCTGTGAATAAAAGGCATGAGAGTAAAAATCTTGTCATAATTTATTATTTTAGTGGATCATATGCTAATTTAATGATTATATTATTAAATAAATATTAATAATCACATATTGATGAAAAAAAAATTGCGGCTGAAATACAGCCGCAATCGTAAGTTTCTAAGAATGATCTTCTTTTATTTTCTGATCGCTTTAAGGGTTTGTTTAGACCCGTCTTTCATTTCGAGAACGACCATATAAACGCCCTGCTTCAATTCTCCGAGATGAAGCTCTGAAGTTGGATTGGCAAAGGTTTTCACCAACCTTCCGGCAGCATCAGTTACCTGAACGCTTTTCACTTTGGAAGCATCCGCAATATTCAGTACTTCAGAGAAAGGATTCGGATAGATTTTAACGGCATCCTTCGCTGCTGACGTTTCTTTTGTCGACAGGCTGTTCTGCTCTACGGTAAAATTATCGATAAAAAATTCTACATCATTCGTATCTGCAACAGCCCCGTTGGTGGCGTAGAAAGCGAATCTGGTACTGGCATTGTTATATCCTGTAAGATTAAACACGTACTGGTTTGAGGTATTGGACGGGGAATTGTTTGCATTCCAGGTCTGTAAGACAGTCCATGTGGTTCCTCCGTCCTGGGAAACGACAAACTGAACCAGGTCATCCGATCCCAGCATTCCGCTGTCGGTATTGGCATATTCGGTAAGCCCGTAATCGAACTTCACACGGTACCCTCCTGCGGAAAGGTCAAAAGCCGGAGTAATCAGCCATGAATCGAAAGTAGAAGGAAAGAAAGCACTTGTATATAGATTTACTTTCATAGCTCCATCAGAACCGTTGTTCAGGAATCCGTCTTCGTACCAGTTGGAATCCGTACCTGAAGGTGTTGTAGCAGGGGTTCCGCTGTTGGCTTCCTTCCAGCAGGAATCGATTCCGGATGAGAAATCAAAAGTAAAGCTGGGAACTACTGCTGCACAGCTTGTTGTAAAGGTTGCGGAAGCAGACCATGCACTTTTATCTGTCGTGCTGCACACAGACCTCACCCAAACGTAATAGGTGGTGGTAGGCGTAAGATTCTGTAAGGACACGCTTACTGCAGGATTTGACACCGATGCAGTTGCCGCAGTGGTAGCCACAGGAGCCGTACTGCTGGTGGAAAGATAATATTCATACCCTACACCTACTGAAGAGGAAGGGGCTGTCCAGGAAACGGTAGCCGTACCTGACGTTACGTTGGAAGCCGTTATGCCGGAAGGTGCCAGGCAGCTTGGTACGGCACCGATATTTACCGTATAATCGTGCGCTTCACCATAGCCGTCTGTGTTACAAGGCACAGGATCACTATTGTACCGGTCGGCAACACGCATTCTGTGGGTACCTACAGCTGCATTGGCAGGAATAACGACTGATCCGTTGGTCTCAATCGTGGAATTTGCCGAAACACTGCTTCCTGAAGCTACGAGTTCCGTTGTTTCATCAAAAGTACCATCATTATTGAAATCGATCCAGATTTTTACTTTCTGGTTCGAATAATTATGGACAACATTGAACGAGTAAGACACACCGGCGTTCAGATTAATCGTCTGTGCGGTAAAATCACCATAAGCATCTGTGGAGCAACCGGTAGTGAGATGACTGAAGCCGGCACCCGGGATACTGAAGCTGTCGATCTGATCACCGTCCTCACATCCGCTGGCAAAAGCAGGCGTACAATAGGTTTGAGCTGATAAAGATAGGGCTGCAGAAAAGAACCCAACTGATAAAAGTTTTTTCATTCTTAATGATTTACTGGTTAATGATACTAAATTAACAAAAATTTAATTAAAATGAAAGAAAATTGTTAGTATAATACACAAGACTACAAAAAAATCAATTCTAACCCCCTAAAAATACCCATATACCGGATATATGAAAAAAAATTGATAACAAATAAAAATGGCGGCTCTTTAGAAGAGCCGCCATGAGAGACAATAATATGAATTGTTACTTCTTAATAGCTTTGATGATTTGTCTTGAACCGTCTTCCATATTCAGGATCACAAGATACATTCCTGAATTCAGGTCCTTAAGATCAAGGGAAGCAGTTGCCTTGCCAAAACTTTTTACTGTTCGTCCTGCAACATCTACTACTGAAATGGATTTTACATGGGCAATATCTGAAATATTCAGGATATCGCTGAACGGATTCGGATACGCTTTCAGGCTTTCCTTTTTACCGTTTACCTCAGCAGTAGCAAGACTTGTACAACCCTGAGTGACGGAAATATTGTAATTTCCTATTCTGGCAGCAGTATATCCTGTCAGAAGCACATAATATGTTGTTCCGGCCACTCCGGTAAAGGTTACTTTGGGCGAATCATAAATATTAGCACATCCGTTATCAGAATACCCTGTTCCGGAAACATTGCTTACGCAGGTCAGAGCACTGCAGCTGCCGGAATATACCCTCAGATAGGAATCATATTGTGTACCGCAGGCATCAACAGTAATCGGGCCGTTTTCTGAAGCTGTTACCGTGAACCACACTCCTTTAGAGATTGCTGTTGATCCTGCTGAACCACACGTAGAAGCAGGCAGCACATCGTCTGTTGCCAGGGCATTTGAGCCTTGTGCGCTTCCGTTACATGCCAGGGCTGTTGCCGTAGCACAGGTGTCATTATTTACAGAAGGTGTTGTTACGGCAATCTGGAAATTGGATGCTGTGGTTGCCACGCTGGATGAAGAGAATACCCTTACATAATAAGTCTGTCCTACATTGAGATTCTGAAGCAGTACGTTTGAATTTCCATAAGTACCATCGAAGCAACCCACTGACACCAGGCTGCCGCATGCTCCCGAGTAAATTTGTGTAGTCGTAGCGTTATCACTGTACAGCACATGTACAAGATGACTTGCCGAAGTAGCTGTAAAATAATACCATACGTCATCATTAATTCCTGCAGTATTGCATGCAGGAGCCGTTGCGGTGCTCTGTGTAGCACTTACGGTTGTTCCATTGACCAAAGCTGCAAAAGCGTTTGAATTGCTTACAGTAAGAGCAACTGCATTTAAGCAGTCATCATTTGCCGGCGGCGGCGGTGGCGTTGCAATACAGATATTGAAGCTGTTTGAATAGATTGCAGTAGCGGTATTGGCATTGGAGTTATACACCCTTACATAATACACTTGCCCCGGTGTCAGACCGGTAAGTGCTGTATTTGCTGTTGTTCCGCATTTAACACTCGTCAATGCACCACAGGCTCCGCTGAATACCTGTGTATAAAGACTGGCTGACGTATTGCTTCCGGTAGAAGCAATATCTGAAAGCAATATATTATGCGCTGTTCCGGCTGCTGTAAAGGTAAACCATACATCATCATCCGCAGTTCCAGTACAAGGGGTAACGGCAAGTCCGGAACCGGTAGCTGACAATGTAGATCCTGCAACAGGAGAAGAACATGCAGGTCCCGGATTAACAGTCAGGTTAACAGCACCTGCGCAGTCGTCATTGGAAGGAGCCGCAGGAAGCGTTCCTATGCAGAGATCAAATGAATTGCTGTAAAAAGTTCCGCCCGAATTGGTATTGGAATTGTAAACCCTTACATAATAAGTCTGTCCCGGAGTCAGTCCTGACAGCAATGAGAAATTTGTATTCGAGGTGATGCATCTCACACTGGTTAAAGTTCCGCATGCCCCGCTGAATACCTGTGCATACAATGAAGTAGATGAGGCAGTCCCTACGGAAACAATATTATTAAGCTTTAATGTATGATTTGCAGCAGTAGCGGTAAATTTATACCATACGTCATCATCAGCAACACCGGTACATGTCCCCAAAGCCACTCCCGAAGAGGTAGCTCCGGCAGTGGTGCCGGATACAACGGTTCCGCAATTCATATCCGGGTTTACCGTTATATTTACTGCATCCGAACAGTTATCATTTGCAGGAGGTGCCGGCGGAGTACCTACACAGATTGTGAAGCTCGCATTAGCAGTGGCTATAGAAGAATAGGTATATACTCTTATATAATAGGTTTGTCCCGGAGTAAGCCCCGATACAAGATTAAGGTCATCATCCGAACACAGCAGGCTGGTCTGGTTTCCGCATGTTCCCGATAAAACCTGGAAATACATATCGGTAATCCCGGTGGTACTTCCCGTGGAAACAATATTGGACAATCTGATAACATGACTTGATGAAGCCGCTGTAAATTTAAACCATACATCATCATCAGGGCTTCCGGAGCAAGGTGCTGCTGTCAGAGACTGCGTGGCCCCCTGAGTATTCGCGGCAGCAGTTGCCGCACATAAAAGATCAGAGTTTACCGGTAAAGTTACTGCTCCTGCACAATCATCATTGGCCGGTGCGGCAACGGTTGTTATAAAATTTCTTTCAGTACATCCGGCAGAAGTTACATTTCCGCTGTAGGCGATGATGGTAAAATAATATTTTGTTGTCGGATTCAGTTGCTGGACTGCTGTTAAGGTATAAGCAGTACTATTGCCAACATCAAAGTTATTCAGAATATCCGTAGCTCCGGGCGAAGTCCCCAGGTTAATACGGTATCCGGCCGCTCCGCTTACGGCAGACCAGGTGAAAGCCGTTCTCAGAGGAACCCCTGTCTGGGCTGCTGAAGGTGCGCTTACGGAAGGACATGCCGGTGTTGCCGCCGTTGTAAAAGACCTTTCTGAGCAAGCTGTGGATGTACCTGCTGCATTTACCGCATACACCGTATAATAATATTGTGTATTGAAATTCAGTGCATTTGCAAAGGTGTAGGAAGTAGCTATACCCGCATCCTGCATATTCAGGACATCGGAAGCCCCCGGGCTTGTTCCCACACTGATCCTGTAAGAAGAGGCATTGTTAACTACTCCACAGGTAATCGTAGGAAATACCGATGTATTGGCAGCATTGGCAGCAGGTACCGTTACCACAGGACAACCCGGTGCTGCCAGCGGCGTAAGCCCCAAAAGGCTGGTAACAGATTTAAGAGAAGACCTGATGCCCGTCGGCGGAGACGCCGGATCCGGATTCGTGGTATCACTTCTGTAGTAGATACTTGAATCAGTAACCCCTGTATAGGTATAAAACTTATTGGAACCCGCTGTAAAACCTGCCGTATTTTCATCGATGGCAATCAGCAGGTTATCCGTATTGTTATAGGCAAAAGGCGTAGTGAAGTTTACGGTAACCTGATTCCCGGAAGCCGTTATGGCACCTGAGAAAACCTGTGTAAGTGCAGATACGGGAACCCAGTCGGCAGTAGTGGTGAAAGTGGCCTTGGAGGTATGCCCCACATATACCACCCAATCAACGGATTTGGAAATATCCGCGTTGTTCGGCAGATAAAAAGTAAGCCCTGTAATGGTTCCTGCAGCAGAGGTATTGATTTCACTTTTCGTAAAAATCTGCTGGGTATAATTATACCCATAGTTTACATCTGCCGGAAATGCGCCTCCCTGTGAGGTACCACTTCCCAGTGCAACCTGGGCATTCATAAAAGCGGCTATCAGCAATAGCCACGAGAGTAATAATTTTCTCATATAACGTAAAATTAATTAGGGCGGTAAATATAGGATAAAATAGCAATGATATTGTTAAAAAATCATAAACATATACTTAAAAGATTTAAAAATGCTTAAAAATATTCATAAAAATAAATATCTGTACGATGATAATACAACGCATAAGGTATATTTTTATGCTGTGCATTTCTACCTTTTATCGTAACACTGTGCGCATTAGCCAGACAATGTCCGCAAGCTATTTATTCACCAAACTATGAAAATTTAAACAGAATTCCAAAAAAAATCCGTCCTGCAGTTGGCTGCAGGACGGACATATTAGGATATTGAAATTGAAGATTATTTCTTGATCACTTTTACAGATTGTTTTGATCCGTCTTTCATTTCAAGTGTTACTACATATAATCCTTCTTTAAGTTCTCCTAACTGAAGTACGGATGAAGGATTTGCAATGGTCTTAACAAGTCTCCCTGCAAGATCCACTACCAGAACATTCTTCACATTTCCGGCATCAGAAATATTCAGTATTTCAGAGAATGGATTAGGATATACCTTGATTGTATTCTTAATATCTTTTACTTCATTTGTAGCTAATGTCAGTGACGAATCATAAGCAGAAATCTGGAATTGTCCATTGTTTGAAGAACTATAGTTCCAAACACCTATTAAAAGAGTCTCACCTGGTGTAATTCCATTCGCAGCTGTTAAACTCAGTAAAGAGAAATTCCCATCACCATCATCATCATTACATCCTACTGGCGTTAAAGCACCACAAGATCCACTATAAACACCTAAGACCGTATCGTTTAACGATGAACCCGTAACGGCTTTGGTTTCAATTTTTATACTTCCACTTGCAGGAACCACTACAGAATACCAAGTATCTGCATATCTAGTTGTTTGACATGCCGTCGTAGCAGTAGCGTCATTAGTTAATGTAGCTCCAACAGTTGTACCAACAACAGGATTCTGAGCAAAATTTCCTCCGGCTGTTAACGAAACAGGAGATGAACAATTATCATTAGCAGGTGGAGTGGCAAGCGTAGTAAATGATCCTGTAACCCAAGTACTTTGAGTTCCTGCACACATTGATCTTACCCAATAATAATATGTTGTAAGCGGTGTTAATGAAGAAAGAGGTACTGATATTGCACTTGTTGGTGTTCCTGAAGCAGGTGCTGTATTTGTAGTAGAATAATAATATTCATATCCGTTTGCAGGTGGAGTGGCAGGTGCCGTCCAAGATAATGTAGCTGAATTATTTGTAATGGAAGAAACATTTACTGCAGCTGGAGTATCGCAAGAAGGGATACTTTCAACTGTAAAATTATCTACAAAGAATTCATAATCTTGAGTATCATCTACTGTTCCATCGCTACCAAACATTGCAAAAATTACATTATTCCCAGTATACGCTGTTAAATTAAGAGTATATGAATTTAGCGTATTTGTCGGAGCATTGGATGCATTCCATGTCTGAAGTACTGTCCATGTAGTTCCACCATCTGTAGAAACCACAAACTGAACTACATCATCAGATCCCATTGCACTTGATGTTGTAGCACTATATGCAGTTACACCATAGTCAAATTTAACTCTATATCCTCCTGCAGACAAATTAAATGATGGAGAAATCAACCATCCGTTTCTAGCTGTAGAATAAAGGTTTATTTTCGCAGCTCCTGTAGAGCCAACATTCAAAAACCCATCTTCTAACCAATAGTTTGTTGTTCCTGTTCCAGGACCAGTGGCAGGCGTACCCCCGTTTGCACGTGACCAGCAAACACCAGGAAATGTTGAGAAATTATTTGTATAATTAGGCGTGAAAGCACCGCAAACGGTCGTAAAGTTTCTTATCGTACATGAAGAAGAAACAGAACCTGCACTGTATGCATTTACAGTATAATAATAAGTTGTAGATGTATTTAACGTTGTATTAAGCGTATACGTTGTTACGTTACCAACATCCACATTATTAAGTACATCTGTACCTCCAGAAGTAGTCCCCATGGATATACGATAACCTAAAGCTCCGGTTGTAGCAGCCCAAGTAATGGTAGGAGTTAAAGAAACACCAGTAGCAGCCGATGCAGGAGCACTTACAGAAGGACAGCTTATATTTGCTGTAGTGAATGATGTTTCTGTACATCCGGTTGCACTGCCAATTGAATTTTTAGGAATTACCTTGATATAATACTGCTGATTAAAGTTAAGCGGGGAACTTGCTGGTACAGTATAAGAAGTAACATTTCCTACATCAACACCGTTCATTACATTGGTAGCTCCAGGGCTAGTCCCTAAATTGATTAAATAGCTAGATGCACCGTTTTGTCCTAAAACACCTGCCCAGGTAAAAGTTGGTGTAACTGAAACGCCTGTTGCATTGGCTGCAGGAGAAGATACAGTAGTACACGCAGGAGCTGAAACCGGAGCTGGGAAAGTTACATCAAAACCAATTACCGGTCTTCTGTAATTAGAGCTGGTAAGAGTGGAAGTGAAGGCGCTCGTAGTATTAAGATACTTTGTCGTATTATTATTGCCTGTGGAAATACAGGTCGTCCCATACTCATAATCCCAAGTAATACTGGATGATGGCGCTGTTGTCTGTGTATATTCTAAATAAACAGCTAAGTTATTTCCGGAAGTATAAGTAAAACCGGAAGATTGTAAAAATTGCTTAAAGCCGGCCGTAGAGCCAACTGCAGTAGCAGGATCTGAATCATATACCAATGTCGCAGTAGAAATTTCCGTAGCCCAATCCGGGGAAGTTGAACCGAAATCTGTTGCCGAGGTAAGTTTCAGATAAATTTTAAAAGTTGTACCAGCAGGAAGTGAACCTGATGAAGCAATCCTTCTAAAATAAGTACTGGTAATAGTTCCTCCACTTAATGCGGAAAGTTGCGAAGCTGGAAGAATAAAGGCTGTTCTGTTTTTACTGTTCGCCGTAGAATTACTGTTCATTGGACCGTAAGTATTAGATCCTATGCCAGTAGAGCAAGTTGTAACAGTAAAATTTTGCCCCGAATATGCCTGATATGTAAACAAACACATCAAAAGCAAAAACAAAAAATTAAGTTTTTTCATAAGTTGCAAATTAAATTAGATATGCTAAGATATGAATAAACCATAAATAATTAACTGAAACTTTGTTTATTTTATTAATTCACTAAATAAAGAAGAATATTAATAACAGAAAAACAAACAAACATTTGATTTTATTATCAAAATAACAACTCAAATAAAAAAATATAAAATACTGAATTACAGTGTTTTAAAATTATATACGTATCAGAAAATTACTCTATTACTACATTTTTAAAAAATTATGCATTGCATTATTTTTCTTTACATGATCAAATAAAAAATAGTGGCCATTTTTAGCCACTATTTAGATTTATGTTTAAAAATTAAAGTAAAATCACTTTTTAATTCAAATAAAACTCATATTTATTCAGCAACCGGATTTCCTTCAGCAATTCCCCACTCAGGTTGACGGAATGTTTCATAGACTGTACTTCAAGATGCTCGGCTCTGTCATCCTCTTCGGTATTCTTGATATAAAATTTAAGTTTCTGATCTCCCTGGTTCCTCTCAAGCACGGTACGGAAAAAAGTAAGGTCTTCCGGCCGGAAATCCATCACATCCATAACCAGCGAGATGCTTTTGGCAAACCGCTCAAAAGCCTCCTGAAGTTCAATCACCTCATTAACGTTCACGAATACCCTTCCATCCTTTACCTGGGCAAATTTGATCTTCAGGATCACGAACCGCTGAACCTCCAGCTTTTCTTTCAGCCTCATATAATCACGGTCTCCCAGTCTGAAGGAATAGGAACCGGAATAATCTTCCAGTGTTAAAAAGGCCACTTTCTCACCGCTTCTGAACCCGTCTTTCACCACATACTCCGTGATGAGGCCGGCTACGGTATATTCTTTACCGCCACCGCCGTTCTCCCGTTCTTTCTGAAGGGTTTTCCAGTCCTTTTTCTTCTCTTCAAAAAGCTCTTCCTGCTTTTTGGCAAATGCCTGTTCTTTATACGCATCCACCTCATCCAGGTTCAGGAACTGGAAGACGCCTTTCGGTTCCGCTTTTTTGGTAACCTCTTCTATAATTTCTTCTTCGCCCGGTACTACCTCATCGGAAATAATTTCTACCAGGTCAGCTACATCTTCAATAACTTCCTGCTCCAGCACCGGCGCTTCATCCGTTACCAGCTTTACCTCTTCTTCTTTTTCGAGAACTGCCTTTTTCGAAAGCTGGCCCTGCATAAACTGGAAGTGATCCCTGAATTCATCCAGCGGATGCGCCGAAAGATAGAAACCGATGATTTCCTTTTCTTTATTCAGTTTATGCATATTCGGCCATTCAGGACACGGCGGAAGTTTCGGCTGCTCGATCTGGACCTCTTCGGCAAAATCGGCAAAAAGGGAATGTTCCATTTCGTTCTTGCTTTCCTGGAAGCTCTGCCCGTAGCGGATCAGTCTTTCAAGGTTGGTTTTTCCGGCCATGTCTATATCGAAGTACTGTCCGCGGTGGAATGCATCAAGTTCATCGAAAGCTCCTGCCAGCACAAGGCTTTCCGCCACCCGTTTGTTCATCTGTGAAGGAGCGATCCTTTCAAAAAAATCATAGATATTCTTAAACCTTCCGTTGGCTCTTTCCCGGGTAATGGCTTCACTCGGCCCCTCCCCGATTCCTTTGATCGCGCCCAATCCGAAACGGATCTGGCCTTTTTCGTTTACCGAGAATTTATATTGGGATTCGTTGACATCCGGCCCCAGTACATCCACCCCCATACTTTTACAGTCTTCCATAAACATGGTGATGGATTCCGTGTTGTTGATGTTGTTGCTCATGACGCTCGCCATGTACTCCGCCGGATAATTGGCCTTGAGGAAAGCGGTCTGATAAGCAATCAGTGCATAACAGGTGGAGTGGGATTTATTAAAGGCATATTCGGCAAATGCTTTCCAGTCATTCCAGATTTTTTCGAGCCTTTCTTCATTCAGGTTGTTTTTTCTTCCGCCTTCAATGAATTTCGGGTACATCTTATTCAGTACGTCGATCTGTTTTTTACCCATGGCTTTTCTCAGCGTATCGGCTTCACCTTTGGTAAAATTAGCCAGTTTCTGGGAAAGCAGCATTACCTGTTCCTGGTATACCGTGATTCCATAGGTTTCTTTCAGGTATTCTTCGGTTTCCGGTAAATCGTATACGATTTCTTCGATGCCGTGTTTCCTGTTGATGAAGTTCGGGATGTATTTGATAGGTCCCGGACGGTAAAGGGCATTCATGGCGATAAGGTCGGCAAAGACCGTCGGCTTCAGTTCCCGCATGTACTTCTGCATACCGGGGCTTTCATACTGGAAAATCCCGATGGTCCTTCCCTCTTTAAAGAGCTGATAGGTTTTCGCATCCTCAAGTCCGATTTCATCGGGATTGATATCGATATTGTACCGTTGTTTTACCAGCTTCAGGGCATCTTTAATAATGGTCAGGGTCCGGAGACCCAGGAAGTCCATTTTCAGCAGGCCGGCACTTTCCGCCACAGAGTTGTCGAACTGGGATACCAGGATGTCCGCATCTTTCGCAGCAATGGTTACCGGAACCAGATTACTGACATCTTCAGGGGTAATGATCACTCCGCAGGCATGGATCCCGGTATTCCGGATACAGCCCTCCATTTTTCTGGCGCTGGCAAGTACATCATGCCTCGGATCCGAAGCACTGTCCAGCACAAGTCTCATTTCATCGACCAGCATCTGGTCTTCGGGCCTTAACTTGTCATATTTGGCTAAAGCCTTCGCAATATTCATCCCGGGTACGGAAGGAATCAGCTTGGCGATATTATTGGTATCAGGAATCGGGAGATCAAGTACCCTTCCGGCATCCTTGATAGCCGATTTACCCCCGAGTACGGAGTAGGTGATAATCTGTGCTACCTGGTTTTGCCCGTATTTATCGATTACCCATTTGATGATCTTGTCACGTCCTTCGTCATCAAAATCAATATCGATATCCGGCATGGAAACCCTCTCCGGATTCAGGAACCTCTCGAAAAGGAGATCATACTTAATCGGGTCTACATTGGTAATCCCGATGCAGTAGGCAACCGCAGAACCTGCTGCGGAACCACGGCCCGGCCCCACCCATACTCCCATATTCCGGGCTTCGTTACAGAAATCCTGAACGATCAGGAAGTATCCCGGATAACCGGTATTGGCAATGACTTCCAGCTCAAAGTCCAGACGCTCTTTTATTTCATCGGTAATTCCCGTATCAACATATCTTTTTTTGGCCCCTTCATACGTCAGGTAGGTCAGATAAGCCATTTCACCGCGCTTTCCGCCATCCAGCTCATCTTCGGCATGAATGAATTCCGCCGGGATATCGAATTTCGGAAGGAGTACGTCCCTTTTCAGCGTGTAAGGACTGAACTTGGCGAAAAATTCCTCATACGCTTCAAAGGCATCCGGATAAGCCAGGAATGCTTCCTTGATTTCGTAGGAATTTTTGATGTAATATTCTCCCGTGGCAAGCCCCCTTCTCTTTCCGAAGCCTTTTCCTACAGGCGTCGACAGCTTTTCACCGTCTTTGATACAGCTTACGATATCCTGGATATTGGAGTCGTCTTTATCCGTATAGAATGTTTCGTTCTGGGCCAGGATTTTCACATTATATTTATCGGCGAAATGCAGCAGCACGTCATTCAAATGTTCCTCTTCCGGCAGTTGATGGTTCTGGAGCTGAACGTAAAAATCATCTTCAAATGTATCTTTCCACCATCTGAAAAGTTCCTCTCCTTTCTGTTCACCGGTGTTGAGAATGGCATCCGGAATGTCCCCATGGATTCCTGACGTCAGCGCAATAACCCCTTCTTTATATTGTGCAATCAGCTCACGGCTGATCCTCGGCACCCCGAAATAAAATCCTTTCAGGAAACCGATACTCGAAAGCTTGGCTAGGTTTTTATACCCGTTAAAATCTTTTGCCAGCAGGACCACCTGTGTCCTTCGGTCAGGATCATCTTTGGTAAACTGCTTCTGCTCATAGCGGTCTGAGATATAAAATTCACAGCCCACCACAGGGATCAACGGCTCGGAGACCGGTTCTTTTTCATTAAAAGGCTCTCCTTTTTCTTCCGCTTCCTGTTTTTTAGCGAGATATTCCTTATGCTTTTTGGCCCGGTCGCCGTTGGCACCTTCCACTGCCGAAACAAATTTGAAGGCCCCCATCATATTCCCCAGATCCACCATTCCTACAGCAGGAAAATTGTCTTCAGAAGCTTTTTTAATGAGGTCACCGATACCGGAAGTTGCAGAAAGCGTAGAGAAGACACTGTGGTTATTAAAATTAAAGTATTTACCGAGATCAATCTCATCAATATTGCCGAAATCCTGCTGTTTCTTCTTGTTATTGAAATCAGCAACCTGTCTGCGGATGATAATGTTGAACGGCCTGATCGGGTCCGGATGCAGCGTCCTGAAGTAGGCAAGCTGGTCTTCTGAAACCCGCAGCACCTCTGCCGGAACAATTCCGATCCTCATCATTTCAAAAAATACCTGTGCGGTGGCATTTACGTCGGCCGCCGCATTATGGGCTTCATCAAACTTATGCCCGTATAATTTCTCGTAAAGCTCTTCCAGTTTCGGAGGTTTGTACCTTCCGCCGCGGCCGCCCCCGAGCTGGCAGAAATCCGTTCCCAGCACCATGGTATCGGCCTTTGGTTTTTCCTGAAGATTATCCTTTATATTTTTACGGTAAAATTCGGCTCC
Source organism: uncultured Chryseobacterium sp. (assembly GCF_913776365.1). Lineage (GTDB taxonomy): Bacteria > Bacteroidota > Bacteroidia > Flavobacteriales > Weeksellaceae > Chryseobacterium. The sequence goes on along the minus strand of NZ_CAJYMO010000010.1, from coordinate 9,068 downwards.
TACAATATTATAATCAAATTCAACATTATGCCCGGAAACAACCCTTACTTTTTCCAGCACTGCTGCAAATTCTTTCAGGATTTCCCCGAGATCGCGGCCCTCCTCATTGGCGATCTTCGTAGTGATCCCGTGGATCCGTGCCGCATTGAAAGGAATATCATATCCTTCCGGTTTTATAATATAATCCTGGTTCTCGATAAGTGCCCCGTTATCATCATGCAGCTGCCAGGCAATCTGTACCATTCTTGGCCAGTTGTCTGAGTCTGAAAGCGGAGCATTGAAATTCTTTGGTAAACCTGTGGTTTCTGTGTCAAAAACTAAATACATGTAATTATTCCAGCTTTTATTTAAAAGAGAATGTAAAGTTACTTCATTTTTTTGTGTTAACGGAAAAATTCAATAGCTTTTAACGGATGCTGTTATGCATATTTTCTCTTGATAAACAGGTGGTGTGCACTGTTGCTTTTATTTCTGATGAAAACTGTTCCCTTCTGTTTGCTTAGCGTGAAATCCCGCTAAATAATGCATTACCTGAATCTATTAATCCTTAATTAATTTCAGCTAAATAGTGTTAAATTATATCCGGTACCCCATTCATTTCTTTATATTTGTCAATGTAGAATCCATTAATTTAGAAAAAGTGAAAAAAAATCTAATTTTAGCAGGTACTTTACTGTTTTTATCGATGCAGGCGCAGAAGAGCAACGAAACCCTGAACAGGGAATTCGAGCAGCAGAAAGTTCTTAATGAAAAAAAATTCGATGCTTATGTTGAAAAGGTCTATGGCAAAAACCCTGACCGGGAAACCGTAAAAAAGATTGATTCCCTACGGTCACGCCTGGGAGGATTCAATTTCGATATTCCTTATTTTCTTCAGGAGCAGGACACCAGGCAGCTGATGAACTCCAATTCTGACCAGCTGAACACTGCCGGGAACGTTTCCGGGCTTTCAGGCTCTTTCAATGGGGAAAACATCAAGTACACCGTTTTTGACGGCGGAAGGATTTACGAAGCACACACGGCATTTGATAATATTCCGGGCAGAATCAGCAATAAAGAAGCGACAACACAAAGCTATTCGGACCACTCCACAGGAGTCGGAAGCTTTATTGGCGGAAAAAGTGTTAATTTATCAAGCGGCGGGGTTGCCGTTGGCAATGCCAAAGGGGTAGCCCTGAACTCTACCATGGACAGCTATATGTTCAGCACGACTACCCTTCCCGGCAATACTGCAACCAGTAACGTCTACCAGAAGATTCTCGCTGCCCAGCCTGCGATCTCCAACCACTCCTATGGCGTAAATTCCGGCTGGACCGTAAACTATGACAGCACAGGAAATGTTGCCTCCTATGTATACAACGGATCCAAAAGCGGAACTACTTTTTATGATCTGCAGGGCACCTATAATACAAACGATTATAATTATGATGCGCTGGTCTACAGCAATCCTTCCTTTGTTATCGTAAAATCTGCCGGAAATTATTTTGATATGGGACCGGCCGGAGGCAGTTCAACCGCCCCGAAATACTACAGGTCTTCCGGAAACAATGTAGCATTCAGCGCCACCGACACCATTCCTCCGAACAACTGTTCCCTGGGATATGACTGCATAGGAACAGGATCGCTTGCCAAAAATATTATTGTGGTGGGAGCTACCGACATCATCACCACCAATAATTTCAGGTACAGCAGCCCTTCCGATGTGGTGCATTCCAGCTACAGCAGTGCAGGTCCGAGGGATGACGGCGGAATCAAACCGGATATTTCCACCGTGGGTACCAACGTATTATACGCCTCCAGCTCAGCTGCCGGAAGCACTTCCTGGGCCATGAACAGCGGAACGTCTTTTTCCGCTCCCGTGGTAACAGGGATTATCGGCCTCTGGACACAGATCAATAAGCAGCTGTTTAACAATGCCACCTTCAATGCAGCATCCGCTAAGGTGCTTACAGTTCATTCGGCCTCCGAAGCCGGCAATGTTGGTCCCGACCCCTGGTTCGGATGGGGATTCATCAATGCTAAAAAAGGAGCGGAACTCTTGGTAGGCAAAGCCAATAACACCGTGATCTTTGCTGATGAAACCCTTGCCAACGGCGTAAAGAACACCAAGCTTGTTACAGCATCCGGAAGCGAACCGCTGAAAGTGACCGTGAGCTGGATTGATCCTGAATATACGCCCAACTACCAGTTTGTTTCGGACGTCTACAACAACAGGACTTCAAAGCTGATCAACGACCTGGATGTAAGAATCGTAGACATGACCAGCAACACCATCTATTATCCGTGGAAGCTTAATCCGGACAGCCCGATGACCCCTGCCGTAAAAGCGGATAACACCGTGGATAATGTGGAACAGGTGGTAATAGATAATCCCGTAGCAGGCCGGATGTACAGGATTGAAATCAACAACAAGGGCCTGCTGGTCGATGATTCAGGCAATCCTGCCGCCCTGCAGAATTATTCCATCATGGTAACAGGACAGGCCCAGCCTTCCGTACTGGCGACGGCGGACGCTCTGAAAAACAGCGGCATTATTATAGCGCCGACCCTTACCCCGGATTTTGTGAAAATCATGAAAGCACCTGCAAAATCCACCTTCACCGTTTATGACCTGTCCGGTAAAAAGCTGCAGAGCGGCACGGTTAACGGGGACGAAACAAAGGTTGACCTGACTTCCTATACCAAAGGAATTTACCTGGTGGAAGTGAAAACAACACAGGGAACACTTTCTAAAAAAGTAATGAAAGAATAAGGTTTTCAGCATTCTGACAGCACGTTACATCAAAAACACTAACAACCGTTAGTGTTTTATTTTTTTGTTTATCTTTGCTTCCTATGGAAAATACACTTCACGAAAAAGTTTCTCAGGAAATTCTGCTAAAGGCTTACAACCATATGATGCTTGCCAAGGCAATGGCAGACATTTACGAAGAAAACAGAAATGTTACCAAGTACGTTCATAGCACCTCCAGAGGGCACGAAGCCATTCAGCTGGCAACAGCCTATCAGCTGAAGAAAGAAGACTGGGTTTCTCCGTACTACAGGGATGAAAGCATCCTGTTGGGAATCGGTTTTGAGCCGTATGAGCTGATGCTTCAGCTGCTGGCCAAGGCAGATGACCCTTTTTCAGGAGGAAGATCTTATTATTCGCATCCTTCGAGCAGGGACGGGAACAAACCGAAAATCATCCACCAGAGTTCCGCTACAGGGATGCAGGCGATCCCAACGACAGGCGTTGCCCAGGGAATAAAATATATTCAGGATTTCAATCTTCAGCAGTTTGAAAACAATCCTGTAGTAATCTGCAGCCTGGGAGACAATTCCGTCACCGAAGGGGAAGTGAGCGAGGCTTTCCAGTTTGCCGCTTTGCACCAGCTGCCGATCATTTTCCTCGTTCAGGATAATGAATGGGGGATTTCTGTTACCAAGGAAGAAGCCAGGACCTGTGATGCCTACGATTTTGTAGCCGGATTCACAGGACTAAGCCGCATGAGGGTAGACGGAACAGATTTTGTGGAAAGCTTTGAGGTCATGAAAAAAGCCGTAGACTATGTAAGAACGGAAAGAAAGCCATTGGTGGTCTGTGCAAAGACTGTACTGATCGGCCATCATACTTCCGGGGTAAGAAGGGAATTTTACCGTACGGAAGAAGACCTGACCAAACACAGGGCTAAAGATCCGGGGGAAATCCTGAGAACCCAGCTGATGGATGCCGGAACTGACGAGGAACTGCTGAAGCAGATCACTAAAAAAGCCCGCCTGGCAGCCGAAGAAGCTTTTGAAAGAGCCCAGCAAGCGGAAGATCCCAAGCCTGATACCGTACTGCAGCATATTTTTGCGCCTACCCCTGTTACGGAAGAAACCGGGACCCGTGAACCCGAAGGCGGTGAAAAAATTGTGATGGTGGATGCCGCTATCCATGCCATTCAGGAACTGATGTGGAAACATCCGGAAGCGCTGCTGTACGGGCAGGATGTAGGCGAAAGAATCGGCGGGGTATTCCGGGAAACGGTGACCCTGGGGAAAAAATTCGGAAGCAAAAGGGTTTTCAACACGGCAATTCAGGAAGCGTACATCATCGGCTCTACTACCGGAATGAGTGCAGTAGGACTGAAGCCAATCGTTGAAGTCCAGTTTGCCGACTATATCTATCCGGGAATCAACCAGCTGATCACAGAGATCTCAAAATCCAGCTATCTGAGCCAGGGGAAATTCCCTGTAAGCAACATCATCCGGGTACCCATTGGTGCCTACGGAGGCGGAGGGCCTTACCACAGCGGAAGCGTAGAAAGCATTTTGGCCAACATCAAAGGGATTAAAATTGCCTATCCGAGCAATGCCGCCGATTTCAAGGGACTGCTGAAAGCCGCTTATTACGATCCGAATCCGGTGGTGATGCTGGAGCACAAAGGCCTGTACTGGAGCAAGGTTCCGGGGACGGAAGATGCCAAAACCATTGAACCGGCAGAAGATTATATCCTGCCTTTCGGAAAAGGAAGGATAGTGGCAGCAGCTGATCAGGAGGAAACCGAAAAAGGAAGAACCCTGTTGGTTGTAACCTACGGAATGGGTGTGTACTGGGCCAAGGAAGCCGTGAAAAACTTCAAAGGAAGAGTGGAAATAATCGATCTGAGAACCCTGATACCGCTTGATGAAGAACTTGTTTTTGAAAGGGTAAAAGCCCATGGCAAATGCATTGTCCTTACTGAAGAACAGCTGAATAACTCCTTTGCGGAAGCGTTTGCCCACAGGATCTCCAGGAACTGCTTCAGATATCTTGATGCTCCGGTTGAAACGATGGGATCACTGGATACTCCGGCGGTTCCGATCAACCTTGCACTTGAAAAAGCCATGCTGCCGAACGCAGAGAAGCTCATTGCAAAAATCGAAGAAATGCTGAAATACTGATTCAGTTTACATAATCAGCCTCCGGAATCCGGAGGCTTTTTTTATGCCCGGTTCTTAAGTACATTCCAGATAAATCCGGACGGGTATATTTACTTTCAGTTAAACCGGCATAGGTGAAAACAGATTATTGACTGAATGATTAAGGATCTGACGGTAGTTTTCTCACAAATCACGAATTCTTACCGTTCTTTTCAACATCCGAACTCCTCAGCATGAGTGCCTGCTTGGAAAACTTCCGGCTCTTATCTTCTTATTCCACCGGTTAATGCTATCCTGCTTCGGGCATACGTGGTTATTTAACCATTTGCCATAATCCGCAATGCTGCAGGTACCACAAAAACATGGTATCTATTTTGCTTACAGTTTCGCTGACTTCTATTGGTTTGCACAGCTTATGATCACAACAAAATATGTTAACTACAAACGGATTTTCAATCTATCGGGATTCCATGTTATCCTGATTTCCGTCTGGTGTACATTAATTGCCGTACTTTTTCACGTTTTCCACTGGGACTGGATGATCATCCCATGGGTTCCGGTAGCCCTCATCGGTACGGCAGAAGCTTTCCTGGTAGGCTTTAAAAACAACCAGGCCTATGACAGGTTGTGGGAAGCCAGAAAAATATGGGGCGGAATCGTCAATTCCAGCAGAATGCTCGGTTCAATGGTATACGCATTCGATACCAATCATGAAGAAACAGGGAAATTCAGCCTTGAAGACCGCAGGAAAAAAATAGTCTACCGGCATATTGCATGGTTGTACCAGCTGCGTGAGCAGCTTCTGATTCCTACGGAATGGGAACACATCAAAGTGGAAGAAGATCAGTTGAAAAACACCGACCATAAACGGAACCGGCTGATCAGGGCAGGCTTCCCGGATTATGGCAGGACCCCTATTTTCCTCAACAAATATCTGTCTGAAGAAGAAGTGAATGTACAGTCCCACTACAAGAATTTTGCAACCTATCTGATTGCCCAGCAGTCGAAGGATGTAAATGAGCTTAAGAATATCGGCGCTATCTCCGATTTTAACCAGAAGCAGCTTCAGGATTGCCTTAATGAGTTTTATACATTGCAGGGGCAGGCTGAAAGAATTAAAAAATTCCCGCTGCCCAGGCAGTTTGCGAGCACAGCTTTCGTTTTTAATATTATCTTCATCATGCTGCTGCCTTTAGGTCTGGTAAGTGAGTTTGCCAAACTGGGAGACTGGGGAATATGGGTATCTGTTCCGTTCTGTATCATCATCGGATGGATCTATATCATTATGGAACTTGTTGGCGACTATTCCGAAAACCCTTTTGAAGGATTGATGTTTGACATTCCCATGCTTTCCATCTGCCGTACTATCGAAATAGACCTTTTGCAGATGACCGGCGAAACGGAATTGCCGGATCCTATCGCTTCCAAACAAGGCGTATTGGTGTAGATCATACCACAACAGAAGTCGTATTTTTTACTTCGGAAATCATGAAAGAGCTGTGTGTACTGTCAATATGCTGCAGTGCAGTCAGTTTGGTCAGCATGAAATTACGGTAGTCTTCCATATCCTTCACTCCGATTTTCAGGATATAATCATAGTCGCCGCTCACATGGAAACATTCGGTGACTTCATGCAGGTCCATGATCTCCCTTTCAAAACGGAGCACGTATTCTTTTTTATGCTGTGTCAGCTTTACATGGCAGAGGACGATAAAATTACGCTCAATCTTGCTGCGGTTCAGAATGGCAACATACTTCGAGATCACCCCTGTGTTTTCAAGTTTCCTGACGCGTTCATAAACGGCAGTTACGGAAAGCCCGAGTTTGTAGGAAAGTTCTTTGGTTGTCTGTTTGGAATCCTCCTGCAGGTAAAACAGCAGTTTTTTATCCGTTTCGTCAAAAGCCATAGATAAATTTTTGTTAAAGTTTTACAATCCTTAAATATAATAAACTTTTTTTCTACCCTTTCTCTTTATTCTGGTTTTATATTCTGAATATCTGGTTTTCAGTTGTAATAATTATGGAATTCATTCATCTTTGAGCCTGATAAAAACAGAAAAAATGAGCAACTTCAATGCAGCAAACGAAATCCAGGATTTACAGTATTTCGGTGAATTCGGAGGGGTAAACCCTTCCATTTCGGACAGTTCCACCTATACCTTCCTTTCTGCCAAAACGATGTTTGATACTTTTGAAGGAAATGCCGACGGCTGCTACCTGTATTCAAGGCATTCTTCCCCGATGAACCTCTATCTTTCCCAGGCGTTGGCAAGAATGGAAAATACCGAAGCAGCAAACGTTACCGCATCCGGTATGGGAGCCATTACTTCCGTTCTGATGCAGCTCTGCAAAAGCGGAGACCATATCATCTCCAGCAGGACCATTTACGGCGGTACTTATGCTTTCCTGAAAAATTTCCTTCCGCCGTTCCGCATTGAAACCAGCTTTGTCGACATCAGCAATTTTGAATCCGTTGAAAACGCCATACGTCCTGAAACAAAAATAATATATTGTGAAAGTGTGAGCAATCCGCTGCTGGAAGTAGCGGATCTGAAGAGGCTTTCCGAAATCTGTAGAAAATACGGCCTGAAACTGGTCGTGGACAATACCTTCTCCCCGCTTTCCATTTCTCCGGTCTTATCCGGGGCAGATGTCGTTATCCATTCCCTGACCAAATTCATCAACGGGAGCAGTGATACCGTAGGTGGTGTCTATTGCGGATCGCAGGAATTCATCAATGATACCAAGAATGTAAACACCGGCGCCTGTATGCTGCTGGGACCTACCATGGACAGCCTCCGCGCATCAAGCATCCTGAAAAATCTCCGTACGCTGCACATCAGGATGAAGCAGCACAGCCACAATGCCCTCTATCTTGCAGAACGTTTTGAAGAAGACGGGCTGAAAGTTTCCTATCCCGGCCTTCCTTCCCATAAAAACCATAAGCTGATGAAAAGCATGATGCATGAAGAATACGGGTTCGGGGGATTGCTTACCCTGGATGCCGGAACAACTGCGAAGGCCAATGAACTGATGGAAATGATGCAGCGGGAAAACCTGGGCTATCTCGCGGTAAGCTTGGGCTTTTATAAAACCCTGTTTTCATGCTCGGGAAGCTCCACCTCCTCCGAGATCCCGGAAGATGAGCGCACCGCCATGGGAATCTCCGACGGACTGATCAGATTTTCCATAGGACTGGATCACGACATTAAAAGAACCTATGAAAAAATGAGGGAATGCATGCTCAAAACAGGCATTCTCAGCCATAAAACCATCTCCATATCTTAATTATTTTAAAGGGCTGCTGAATATTCTTATTCAGCGGTTTTTTTTGATATGAAACCATAAAGGCGGCAAAAAAAATACTCACCATCAGGGAAGGGGGTATTGCCTTACCAACAAAGCGATTCGGAACCGGCTTTCCGTTCTATTATCCATTGGACCTGAATTTAAATAAAATCAGGTGTACCGCCGCTCGTCAGTTCCTGTAAAAATGACCGGGAAATGCTTCTTCCGGTTTCATCCTGAAAATATTCAGCAGGATCCAGGATTTCAGAAAGCCGTAACCGTAGGAAAACATCTGGATGTAGGTTGAAATGACTGCCATTCCTGCAATGCTGATGTTTTTTGTGACCATCAGGGCATGGAACAGCACCATAAAAGTATACAGCCCGTAGAAAGCCAGAATGATACTTTTATGCATTAAAAAATATTCCAGGAAACCCATCAGATATCCCAGTAAGAATAATGACGGGAAAGCAAAGGAAATTTTGACGTATGCCGGATGCCTTTGGTTGAGTATAGGCCGTGCACAGCCGAACTGGTATACCTGTTTTGAAAACTTCCCGAAGTCAACCCTCCGCTTGTGGTATACGGCAATATCATCGAAAAAAGCGGTCGTATAGCCGTTTTCCCAAAGAGTCATCGAAAGGTCCGGGTCTTCCCCGATCCGCATCTCCGAAAAGCCGCCTACGGTATTGAAAACGTCCTTCTTCACCCCCATATTGAAACTTCTTGGCTGGAACTTGGAAACGGCTTTTTTGCTTCCGCGGATTCCGCCGGTAGTAAAGACCGAGGTCATGGAATAGGAAATCGCTTTCTGCATCAGGTTGAAGCCTTTGTGTGCCTTGTCCGCTCCGCCGAATGCATCGCAGGGAATTTTCAGGATATTTTTTTTAATA
>NZ_CAJYMO010000009.1 GCF_913776365.1 uncultured Chryseobacterium sp. | reverse complement strand
CGGTTCGAGTCCGGTTCCCGCTACTACAGAAGAGTATTGCAAACTGCAATGCTCTTTTCTTTTTCCGGGATCCGGGACAAAATCGGATCACGCGCAAAGCTGTCGATTTCCCTGTCATACATCAGATTCATGATTCCCGGTGATGCGGAAATTCTCCGCCGGTACAACATGCTATGGCGCAATTTATGCAGAGGTATCATCACACCATCTAAACAAACCGATATGTATAAAAAAATTCTTGCAGGATTAGGAGGTGCCCTGGCCCTCAGCCTGCTCCATGAAACCATCCGGAAAAATTTCGACAACGTTCCTGAAATCAATAAAGTGGGAGAGGAAGCACTTAATAAGGCTCTGGATACCGTAGATATGAAAATTACCAATCCCGATCAGCTGTATGCTGCTACGCTTGCAGGAGATGTTATCGGAAACGGGATGTACTATGCCGCAACCGCTACAACAGGTTTTAACCTTGCTTCAGGCGTACTGATGGGATTAGGAGCCGTAGCGCTTCCGGACAAAATGGGGCTGGATGAAGAACCGGTAGCCGGAAACAACCAGAAGAAACTGATGACGGTCGGATATTATCTGTTCGGAGCTGTAGTGACCAAGCTTATTTACGACCAAATCAAGTAATACAACTGTTCGTCCTTTTAAAAAAATTGCCACATCATCCGATGTGGCAATTTTTTACATTTTCTTGAGAGCAGATCCTTTATGTACTGCTGATTTACCGGTTTTTTCACTCATGACTTCGTATTGGGGCTCATCTGCCGAGGCCCGGCGCTGTTTGTCCATAAAAGTGAAATCCTTCTTATGTACCGCTGTAATTTTTCCGTGGGTCTGTCCGTTGCTGGAATCCCATTTTACCATGTCTCCTTTTTTAAAATCGCTCATATCTTTAATTTTTGTGATGATAGCAGAAAGCATTCATTTATTATGCCAATACAGCAACCGGTATTCTCGAGATTAGGTACACAAAAAAATCCTGCACAGAGGCAGGACTTAATTATTTTTTAATGGAAATGATTACTGTGCCAGTTGGTTGAATGGCTTCAATGCATTGTCATCCGCCATTGTTTGTCCCAGGAATTCTTTCTTCTGGTTCCCTTTCATTCTGTTGGCCGCATCGCCTCCGTTGAAATAAGATTCGCTCAGCTTGGTGGTTACTTCGGCAGGATTGAATTCAAACTTGGTATCGCCTTCCACCCCCAGGTATCCGTTTTTACGGGTCAGGTTGGTAATGTAGTTGTTGTAATTGGTCAAAGTACCTCTGAACATCGTATTGTGGTACTCCATGCATTTTTTAGCCTTTTTGGAAGAATTGTTAAGGATACAGTTGTTCATATTTCCCCTGTACAGCCTCCATTCGAGTTCCACCTTTCCGTATTCTTTGGCGAGGGCTGTTTTTCCGTTGCTTAAAATATTCGGGTCGTTTTCTTTTTCACTGATTTCTTTCAGGTGCTTGATCACCAGCGGAACGGTATTTTCAATTTTATTTTTGGCCTCTCCCACCGCGCTGAAATCCGCTGCCGGCGAACTTTTCTTCTGGGCTGTAGCAACATTAAATACGAGCAGTAATAGTACAATTAACAGATTATATCTTTTCATGAGAAATTTTTAAAGCACTAAAATAAATATATTTTCCGACTTATGGCAAATACGTTTTGATTTTATTTAATAAAAATTAACAAGTTTTAAGAATTTGAACAGGATATCAGCGTTTTTCTGTTCATCGCTGGCAGGATACAAAAACCTTACTGCATAATTAATAAAATTTAACTAAAAATATTAATCTGATTATCAGTTATTTATATAATTAAATTTATTATCACTAAAAAAATAGTTGTTTGAAACCGTTTTATTTTTACATTTGTATAACTAATTTGTTAGTGATACAGGAACCAAGCCCCTGTATGACTATCGGTATAATGAAAAAGGATATGAAAATTCAGACACTGACGAAAGCGGAAGAACAGGTAATGCAATATGTATGGAAGATTGAAAAAGGTTTCCTGAAAGATCTGCTCGATCTCTTTCCGGAACCGAAGCCGCATACCAATACGGTTTCTACCATCCTGAAAGTATTAAAAGATAAGGAGTTTGTAGACTACCGGGTACATGGGAGGCAGCATGAATATTTCCCGCTGGTTTCTAAAGAACAGTACTCCGGGAAAACCATGAAAAGCCTGGTGACCAATTATTTCAAGGGCTCTTACAAAAGTGCCGTTTCATTTCTTGTCGAAAAAAACGAAATGACGGTGGAAGACCTGGAGATGCTCCTGAATGAACTGAAAGAGAAAAACGATTAGCTATGGAAGCCGTATTGCTGTACCTGGGAAAACTTATGATATGTTCCGGTGTAACATTCCTGTATTATCAGTTGTCTTTAAAAGACAGGACATTTCATCACTACAACAGGTTTTATCTTTTGTCGGCGATGTTTATTTCCGTGCTGCTCCCGCTGGTACAGGTGGAAGATTTTACCATTGAAGTCAGCAGTGACCTCTACCGGTTAATCAGTGGGATGCAAGATTTTAGTACCGTAAAAGATACAGGCCATGATTACATTTATATTGCAATTGTTTTTTCAGCTCTGGGATTGGTTTCTCTCTTCTTTTTAGGGAGGCTGGTTTACGGAATCCTGAAGATCAGGAGGTTCCAGGAACAGTACCGGAGGGAAACTTTTGACGGGATCAATTTTTACCGCACCGATCTCAATGAAGCCCCGTTCTCCTTTTTCAGGAATCTTTTCTGGAAAAATTCCATCATGCTGGATTCGGATCTCGGAAGGCAGGTGCTCAAACATGAAATGGTGCATATTGAGCAGAAACATTCTTTCGATAAGATTTTCATTGAAATAATGACTTCCGTATTCTGGTTCAATCCGTTTTTTCACCTCATCAAAAAAGAAATCAGTTTAATCCATGAATACCTGGCGGATAAAAAAGCCGTCAGACACTCGGACACCAAAGCATTTGCGCAGATGCTGCTGGCAAGCCACTTTTCCGGAACCCCGTTGCCTGCCACCAGTCCGTTTCTAAGTTCAAACCTTAAAAAAAGACTCAGAATGTTACAGAAACCCAAAACCCGCTTCGGTTATGCACGCAGGATATTGGCATTGCCGGTAGTATTTACAGTTGCGTTCGCTTATCTGGTGAACGCCAAAAACCAGGAAATCAAAGCCACCAACCAGGAAATTGAGAAAGCCGTTTCCCGCATCGGAAATAAAAAAGAAACGGTGAGCAGGAAAGATACTATTGCTCCCGACAAAAAAGATCCGGTTGTCCTTCCTAAAGTGAACAGGAAACAGGAAGACGACAAGAGAATTACTGAATTGAGTGAAAAACTTCAGCAGCAAGCCGGGAATCTGAATACCCTGGAACCTAAATCCAACGAATATTACAAAAGTCTCGAGGAAATCACAAAGCTTTCCGGTGAAATCGCAAAGATTGCCGTTTCCAGAGACTACCTCAAATCCGCGATGGTCATCAGGATGAATGGCAAGGACATGAACATCAATGATTATTTCAAGTCAAAGGAGTGGAAAGACGAAGTGAAAAAACTTGAAGATCTTGATATCGAAATCCCCGATATGCCTGAAATCAACCTGGATATTCCTGACGCTCCGCCCTCACCGCCGGATGCTCCGGAGACGCCTCGCGTAAAAGTGTTGAATTTCAATGGGATGCGGGACCGGAAATGGACGCCGGGTACCGGCCTTATCATTAAGTCTGTAGTGGCAGATGAGTCACCTTCCATGGCAAGGAAAAGAGCAAAGCTTGAGAAAGAACGCGCAAGGCTTGAGAAAAAAAGAGCCAAACTGGAGGGCGAACGGGCACAACTGATGGTGCAGAGACGGGCACTGGGAATGGACAACAAAACAACCATGGGAAGTATCGTGAAAAATTTCCCTGATATGAAAAACCTTAGGGTGAATGCCGACAACATCAGGATCAATTTCAAAGACCAGTCGCTGATGGCATCCGGTATCAAAGGCCTTGACGGTGATGCCGAAAATATCAAAATCTATATCAACGGTAAGGAATCAACCGGTAAAGAAATGCAGGCCCTGGACCCGAAGATTATCAAATCGATGAATGTAAACAAAAAATCCACCGACGGATCAAAGACGACCGGCGATATCCGGATTGAAACCAAATAGAAAGCAGCTGGTCCTGCCGGTAATTCCCTGAAACAGCAGAAGTAGGGCCTTCTATCGCTGTAAAAGAATGATTGTTCATCTATAAACTGAAAAAAACCATGGAAACAGTATTGCTTTACGGAATAAAAGTAACGGTCTGCTCAGGCGTTCTGCTGGTGTATTATGATCTTTTCCTGAAAGACAGGACGTTTCATCAATACAACCGTTTTTATCTGCTTTCTGCGCTTGTGATTTCTTTGTTTATTCCACTGGTCAGGATAGAAGACTTTACCGTAGAAGTCAATGAAAACGTTTACAGGCTGGTGAAGAGTATGCAGAATTTCGCAGGGACTGGTAAACATGAGGAAAACGGAGGCTACAGCATCCTGGTGATCATTATCGCTGCCGTTTCAGCCGGATTGCTTATAAGGTTCCTATGCGGTATTTTTAAAATCCGTCAGCTGAAAAGAGCTTTTGCGAGAGAAGAGATCGACGGAATCAATTTTTACCGGACGGATCTCGCAGATGCCCCTTTTTCATACTTCAAGAACCTCTTCTGGAAGAATGCAGTCGCTTTGGATTCTGATCCGGGACGGCAGATTCTGAAACATGAGCTGGTTCATATCCAACAGTGCCATACCGCAGATAAAATGATTGCAGAGGTGATTGCAGCAGTCTTCTGGTTCAATCCATTCTGCTATCTGATGAAGAAAGAACTGAGGTTGATCCATGAATATCTGGCAGACCATGAATCGGTAAAGCATAGCGGAACGGAGCTATTTGCAAAGATGCTGCTGGAAAGCCACTTTCCGGGTATGGAAGCAGCTGTCACAAGCCATTTTACCACATCAGATCTTAAAAAACGATTATCTATGATACGAAAACCCAAAACGAAATACGGATATGGGCAGAGGATTCTTGCGCTTCCGTTGGTATGCACCCTCGCCTTTGCCTATATGGTGAATGCCCGAAATAATGAAATCAGAACAATCAATACGGCCGTTACGAAAGATATCGCTCATGCTCTACAGGATACCGTCAGGCCAAAACCGGAAATCCGGACCGGGATAAAGGAAACAGCAGGGAACGGAAATACAGGCATCACTTCTGCAATAAACGGCACTGATGAAAATGAATATGCCCGATTTTACCGGCAGGCTAAAAACCGCAGCCGGGAAGCCGCCCGGCAGAAGGCCGAAGCAAAAGAGGAAATGACGGCTCTTATCAATTCCGAAAGAAAAGCATTGGCTTTTGAAGAAAAATTTCCTGAAAACAGGGACTACGAAAAAAATCCGCTTACCGAGGCCGAAAAACAGGTCCTGAAAACCGATGCTGAAAAAATCATGGAACTGACGCAGAAAAGAGCTGATAACAATAGGGAAAATATCGGACTTTTCAAATTTGAAAAATTGGCAACGAAAATTTTTGACAGTAACGGCCGGGAAATCAGAACGGATGACAGGTCGCCGGTAGGAAACGTTACACTGATGACGGTGTCGGTAGAGGGTCCGGAACTTTATGTCAATGGGAAGAAAGTATCCCGGGAAGAATTCCTTGCTCACCAGATGAGTTTTAAAAATGCTCCGGATGCGCCCGCCAATATTAAACTTTTTACAATTGAAAGCGTGGGAGACAATAAAAGATCCTACGCTAAAAAAATGGAAATAATAACCAATTAATACTGATTATGAATAAAATTATAGCTTTCGGATGCATCATGCTGGGCATCTTTGCTCAGGCCCAGATCAACCGCTTTTTCTATGATTACCAATACATTCCGGATTCCGGAAACAGGGAAGATGTTAAAAAAGAAATGATGTACCTGGACATCAGCAGCAAGGGTTCCCGGTATTACAGCCGTGATGCCTTCATCGCCGATTCGGTACAGATGGCAAAAGTTGCTGCCATGATGAAAGGGGTTTCTTTGCAATCTGCCGGTGGAGGCCGTGCAAAAGCTTTTGTCATGGGCGGTAATAACAACATGAATAAAGTTGTTAAGGAGTATCCCTCATTTACTACCTATCTGCTTACCAGCATAGGAGCAGACCGGTATAAAGTGAAGGAAGATAGAAAGCCGGACTGGAAAATTCTTCCCGATAAACAGAAAATAGGGGAATATAATGCGCAAAAAGCTACGGCCACATTCGGAGGAAGAGACTGGATTGCCTGGTTTACGACGGATATTCCTTTTCAGGACGGACCTTATAAGTTCTACGGGCTTCCCGGACTGATTGTCAAAATAGAAGATACTACCGGTTCGCACAAAATGACCTTAGCCGGAAATAAAAAAGTGAATGCTTCCGAAGGTTCCGACACCGATTCTTCAAAAACCGCTTCACTACCGATATTGGCTTCATTAGGAAGCGACGGCAAGGAGATTGAGCTCACCAATGCACAATTCAGGAAAGCATGGAAGGAGTATCAGGCAGATCCTGCCAAAAATATGAAGCAGATGTTGTCCAATGTGGGAAGCGGAAAAATTATGATGAACGGTGGTGACGTAAACCAGGCAGAAGTCATCAGACATATTGAAAAAACGCAGAAGGAGGCGATGGCCAAGAATAACAATCCCATTGAGCCGGACCTGGTGAAATAGGATAAAAAAATGCGTCATCAAAGCAGGAAGGAACCGGTTCTTCCTGCTTTTTTATTATCTTTAGCTAACCAAATAAACGATCAAATCTCAAAAACCATGACCGAAAAGGAAAAATGCGAGCAGGGGCTTCTGTACAATGCCAATTACGACGAACAGCTCATCCGGGAACGGATGGCGGTAAAAGACCTCTGCCAGGAATACAACCGGCTCAAAAATTCGGATACGGAAGGACGGAACATCCTGATTAAGAAAATTCTCGGAACTGCAAAAACCAATATCTGTATCGAACCGGATTTCTGGTGCGACTACGGGTACAACATCGAGGTCGGTGAGAACTTTTATTCCAACCATAACCTGGTCATCCTGGATTGTGCTCAGGTGAAATTCGGGGATAACGTCTTCATTGGTCCGAACTGCGGGTTCTACACGGCGAATCATCCGCTGGATGTAAAGCAGCGGAACGAAGGACTGGAGTCTGCCCATCCGATTACCGTTGGCAACAACGTATGGTTCGGAGGCAATGTGGTGGTGCTGCCCGGTGTTACCATTGGTGACAATGCCGTGATCGGTGCCGGAAGTATCGTTACGAAAGATGTTCCGGCAAATGTTGTAGCGGTAGGAAATCCGTGTAAAGTACTGAAAAGTATTGAACAGACGGTAAGCAGCTGATGGCAAAAAAACAAATGGCGCGGAAACAAAGTTTCCGCGCCATTTTTTATGGTATCATGACATATTCTTATGCCAGTTTCTGTGAATCTGCAATAAACTGGGCCACTCCGCTGTCTGTTAACGGATGTTTCAGCAGGCTCAAAATCGGAGGCAGCGGGGAAGTAATGACATCGGCCCCGATTTTTGCGCAGTCGATAATGTGCATGGAGTGGCGGATGGATGCCGCTAAAATTTCGGTCTCGTACATATAATTGTCGAAAATCAGGCGGATCTCACGGATCAGGTTCAGTCCGTCAGTTGAAATATCGTCCAGTCTTCCTAAAAAAGGGGAAACATAGGTAGCGCCGGCTTTTGCTGCCAGAAGGGCCTGTCCCGGAGAGAAAATCAGGGTGCAGTTAGTTTTGATTCCTTTATCTGAAAAATATTTTAATGCTTTGATCCCGTCTTTCATCATCGGGATTTTTACTACGATATTCGGGTGAATGGCTGCCAGCTCGTCGCCTTCCTTGATCATCTCCTCATAGGTTGTGGAAAGGACTTCCGCAGAAATATCTCCGTCTACAATCTCACAGATGGCTTTGTAATGGTCCATGATCGCTTCTTTACCCTGGATTCCCTCTTTCGCCATCAGGGAAGGGTTGGTGGTTACTCCGTCCAGGATTCCAAGATCTTTAGCTTCTTTAATCTGCTCCAGGTTGGCAGTGTCGATAAAAAATTTCATTTGTTTTACAGATTTATTAGCTGCAAAGATAAACATTCCTTTCTGAGTGGAAAATTTAATTTGAGGGAAGGTGAACAGTTTCGGATTAAAATTCAGGATTTAAAATTCAAGGGTCAGCATATAGTGGCAGCAGGATACTTCCGCTCTAAGTCGAAATTTAATTTGAGGAAAGGTGAACGGTTCCGGATTAGAATTCAGGATCTAAAATTCAAGGTTCAGCATGTTGTGGCAGCAAGGTACTTGCGCCGGTTGATCATGCATTTTCCCTGCGCTGTCATCATCACGTGTCCTACAAAACACACTCACCATAAATATATCATTATCAGTTTTTTATACTTTAACACTCTTTTTCGCACAAGTAACTATGACGATATCCGGCATTTGGTATACCTGCATTCATTTACCTGTCGGATTCCCGATTTTTTTTGGAGCTTTTTCCTGCTATCCGCTCATACTCCTCGCCCCGCGGCATTCCCGGCCTGCTGTGGGGTAACCGCTGCTATCAGGGCTATGACAGCCGTCTGTCACACAATACGTCCAGGCAATCATTTCCCGGAGAAGACCGCTGACCGTTATTTTGGCAAATGGAACTTCCGGCTTCCTCCTTCCCACCTTATTAATCCGGTCACAAATTTGAGCGTACGTTAAATCATTTTCACAAATCAATAGCGTCGGGTTTTAGCCCGGCGTCATTATAGCGGCATACCTCTGGCTTTGGCCTAAATTATTCACATTCATCTCTTACCGGATCATGAGGTATTGCCTCAATCAACAGCGTCGGCTTTAGCCCGGCGTCATTATAACGGCATACCTCCGGCTTTAGATTCTGTGTTAATATCCAAATATTTTTTATACATTTACATTTATAAAGCGACTTTTGAGTCAGCTTGTGTTGGGTGGGATTTTTTTTGAATTTCCACCCTTCCTTTTTCAAAATCA
>NZ_CAJYMO010000008.1 GCF_913776365.1 uncultured Chryseobacterium sp. | reverse complement strand
TCCGCCCATATCGGTAATGACGCCGCCGCCCAGGTTGATCATCAGGGCTTTCCGGTCAGCCTGCATCTCCGTTAGGATTTCCCAAAGCTGATTGGCCGTCTGTATATTCTTCATTTCCTCTCCGGCCTCAACTTCCAGGATCTCAAATGCGAGCTCGGTTTCCAGGTTTCCCAGCAGGATCGGAAGGCAGTATTCATGCGTATTTTCATCTACCAGAATAAAGATCTTACTGTAGCTTTTGCGTTGGAGGAATTCATTGAGTGCGGAAAAGGTATCGTCTGCTATTGTGATCATTTTCAGATTTTCTGTAGGGTTAATGCTTAAACAAAGATACAAAGTTATGATTCTTAATTTTTAACTCGTTATTAAATGTACTATCTTTGCAGAAATATTTAGCATGAGCAGAGACCATAATTCAGGAAAATCCAAAAGACCAAGAAGTTCAACAAGAAATAATTCTGATGATTCTCGCGCTTCAAGATCCGGAAATCCAGGATCCAAACCTTTTAAAAAAACTTTTCCTAAAGCGGGAGAAAGAAATTCTGACAAGGCATTCGGCGCAGGATCCGAGAAGAGATCTTTTACCAGAAGTGAAAGGGATACGGACGGTTCAGCGTCTGTAAGAAAAGATACCAGCTACCAGGGACGTATGGATAAAAAATTCGGTAAGACTGCCAGTGAGCCGTATATCACTACTTCCGGTGAAGAAAGAAAAAATTTCGGCAAGTCCGCACCGAAAAGAGGCGGCGGAAAGAATTTCGACACGCGCGACAAATATGAAAGAGGCAGCCTGAAGTACGGACGAAGACCGGCAGCAGAAGGGGAAGAAAGACAGGACAAGGCAAAGTCTTTCGTACAGAAACGAAGGCTGACCAAGATAGAGAAAGATGTACATAAGGATACGATCCGTCTTAATAAATACATTGCGAATTCCGGGATCTGCAGCAGGAGAGAGGCTGATGAGCTGATTACCCAGGGGCTTGTGGAAGTCAACGGACAGGTAGTGACCGAAATGGGCTATCAGGTACAGAAAACCGATAAGGTGGTGTTTGACGGACAGGGAATCACGCCGGAAAAACCGGTATACGTTCTTCTGAACAAACCGAAAGGATATATCTCCACAACCAAGGATGACAAGGCGCGGAAAACCGTAATGGACCTGGTCGCCAATGCATCGCCGTACCGTCTCTTCCCGGTGGGAAGACTGGACCGCTCCACTACCGGAGTCATTTTACTGACCAATGACGGACACATGACCAAAAAGCTGACGCATCCGTCTTTTGATGCCAAAAAAATCTACCACGTCACCCTGGATAAGAAACTGTCGCATGAAGATATGAAGCTTATTGCCGAAGGAATCCGTCTGGATGAAGGGGTTGCGGAAGTAGACCAGATTTCTTTCATCGAAGGAAAGCCTAAAAATGAGATCGGGATTGAAATCCATATCGGCTGGAACCGCGTGATCCGCAGAATTTTCCAGCGTCTGGGCTATGAAGTGGAAGCTCTTGACCGCGTTATGTTTGCCGGAATGACCAAAAAGAACATCAAGAGAGGCCATTGGAGAATCCTTACCGAACAGGAGGTGAACAACCTTAAGATGCTGTAAGCCTTATAAGTTGTGGATGATAAGTTATAAGTTTGCAACAGCATTATAAAGAGTATTCCTTTTTTATCGACAAAAAAATTCCGCAGATGATTTCTGCGGAATTTTTTATTTCAATGCTGCTGTATGTCAAACATGATCTTTTGCAGGCTGAAGTGAAGATCGGGAGCTGATTTTCCACCGTCGGTATACAACGGTAGTTACAACTTAAAATTAATAACTCATAACTTATAACTCATGAATAGGAACTCCTACGCAAGAACGGTCACTCCCTTCTGGATCATTTCAAAGATCGCGTCCCTTCCGTTATCCGGCTTCACATTAACTGCGCGGGTACCGTTGAAATGAAGGCAGGTGATATATCCGGCGGCGGCAGCATCCGTACAGGTGAACTTAACGCAGTAATCCATTGCCAGGCCTACAATTTCAAGCAACTGGATGTCATGGTATTTCAGAAAATCATCAAGACCGGTCTTCATGAAGTGGTTATTGTCCTGGAAACCGCTGTAGCTGTCGATTTCAACATTTTTTCCTTTCTGGATGATGTGGGTCACCTTATCCCGGTTCAGGTCTTTATGGAATTCTGCCCCGAAGGTACCCTGGATGCAGTGATCCGGCCACATAAACTGCGGAACCCCATTCAGGATAATGCTTTCCCCTACTTTTCTGCCATTGTTACTGGCAAAGCTTTTATGGTTGGCCGGATGCCAGTCCTGCGTAAGGACAATCTGGTCATACTCATTTTCTTCCATAAGGGAATTGATGAAGGGAATGACTTCATTGGCTCCCGGAACCGCCAGCGCACCGCCCTCACAAAAATCATTCTGCACATCGACGATTAGTAATGCTTTTTTCATAGTTGGAATTCTCGAATTTTTGATAAATTTACAAAAACAAATCTTCAAAAAACTGTCCAAAAAGATTTATCTGCCAAATAGGCATTCCGGCGATTAAAATCAGGATCCCGCCGGGCCCGCCGATACAAACCAAGGCACAATAGTTTATCTTTGTACAAAATTAGTACTTTATGTCATTTGAATTTTTGGGTTTATCCCATCACCTTATCAAATCAGTACAGAAACTGGGCTACCTGAAGCCGTTTCCCATTCAGGAACAGGCAGTGCCGGTTATCCTTCAGGGAAAAGACCTCATAGGAATTGCACAGACCGGTTCAGGGAAAACAGCAGGTTTCGTCATGCCCATTCTGGAAAAACTGCAGAATGAGACACTGAAGAAAGACCGCAATGTGAAAGTTCTGGTTCTGGTGCCTACAAGAGAACTGGCGATTCAGATCGATGAGGTATTCCGGGCTTTTACAACGCATACGAGGCGTGAAATCCGTAGCATGGCAGTCTATGGCGGCGTTTCCATCAACCCGCAGATGAAAAGCCTTTTCGGTACGGAAA
Organism: uncultured Chryseobacterium sp.; assembly: GCF_913776365.1. Lineage (GTDB taxonomy): Bacteria > Bacteroidota > Bacteroidia > Flavobacteriales > Weeksellaceae > Chryseobacterium. Next base: position 13 of record NZ_CAJYMO010000008.1, on the reverse strand, counting down.
TCCTTATTGCAAC
>NZ_CAJYMO010000007.1 GCF_913776365.1 uncultured Chryseobacterium sp. | reverse complement strand
GGAATGGATATTTATTTCCGGGTAGCTTTTAAACCAGTTGCCACCATCATCAGGCCCCAGGAAAGCGTAGACAAAAACGGAAACCCTGTGATTGTGGAAGGCAAGGGACGCCATGATCCCTGTGTACTCCCGAGAGCTGTGCCGGTAGTGGAAAGTTTAGCCGCTTTCGTACTGGCCGATTTATTCCTTATCAACAAAACCAGAAATATCAACAACTTTTAAATACCATAGGTAATCATGAAAAATTACTGGGAAAAAGGCATCTCCTTTGAAGAATATGTGGAAACAGGAAGACAGAGACTGGAACTCCCTGTTACCCAACAGGATATTGATTTCAGGCCTTATTATTCACTGGGGATCCAGCGAATAGAAAGAACCCTTAAAAAATATACTCCGGATGCGGACCAACTGCAGGAACTGGAATCCAAGGATTTCAACGGTAAAATTTTAATCGTTTCAGAAGTATGGTGCGGCGATGCAAGTGCTACCGTTCCGGCACTGGTTAAATTTTTCGAAAACCATAATGAAGTGAGAATTTTCCTCAGGGACAGCGATAAAAGCCTCATCGGGCAGTTTCTGACCAACGGTACGGAATCCATCCCGAAAGTCATTATCCTGAATGATGATTTTACCGTAAAAAATTCCTGGGGCCCACGCCCGGTTTACGGCAAAGAACTGCTGATGAAGCATAAGGCTGATCCGGAAGCTTATCCCAAAGATGAATTTTATAATGACCTGCAGCTCTACTATGCAAAAAACAGGGGCAAAGATGCCATCCGGGAAATCCTGGAACTCCTTTAATATAAACGGCTGGAAAACATGAAAAAAAACATCATTTATATTGTACTTATTGCCCTTATCGCAATGATTGCATTTGTTCCGGGAGTTAAAGACAGACTGCAGGAAGCTTTTTTCCCGATCGCTACCATTGAAAATGCAGTTCATATCAGTGAAGAGGATTATGACGTAGATCTGAAAGGCATTAACACTCCGGATACCAATCTTAAAAGCTTCAGGAACAAGGCCGTATTCCTCAATTTCTGGGGAACCTGGTGCCCGCCCTGCCGCAAAGAATGGCCTTCGATCCAGAAGCTGTACGATACCAGAAAGGAGCATGTTGATTTCGTCCTGATTGCCATGAATGATCAGGAGGATGCCGTAAAGAAATTTCTTAAGGAAAATAAATACAACGTTCCGGTCTATATTGCACGGAGCCCGATCTCAGAAAAAATACTCCCAAAGGTCTTCCCTACAACCTACCTGCTGGACCATGACGGCCGTATCCTGATCAAGGAAGATGCCTCAAGAGACTGGAATACAGAATCGGTACACCAGTTCATTGATAATATTATTAAATAATTTTAAGTCAATTTTTCTCAGGTTGGTATGCATTTTGGAAATTATACAGTTCTAAAATTATGTAAAGCAAACACTAAAAATGAAGTATTCTAAACTGAGTCTGGCGAAAGAAGCCATCAGTCATAAAGGTTTCGTCAGAAAGATTCCGGATATATTCAGAATGGTACAGATGTGGAGAAAAGGAATTTATCCGATGAGGTCTGTCAATATGATTCTGCCTATGCTGGGACTTCTATACGTCATCTCTCCGATTGATCTTCTTCCGGATATTGCCTTACCGGTACTGGGAATTATGGACGATCTGGCAGTCCTGTCGTTGGTAATCCCGAAACTGATAAAGGAAGTGGACAGGTTCCTTACCTGGGAAGCCGAGCGAAAGTACAGCGCAGCAGGCACTACAGTCATTGACGCTGAAATTGTAAAATAATACAGAACCATCCGGAACCGGATGGTTTTTTTGGTATCCGGTCTGCAGTTGACAGCAGTAAAATTCATAATTGACGGCCCCGAACTTTCAGCCTTCATCTCAAATCCTTAAATTTGCAACATCTAATAAAAAATAATGGAAAGTAAAAAAGAATTCTTTTTAGAATGCTATAAACTGGGCATCATCAAATTCGGAAGATTTACCTTAAAGAGCGGCATTGAAAGCCCGTTCTATGTAGACCTGAGACCCCTGGCTTCAGACCCGAAAATCCTGAAAAACCTGGCCAACTATCTCCTCGATATGCTTCCGCTGGATAATTTCGATCTCATCTGCGGGGTTCCCTATGCTGCTCTCCCGATGGCTACCGCCATGTCGCTGGAAAGTTACATTCCATTAATCATCAAAAGAAAAGAAGCCAAGAACTACGGAACTAAAAAGCTGATTGAAGGGATTTACCAAAAGGGACAGAACTGCCTTCTGGTAGAAGACGTGATCACATCCGGGAAATCCCTGATTGAAACCATTGCAGAAGTGGAACAGGAAGACCTCAAAGTAGCAGATATCGTTGTGGTACTGGACAGGGAACAGGGCGGAAAGCAGCTGCTGGAAAGCAGAGGATATAAGGTCCATACCCTTTTCAACATTACAGAGGTCTGCGGAATCCTGAAGGAAACCGGGGAACTTTCTGATGACGAAGTAAATAGGATCCATGACTTTCTGCAGGGGAACCACATTCAGTTTGACGAGAAAACCAGATCCTCATACGAACAGAAACTGCAGGTGGCAGAACATTCCGTTGCTAAAAAATTACTGGAAACGGCATTATCCAAAAAATCCAACCTTATTGCATCGGCCGATGTAACCACAACCCGGGAACTGCTGGAACTGGCAGAAAAAACAGGCCCCCACATCATTGCTCTGAAGACCCATATTGACATCATCTCCGATTTCGATTACGGGAAAACCATTGTCCCTCTGAAGGCTCTGGCTTCCAAACATAACTTCCTGCTGATGGAAGACCGTAAATTCGCAGACATCGGGAATACCCAGGAGCTTCAGTTTACCAGCGGTATTTTCAACATCACCGGCTGGGCAGATTTTGTAACCTCTCAGGTCATCGGCGGTTTCGAGTCCCTGGACTGTTTTAAAAATGTAGGTGTCGTTGCCATCATCGGGATGTCTTCCAAAGGAGCCCTGACCACAGCGAGTTACCGTGAAGAAGCACTGAAGATCGCTTCATCCCACCCGAACGTCATCGGCGGAGTTTCACAAAACGTACTTCCTGAAGAAATGCTGTTGTTTACGCCTGGCGTAAATCTTGCGGATTCGGGAGATGGAAAAGGCCAGCAGTACAATACGCCGGAGCATGTCTTTACAATGCTTCATACCGATTTCATTATCGTAGGAAGAGGAATCTATAAAGCGGAAAATCCTGAAGCGGCTGCAGCCCTGTATAAAAATGAAGGTTGGAATGCCTATCTGAGCTCACTGGAAAAAAAAGCAGCGGGGAACTGAAAATCCTGTTTTAATTTCTGAAAAAATAAGTTATATTTGATACTTTATCAGAAATATTGAAAAGGGTTAGCATTTGTCTTATTTTGTTTTGGGGTGTTGCAGAGGTTTCTGCACAGAAGGACAGCATTTATATTGAAGCCCAGCTCTCCCAGGACAGAAAAACAATGAATGTCCGCCAGGAAATCGTTTATTATAACCATTCCGGGAAGGAAATGCCATCACTGAAGCTCCTGAACTGGGTGGCTGCCTATAACAGAAGAGGAACTTCCCTTGTCTACCGGAAACTGGAAGACCGGAATACGGATCTCCATTTTGCGAAACCGGAAGCATTGGGCCAGCTCCTGAGCCTGCAGATTCAAAATGGAGACGCGGAAATCCCGGTTTCATCGCCCGCCGATGAAAACCTTATCCTCCCGCTGAAGCAGCCCCTGATGCCCGGCGAAAAAACAACACTGCAGCTCGTCTATCAGATCCGGATTCCTGATCAGCGCTTCACCGGCTATGGAACATCCGGTCAGCAGACAGCTTTAAAATACTTCTTTATTGTTCCGGATCGTTTCGATCCGGACAATATTTCTCCCAGGAATTATGCTGATATAGAAGAATCGGTAAGCTTCAATACCTTCTGGACCATCAATTTCGATATTCCGGTGAGTTATTTTATCGAGAGCAACCTTCAGCAGGTACAGATGAATTCTTTTAAAGGATATCTTGATTCAGATCCTGAGTTCCTGATTTCCCAGAACGAATTCCCATCCATCAAAGTCAATACGGATGGCATCAATACCGAAGTGAAGTTCGGGTACAACCTGAAACCGGAGGAAAAACAGAATCTTGAGTTTTATCTTCCGCTGCATCTTAAATTTATCAAAGAAAAAACAGGAACCCTTCCCGAGAGGATTTTCATATCCGAAAAATTCAGATCCAAAGAAGACTTCTTCGGAAATAATGATATCCGATTCTGGAAATTCAGGTTCCAGCTGTTTACCGATGCGGAGAAAACAGACCTCGATTATTTCGGGATTATTGCCAAGAAAGTATTGGATGAAAGCATTATAACTGACAAACAGGACAACCACTGGTTTAAAAACGGGCTGAAATCCTATCTGGAAATGCAGTACCTGCAAAAATTCTATCCTGAAACCAAACTCCTCGGCGCATTGCCGGAGACCAAAATTTTCGGAATCAAACCTTTGAAGCTTTTCCATGCTTCCCAGGTAAAACTGACCGAACGGTATGGCCTTGCCTATCAATACATCATGTCCCAGAACCTGGACCAGAAAATCGATGAGAAATATGCAGTACTGAGCAATTTCAACGATATGGCCATCAGCCATTTTGAGACAGGTACTCTCTTCAGCTATTCCGCAGATAAAATGGGCTATGCAAAATTTGACCGGCTGGTACAGGATTTTATCCGCACCCATACAGACCGGCAGACCGATCCGAGAGATTTCCTGAAAGAACTTGCCCTGAACGACAGAAGAACGGCTTATCTTGAAGAATTCATCCAGCACAAAAACAGGGTAAACTTCCAGCTGAAAAGATTCAGGAAAGAAGGCGATTCCCTGCAGATCAGAATCCGTAAAAATACTTCTGCAGATATTCCTGTAAAACTTCAGACTGAAGAAAGGGATGGTAAAAAGAGATCATACTGGCTTGACATGGACGACGAAAAATCAAAAACCGTCTCCATTCCTGCTTTTAATACCTATAAAATCACCCTGAATGACGATTATATTTTCCCTGAAGCCAATTACCGGGATAATTTCCTGTATGCCAAAGGGATTTTCTCAAACATGAGGAAAATAAAACTGAAGCTGATTAAAGACATCCCCAATCCGGAATTCAATGAAATTTATGTAAATCCCAGGGTCCGCTTCAATAACACCTATGACAAATTCCTGATCGGATTCAACTTTAAAAACCAGTCGCTTTTTGATCAGAAGTTTCTCTACTCCATTACTCCGACCTACAGTACCGGAACCGGAAAACTGGTGGGTTCCGGAGCGGTAGCCTATTCTTTCCTGCCTGCAGAAAGTATTTTCAGAAGCATTACTTTCGGGATTTCGGGATCCCGTTACCATTACGATTATGATCTGGCTTACCAGAAAGCTTCCGTTTATTCAAATATCAATTTCAGGAAGAATCCGAGAAGTACCGTCAGCCGCGGCATCGGGATTTCGTATAATTATTTTGAAAGGGATCTGAACGCTGAAATGATCCTGAAAAACGATTATGACCGGTATAACCTGTGGAGTGTGGGGTATGGCTACTCCGATAACCAGAGCATCCATGAAAAGAGCCTGAGCGTGAGTTCCCAGTGGATGGAAGATTTCCAGAAAGTAACGGCCGAAGGATTTTACCGGTGGGAATTTGCACCACGGCAAAAGTTAAGCCTTCGCTTGTTTGCTGGTTATTTCATCAACAACAAGACCCGGAACAACACTTTCAACTATGGCATTTCCAGGGTTTCCGATTATTCATTCTCGTATAACCTGCTTGGGCAGAGTGCTACGGGCGGAATCCTTTCACAGCAATATGTACTTGCCGACGGAGGCTTCAAATCCTTTATTCCCGGCACCGTTAACAAATGGATAACTTCCGTTAATGTCGACACCAGCGTCTGGAAGATTTTTCACGTGTATGCAGATGCCGGAGTTTATCAGAACAATGGTCAGCCTACAAAATTTATCTGGGACAGCGGCGTAAAAGTGCGCGTCATTCCGGATTTCCTTGAAATTTACTTCCCTGTACAGTCATCACTTGGCTTTGAACCGGCTTTTAAAGATTACGCTAAAAGGATCAGGTATACGCTTGTCCTCAATCTCGGTTCTATTATTAATGCTGCCCGCAGAGGCTGGTATTGATTCCGGTACTGAAACCGGGCAACAAAGAAATAGTACAAGCTACTAAAGCCTGTTCCAAAGAAGTAAGAAAACTTAATCTTTGACGATCTGCTGTGAAACCGGTGCGTTGTTGATCATTCCCGTAACGGTGTACTTCCCTTTCGGAAGTTCAATGATGTTAAGTCCCGAAGCGGTCTTTTTCGGAGACTGCATGACAACCTGCCCGAATTCATCAAATATCCTTACATTCTGTACCTCGCCGCCGAAAACGAGATCCGTATCGCCTTTAATGAAAGGATTCAGGATAAAATTAAATTTGGAATAGTTGACATCGGTTTCATTAATGACGGCACTTGCGGCAGGTATGGCAGCATTCCCCGGGCTTGCCGGTGCGATGACGAAATCAAAGGTATTGGTCATGCTGTTTTCCATTCTCTTAAAAGCGGTCGTTGAATTGGGAGATACGGTGGTACCAGTTCCGGCAAACTGGACCGTACTGCCGTAATTTACAAAATCGAGCACATTGGCATCACCGGCACTTAAAACACGGGTAGCATCGCTGGCCAGGATCACCCTTCCCGAAATCCGGTCAATATTAATCCCGCTATCGGATGTCCTGTAACCTTCTGAATTCATAATATTTCCTGCTATAAAATCCGGCGCAGGCAAATCGCTTACTCCGCCTCCGCCTGAGCCTTCCTGAATAAGAAATGTCTGTCCTGGCATCAGGTTGATTTCCGGAAGAAGATGGTATTGCGTACTGTTATCTGCGGAGGAAACATATTGCAGGGTAGCGCCTTTGAGGACAGCATTTTCAAGGCCTATATTCTTCAGGATAACATAGTCGTTTCTGAAAGAAGATCCTGCATCCCCGCCACCGCCGTATATTTCACTGATGACGATCTGGGCACTTGAAAAAACAGGTATTGAAACCAATCCGATGAAAGTAAATATTTTTTTCATAATGGTGTATTTGGATGTTCTTAAAATTACAAAAACAGTACCATGAAACCGGAAGCCTGTAAAATAAAAGCCTCCGTTTCACGAAGAAACGGAGGTCGGTTTTTATGATACTTTACATTTAATCCTTGAGGATTTTCTGAGAAACCGGCTGGTTGTTTACTGTTCCGGTTACGATATAGTTGCCTTTCTGTAATTCAGCAATACTAAGATTTTCATTTTCCTTTACGGAAGCTGATTTTACCATCTGGCCCATCAGATTATACACTTTTACATCTCTTACTTCGGCACCGAAAAGAATTTCATCATTTTTTACAAAAGTATTCTTAATGAAAGATGGTCTGGCTTTGGATAAATCGGTAACGGCTAAAGAGCCTCCTGCCTGCGTCCATGAAACATCATCCAAAACAATTTGCCTGCTTCCGGTGGATCGGAACTCGATGGTTACATTTCCGGAAACGTTAGCGGATGCAGTTCTGGTATAATTGGTGCCCATGGCTGCCAATGTATAGGTATCTACCTGGTTTCCGTTGACAAATACAGCAATGGTTCTGTTGGCGGCAGTACCTCCGGTGAAATAAGACCTTACCGTATAGGTAATATTACCTACTCCGTTGGCACCTGAACCGGCACTTACGCTTCTTGTGCCGCTGTCACTGAATCCGATGGAAGTATCGGTAACATTATCGGTTGTGGTTACTTTTCTGGCTCCGGCAAACGTCCAGGTAACCCCATTATCTCCGGTATAGCTTCCGGCGGTATAGGAATTCTGTGTTGCCGATAAATTGTTAAACGATTCAGATCCCTGTGCTGATAAAAAAGCGGTCACTGCCAAGGTGGCAATAAAAGAATAAATCTTCCTCATGGTGTAAATTTTTTTTGGTATTAATAATTTGCAGGGTAAAATTAGGTCATTTTTTTAATACTAGACAATAAACAGATTAATTTTTTGTTAATAGTATTAAAACCTTATCCGTTAAGTATTTTTAGTTATTTTTACGGACTATTTGTAAAGAGGCTTGCGAAATTATATCCTGATATTCGTGTTGTTCTGTACGGGCATATTTTCCGGTAATGCTCAGGTCTTTACATGGAAGAATCCCAATCTTCCGCAGGACAGCATCCGGCAGGATTCCCTCTCCCGGGACAGTATTCTTGCAGCCCGTTTTGAACAGGACATCTTTGCAAAAGACACGCTGGACTTTGTAAAAAACAGCAACAGGATTATTGTGGACGAAGCCGTCCTTGCCCGGAATGACAAAAAAAGATTTTTGGGGGAACTGAACTCCAAAGGTTCCATTATCCGCGGGATTACTTTCGGAAACAACCAGGGCCAGTCGGTACAGAGTTCCATGGATCTCCAGATCTCGGGACGCCTTTCAAAGGATGTGACCATCCTGGCCAGTATTTCAGACCATAACCTTCCGATTCAGGCCGACGGATATACCCAGACCCTGGAGGAATTCGACAAAATCTATATGCAGCTCAACATCAAGGATAAATCCATCCTCCGGGCCGGCCATCTGGATCTTGTGGAAGCCAAGAACTATTTCGCCAAATACCAGCGGCGGAGCATGGGCCTTGAATTTCAGACGGAATTCGGCAAGGAAAACAAAACATTTGTCGATGTATCAATGGGGGTTGCACGAAGTGAATTTCACCGTATCCGTTTTCAGGGAGTGGAAGGCAACCAGGGGCCTTACCGGCTGACCGGTAAAAACGGTGAGCAGTTCATTACCCTTATTTCCGGTTCCGAGCAGGTATTTATTGACGGTATCCTGATGAAGCGCGGTGAAAACCAGGATTACATCATCAATTACAATACCGGAGAAGTAACATTCACCAGCTTCCGCCCTATTTTCCAGCAGAATTTCATTACCATTTCCTATAATTATACCAACAGGAACTATTCCCGGTACCTGTTTACCGGAAAAGTTGAGCATAAACGGGAAAAATTAAGGCTTGGACTTAACTGGTTTATGGAAAACGACAACAAAAACGCACCGTTGTCCCTGAATCTTTCCCCGGAAGACCAGAAAATCCTTTCAGAAGCAGGAAATAATCCCAATCTGATGTATGCCCCGTCCGGCGTGGCAACAGAGTATGATGTGAATAAAATCCTGTACCGCCTTGTACAGAATCCTTCCGGAAATTACTATGAGTTTTCCACTGATGCCACCCAGACATTGTATGCCGTTTCCTACACATATTTCGGAGCCAATCTCGGAGAATATAAAATTACGCAGACCACCAACAACGGAAGGGTATTTACGTATGTAGGCCCTAATATGGGAGAATACCGCGCCGTAAGGAAATTACCTTCCCCGGAAAAATCTCAGGTCTATTCCATGAATTCCGAATACCTGTTGAAAGACGGGAAAATAGGAGCGGATATTTCATTAAGCAATTATGATGTCAACCTTTTCTCCTCTAAGGATGCCGACCAGAATATAGGCTACGCCTGGAGGATCTTCGGGAACAAGACGTTTGCCAAAAACAACTGGAAGGGCTCCCCTACTTTTGAATACCAGTATATCGACAGGCAGTTCCATATCCTCGACCGGATCAATGATGTGGAGTTTTCCAGGGACTTTAACCTTACGCAGGAATTCAGCGGAAGAACCCAGAACCGGTTCATCTTCAGCTTCCTGAACAAGTGGAACAATAAATCCACCCTGAACTACAGAGTCAATTACCTGGATGAGCAGGACACGTATAAGGGGATTAAAAATGATCTCGACTTCGGCTGGATCAGCGGGAAATTCTTCACCAAAGGAAGCCTCTCCTACTTAAATACGAATGCTGTGCTCCAGGATACCAAATTTATCCGGGGCGGCGCTTCTACGGAATATACCGGTAAAAAAGGCAGCTGGGCCCTGGGCGGAAGTATGGAACACAATGAAAAGAAATACAATGACACCCAGCTGATGGATGTTACCAGTTTCAGCTGGAAAGAGATATTCGTACAGAAAAAGATCGGCGACAGCACAAGGACCAAGCTGCTGGCAAAAGTGTATATGCGGGATAATGACTCTGTGCGGGACAACAGGCTTCAGAGCATGAATAATATCTTAGGGTTTATGGCAGAAAGCCAGCTGATCAAAACCGAAAGAACCACGCTGAATGCCCTGCTCCATTACCGGAAGTTCTTTTACCAGAACCAGGATGCCGATGTTTCCAGAAACAATGATTTCGTGGTAGGGAACATCCTTTATAATCAGCAGCTTTTCAGGAACGGAATGCGCCTGCAGGCCTTTTATGAACTTGGTAACGGGCAGGAAGCCCAGCGGGAGTTCCAGTATATTAAGGTAACAGACGGTCAGGGTATTTACAAATGGACGGATTATAACGGAGACGGCATACAGCAGCTGGATGAATTTGAGATTGCCGAATATTCGGACCTGGCACAGTATATCCGGATCTATACGAATTCGGTACGCTATTTACCTTCCAACAAAAATAAGATCCAGCTGGCCCTGTTTGTTAATCCTTCAGTGGTATTCAATTCTGAAAACCGGTTTTTAAAGCGCTGGAATTTCAACATTTCATTGAATTCCCAGAATTCCTTCTATAAGAAAGATAAGGTACTGGTGCTGAATCCGTTTGAAAAAAGTGACGATCAGATCCTCAAGAACCAGAATATTCTTGCCTCCGTACAGTTCAGCCCGACTGACAAATCCGGCTGGAACGGGAATTACCGCTTTATTTCAAATGACAACCTCATCAATGCCAACTTCAGCAATGAAGAGCGCGGGCAGGTTTCCCATTTCCTGAATCTCGGATACTGGTTCAATGAAGAGTTCAGGGTAGATTGGGAAAATTCCGTACATGATATCCGGAATTCTTCCCAGCTTTTCGCCACCAGGGATTACCGCCTGAATAATTTTGAAACAAAACCTAAAGCCACTTATAAATTCACCGATGCCATCCAGGCTGAATTTTCTTCTGCCTTCCGTCAGAAAGACCGGGTGGACGGTGAGGAACAGCTTAAAGCTTTTGATATCACCGGAACCATTCAATGGGAACGCCGGAAAACGTCGATCAGGGGGAATTTTTCATTCATCAACAATGATTTTACAGGAAATAACTTCAGCATTGTCGGCAACCAGATGCTGGATGGCCTCAAGCCGGGAAAAAACCAGGTCTGGAGCGTATTTATCCAGCAGGCCCTGAATTCATTCCTTCAGCTGAACCTCAATTACGAAGGCAGAAATTCAGGAGACCGTACGATTCACATCGGAAGCATGCAGGTAAAAGCGAGCTTTTAAATTTTCCGGAATCCGGTACAGCTAAAGATATCCGGGCCCGTGTAACGGTACCGGCAGACAGGTAAGACCCGGACTTTCATCATGATTTTTAAACAATCATTATAATTTCATAAATTTGCACCATGATAAAAATTGGCAATATAGAGCTGCCGGAATTTCCGCTTCTGCTGGCACCGATGGAAGATGTAAGTGATCCGCCTTTCAGGAGGTTATGCAAGATGCATGGAGCCGATCTGATGTACTCGGAATTTATTTCTTCCGAAGGACTGATCCGTGATGCAATAAAAAGCCGGAAAAAGCTTGACATATTTGATTATGAACGTCCTGTCGGAATCCAGATTTTCGGGGGCGACGAGGAAGCGATGGCGATGTCCGCGCGGATTGTGGAAACCGTGAATCCGGATCTGGTAGACATCAACTTCGGGTGCCCTGTAAAAAAAGTAGTCTGCAAAGGTGCAGGTGCCGGGGTGTTAAAAGATATTGACCTGATGGTCCGCTTAACGAAGGCTGTAGTACGTTCTACCAGTCTCCCGGTTACTGTAAAGACAAGACTGGGATGGGACAGCAACTCCATCAATATCGATGAGGTAGCGGAGCGGCTGCAGGAAACCGGAATCAAAGCCCTGACGATCCATGCCAGAACCCGCGCGCAGATGTACAAAGGCGAAGCGGATTGGGAACACATTTCAAGGATCAAACAGAACCCGAATATTGAAATCCCGATTTTCGGAAACGGCGATATCGATTCTCCGGAGAAAGCCCTTGAATACAAACAGAAATATGCATGTGACGGAATTATGATCGGCCGTGCCGCTATCGGATATCCATGGATCTTCAATGAAATCAAGCATTTCTTTGAAACCGGGGAACATCTGCCGGCCCCAACCATTGATGACCGCCTGCTGGCAGTACAGCAACATGCCGAATGGAGCGCAGAGTGGAAGGGGGAAAGACTGGGTCTCGTTGAAATGAGACAGCATTACAGCAACTATTTCCGCGGCGTTCCCCATTTTAAAGATTTCAGGAAGAAATTCCTGGAAGTCTTCACCCTGGAAGAAATGAAAACCCTGATTGAAGAGACCCGGGAGTTTTATTCCGCCTACCTTGCTCAGCAGGTATAAATAAAAAGGCTGTTACCGCTATTGCGGAACAGCCTTTCCTTTTATAAGATCCAGTTCTAAAATATTATTTTCTTTTTTCAACCGGTCTTCTTTGCTTTGTTTTATATCTTTCATATTGACAGGCTTTCCGGAAGCATCGGTCACCTGATAGGAAACCATTCCTCCGGGACTGCTTCTCCATGCTTTCATCGGATCGTTTCTGTCTTCCACAAATGCCTTTCTGAATTTATCCCTACTGACTTTTATAAGCTTTTTAGAACTTTTCTGTTCTAATTCACTGATCCATTTTTCTTCATCCTTAAGATTCTTTATTCCCTTCAGCTCAAATATGTGGGATTGGTCAGCATCATAAATTTTAACAATCAGGCCCGGCAAACCATGAAATTTATATGGTCCGTCCTGTATGGGATATTCTTTACAAAACCAGGCAGTCCATATACGCCCAAAAAGCCGGGTTTCTGCCTTTTGGGCATTGCAACCGCCTGCGTTTTCTGTATCGGGAAAAATTTTCCATTGTATTTTATCCTGCTGTTCTGAAGTATGGTAACGGTCGAATCCTATATAAGAAAAAAAATCGATCGTAAATTGTGGATATGTCTTTTCAACAACATCCCTGATTCTGCCCTTAAAATGCCCCCCGTTAATATTCATGCTCATCTGTCCTCTCTGGCTTCTGATTTTACTCTGTACAATTGAATCCGTTACAAATGTATCTCTGCTGTAAAACTTGGATCCTCTTTCGTTTATATCAAGATACATCAGTTCTGTATAGACGGAATCTAATACTAAAGAGTCCTGTGCAAATTTGTATTCGAAAAAAAACCTTGAGTTTTGAGCATTTGCATGTAAACCCAGATAAAACACAAAGAATAGATAAAATAATTTTCTCATACCAACTTTTAAAATTCAATATAAATTTCCTTACCTCCTTTAGACATTTCACTGTTCACTGTTCTCCCATCCGGCATCTTTCTCTCCGCTGTTACTTCTTTATATTTTTTAATGTATAATTCTTTAAATGTATTAAATTCTATTTGGTTGCTATTGTCCTGATAGGGATTGACTACCATTTTGTCAGACTGCAATATTTCTACCGCATCATATCTGATGAAATGATCATCAGCTGTTACCTGAAGTATAAGGCCGGGCAGCCCTGAAAACTTCCATGGACCGAAAGGATATTCAAGGTCTTCTGCATAATAAGCCTCATAACTTCTTCCTCTGAATTTTGTCCTGGCTTTTTTACAAAGATGTCCTAAAATTTCTTTTGTTTCATTTAGCAGTTCCCATTTAAACACGGAATTTACATCTTTTACGATATATGTGTCCAGAAAAATCTTCTCATCTGAAATCATAAAATTCCGGTTTACATCTTTATAAACATAAGCTTTCTTATTGCTCTTTATGTAAACATCATTATTGATTCGTTCCTGACTTATTGTATTCTGCTGCTGGATATCTTTATCATTAAGCTTTCCGTATAGGGAGCTTGTCTTAGTGCATATCAGGATATTTCCCTTTCCCGTAGAACCTGAAGCGGAGGTTGCAGCATATTCTACGGTGTATGATTTTTCCTGAGCAGAAAGACGGATTGAAACGGTGAACAGAAATAAAAGTAAACAAAACTTAATATTTTTCATTTTTATATTTATAAAATAAAGAGAGGCTATCCTTTTAAAGAAAAGCCTCTTACTTAAATGTAACAATTTCTTTTAATTGCCAATGCCTAACTGATCTTCTAATTCTGATTGCGCAGCTGCACAAGCTTGTTCAGGAGTATCGAAACAACAGATACTGAACGAACGGTAAGGTTCCCACTCACCTGTCTCAGAATTTTGTACGTATGCTGTTGCTTTACATCCGTAGCTTCTAAGAAGATTTTCATCGCCGGACTCCTGCGTCTCGACATTGGAAGTCAAAGTATTTTCTGAATTTTCCTTTTTCCCACCTGCAAATGTGGAAACTATTCCTGTGAAGAGGAATAAACCTAATAAGATCTTTTTCATGGATATTAATTTTTTTTGTCTTTCCAAAATTATTAAAATATATTTGAATATACCAAATAAAAATAAAAAAATATCATTGTACTGGGATTAATAAACAACTATTAGTCTAATCCGTTATAGTATATAAAATATAAACTTAGGAATTATTCACTCTGAAGCTGGATAGATCATCTGGTAAATAATTCTGAAACATCTAAAATGTAAAAAAAACCATCAGTCCTTAGTGCTGATGGTTTTTTTTGCTTTTTTGTTCCAGGGGCTTAATATCTTTCCGGTCCGGCTTCACTTTTGAGCAATGCCAGGGCTGAGGAAGTACCTATCCTTTTCACACCCATCCGGATCATTCTTTCAGCATCATCCGGTGTGCGTACTCCGCCGGCAGCTTTCACGGGAAGTTTTCCGGCATGATCAATCATGATTCTGATGCCTTCGAAAGTAGCTCCGTTCGGTTTGCCATCCGGAGTTTCATAAAAACCGGTGGAAGATTTTATAAAGATACGGGACAGGTCCTTTTCAGAAAAAAAGGCTTCCGCCCATCCGGAAATACGTCCGGTCAGGTCCGCGATCTGTCCGTCTGTCAGGGCAGCGATTTCAATAATCCATTTGGCTATTTTCTGATGTCGCAGGCAAAGTTGGGTACACTTTAGAAATTCTTCTTCTACAAGGTCCAGGTCTCCTGCCAGATAAGCCTGATAATTAATCACAAAATCCAGTTCATCGGCACCGTCTTCTATAGCCTTTGATGCCTCCGCCAGTTTTTGTTCCGGCGGAAAGGTACCTTCATGAAAACCAATAACCGTCCCTACGATCACCTCCGAATTTCTTTCACTGATATATTTCTTGATTTCCGACACATAATCCGGACGGATCATGACGGCCAGAATACCATGGTCAATGGCTTCCTGGGCAAGAGCCTTATCTTTCTGCAGGGTTTCCTGTTCAGACAGCCCCGACTGTTCGGGGGTTTTCAAATAGGTTGAGTCCAAATAACGGGCGATGTTCATAAGCTTATACTTTCAGTTGTCTGTAAATACCTTGTTCCAAAGATATGAAAGTTTCTGTTCTCGTTACGCCTTTCAGCTTCTGAAGTTTGCTTAAAATCTGCATCAGATGGTCATTGTCTTTACAGATTACTTTTAAAAAAATTGTATAATTACCGGTGGTGTAATGGGCTTCCACCACTTCATTGATGTCTCTTAGGGATTTTACCATATCAGGATAGTGGCTCGGTTTATCCAGGAATACCCCGATATAGGACGTAACCTTATATCCGATCTTTTTGGGATTGAGAAAGGAAATTGAATTTTCGATCACTCCTGCCTGTTCGAGTTTTTTTATTCTCTGATGGACGGCGGTTGTGGAAATGCCTATATTTTTCGCGATGTGCGCAAGAGACGTCTTGGCATTATCCATCAGCATATAGATAATTTCTTTATCAATCGAATCTAATTGATAACTGGTATCGTCTGAATTTTTCATACTTACTTATTTATGTTTTTATAAATCGCTTAATCTTACAAAAACAGGAAAATGATCGCTGTATCCTCCGAGGTACCGTGTTCCGGCAAATGTCCGCAGTGGCCTGCCTGCAAATTTTCTGTCCCGGGTACAGATTTTTTCAGGGCTGAAAACCGCTGCTTCCTGAAATACCAGACCAAGGTCTTTGGAGAAAAAGTCTTCAGAAAGAATAATCTGGTCAAACAGCATCCCGCACTTATGATGAAAGACAGAGTATTTTTTCTTTAAAAACAATGGCTCAAAAGGGTTTTCCAATCTCCTTTTCTGCATATGGTCATACAGAACATCTGTTACGTTTTCATGATCGGGATTTTCATTAAAATCGCCGCACAGGATTACCGGCTCTCTATCTTCATCAATGCTATGTAAAATACGGTTCCGGATTTCTTTCAATATAAAGTTTCTTTTGGGTTTATTAATATCTTTCCCGCGCTTTGAGGGGAGATGAACGACAAAGACATTGATAACCTGTTCTTTATATCTTACTTTTGCATGAAGCACATCTCTGGTGGTGTCAACATTTTCTGTGTTTTTGTATACATTTTCAAAATCGAAGGTAATGGCTTCCGACGATATGAGCTGTAATTTCTCCTTATCGTAAAGAAGTGCCACATCTACTTTTCTTTCATCCCTTGAGGGGTAATGCACAATCCCGTAATTCCCGGTGAAAGGTTCCAGCTGTACAAGGTCTTCCAGCACAGATTTACCGGAAACCTCAGCAAGTCCTATCATAAAAGGCAATGCTGCATTTTGGTCTTTCATCATCCGGAAAACGTGGGCTATCTTAAGAAGCTTGTTCCGGTACTTCCGCTCATCCCAGTTGCGCAATCCTGAATAAGTAGGGTTCAGTTTATGTTTTGATTCAGGATCCGGAGGAAATAAATTTTCCACATTGTAAAAACTGAACAGCTCCATTCACTCAACTTTCTAAAATATCTTAAACTTTTGTTTTAATTGCAAAATGTAAATTTATTATTTTATTCAGAAAAAAAATACCCAACTAAAAAGATTTTCAGGTTAATTTTACATCAACAGCTCTCAGATTAGGTGAAAATATTAAACTAAAATAAGTGAAATGGTTAATATTTTAAATAAGTATAGAACCAAAGCTCCATGAAACGTAATAAAAAATCCTATTGAAACAAAAATACAGATAATAAAATTCTTAATTCAGGGAAAGTTAATAAATATTTTCAACTTAATCCTAAATTATTTTGATTATTATTCCGATTTTATTTTATCAGAATAAAAAAAGTCCCTGTTTCAGGGGAAAAAGGAGCTAGAGCAGATCAGGACGTTTTTCCTGAGTGATCCTTACCGCTTCGTTATGACGCCATTCTTCGATCTTCTTAAAGTTGCCGCTGAGAAGCACTTTCGGTACTTCCAGACCTTTATAGACTTCAGGCCTTGTGTAGATGGGCGGCGACAGAAGATCGTCCTGAAAGCTGTCTGTCAATGCGCTCTGTTCATCATTCAGTACACCGGGAAGCAGGCGGATCACGGAATCTGCCAGCACACAGGCGGCCAGTTCGCCTCCGGTGAGTACATAATCGCCGATTGAGATTTCCCTGGTAATATGAAGTTCCCTTACCCGCTGGTCAATTCCTTTGTAATGTCCGCACAGGAAAATCAGGTTATTTTTGATGGAAAGGGTGTTGGCAATTTTCTGGTTCAGGGTTACGCCGTCCGGAGTCAGATAAATGATTTCATCATATTCCCGTTGGGATTTCAGTTCAGCAATGCATTTATCCAGCGGCTCTATCATCATAACCATTCCCGCACCGCCGCCATAAGGCTCGTCATCAACCTGCCGGTGCTTATTGATGGCCCAGTCTCTCAGCTGATGAAAATGCACTTCTGCCAGTCCTTTATCCATTGCTCTTTTCAGGATAGAAGTCCTGAACGGGCTTTCCATCAGCTCGGGAAGCACACTTATTATATCAATTCTCATTGTAATGTTCCGTTTTTCTTATTCGGCAAAATTATTAATCTTAAAGAAGAATCCTTGTTAAAATAGCTCCACATCCAGTTAAAAAATACGGCAAGCTTGTTCCGTACACTGAGAATCAGCATCAGATGGAGGAACATCCAGAAAAACCAGGCCAGCAGCCCCTGGAATTTCACAAAAGGCAGATCAACGACTGCCCGGTGCTTGCCAATGGTAGCCAGCGATCCTTTGTCATCATATTCATACTCCTTCCACTCGCTGCCGTTTTTTTTCAGCAGGTTACGGCCAAGATTCTTCGCCTGGTTGATGGCTACATTGGCGACCTGCGGATGCCCCTGCGGATATTTCGGAGTTTCCATATAGGCGATGTCCCCGACGGCAAAGATATTATCATACCCCTTGATCCGGTTATAGCGGTCCGTAATATAACGGTTCCGGATCAGTTTCTCCTGTGGGAAGCCTTCGACCACATTCCCTGTTACTCCCGCTGCCCAGATTACGTTATTGGAAGGTATGCTTTTCCCGCTTTTCATGTATACCTTGTCACCGTCATAATCCGTTACATATTCCTGACTGAGAAAAGTAACCCCCAGATCTTTCAGGTACTGCTCGGATTTTTCCTGGGCTTCTTTGCTCATCACCGCCAGCGGCTTTTCGGTAGAGCTTACCAGAATAATCTGAAGATGGTCGAAATTCATATACGGATAATCCCGTGGGAGGATTTCTTTTTTCATTTCAGAAAAAGCGCCGGCCAGCTCTACGCCGGTAGGGCCGCTCCCTACGATAACGATGTTCCAGTTACCGTCGTCGCTCCGGCTTTTTTCAATAATGAGCTTCTCAAATGTCATCAGCACATGATTTCTGATACTGATGGCTTCCTGGGTATTCTTCATCCCGAAGGCACGGCCCTCCATTTCTTTATTTCCGAAAAAATTGGTTTTGCAGCCGGTGGCAATTACCAGCTTGTCATAGCTGAATTCGGCTTCTTCGGTAATGACTTTGTTATTTGCCGTGTCAATGGACTTTACTTCCGTCAGCCTGAACTGGATGTTCCGGGAACGCTGAAAGATTTTCCTGAAAGGGAAGGAAATATTGGAAGGTTCAATCCTTCCGCACGCTACCTGATAGAAAAGAGGCTGAAACATATGATGGTTTACCCGGTCTAAAACAAGCACTTTTTTGTTCTTGTTATTCAATGTTTTTGCAAGTTGCAGCCCCGCAAAACCTCCTCCTATGATGATGATCTTTTCGCGTGTTTCCATAGTACACAAATTTACTGATTTTATTTAGCATCCGGCATGAAAAAAAAGTTAGTTTTGTAAAACTTTATGCCAAAAGAAAACTACAGCAAAAAAACCGCCAAAGAAATTCACCGCAGGCGCCGCAGGCCTTATCTGTTCCGGCGTAAAGTTGTTCTGGCCCTGCTGTTGCTGGCTCTGGCCGGAACCGGCCTCTACCTGAAGCAGTCCGTCAGCTATTATTACGCCCTTTACTTCAATCAATTCATCCATCGCAAACTGCACAATACCGAAAGGGAAGCTTCGCGAATCCAGAGCATTGTTTCCGGCAACCTGGATAAAACCTACGGCTTCGATATTTCCCACTACCAGAATAAGGAAGATATTAAATGGGACAGCTTAAGCATCGGCAACAAAACCATCCCGCTCGAATTTGTCATCATGCGTGCCACCATGGGAAACCGCAGTGCCGATAAACATTTCGGCGTTTTCTGGGAGCAGGCACAAAAGCATGAACTGATCCGCGGAGCCTATCACTTTTACAGGGCTGATGAAGACCCGGTTATTCAGGCCAATAATTTCCTGGAGAATGTAAAACTGGAAAGCGGCGATCTGCCGCCAATCCTTGATATTGAAAAAATCCCCAAACGGAAAACCAATGAAAAACTCCTTGAAGACCTGAAGGTATGGTGCAGGATCATAGAGGAAACCTATGGTAAGAAACCCATTATCTATACCTACTATCATTATTACAAAGATTTCCTGAAAGGCGAATTCGACGGTTACCCGCTCTGGCTGGCTAATTATAATGACGTCCCCGCTCCTGCTCCTGATAACCGATGGGATTTCTGGCAGTTTACGGAAAACGGAATTGTTCACGGCATCAATACGAAAGTAGACCTCAACCTCTATAATGGCAATGCATGGTCCCTACACCGGCTTACACTTGACTGATTCCTGTACAGCAGGTATACACCTCTCCTTTCCTATCCTTTAAAAGGTTTCCGGCGGATCCATTCCGTCCGGGGAGAGACGGAGGGGAAAATATACTTCATCAACAGGTTGACCAGAAAATTTCGGTGCCTGATAAATCCGGAAATTTCAACCGGCTCTGCTCCGACCGTGGATTTGATCTCCAGCGCAGTCCTCCCGAAGATAATCCTCTGGTACCGGTGGCTTATAGAAAATTCCACCATATCCAGCAGCATGTTCAGATACAACTGTTTTTCTCTCTGGCACGTTCTGTCATAGCCTAAAAAGTAAGTATCAATATCACATTCATTGATAATCATAGTAAAGAAACCTATCAGCAGACCCTCTGAGAAGTATCCTAACACCTTAAAATTTTCTCCCAGATTTTCTTTCATGCTGACGAAATGGTTTTCTGCCAGGAAGAAGGTATTGAATGCGGCATGTTCAGCTACATGCTGATAAAGAAGGTTCATTTCCTGAGCATATTTTTTTATATCCCCGGCATGCAGTTCTCTTTTTTCGGTACCGGACAGCTTTTTCCGGGCCGTTCTGGCTCTTGTCCGGTATTTTGTTGAGAAATCCCCAAGGTAATCTTCGAAAGTTTTCCAATGTTCCTGCAGGTTGAGAATCATATTGGGCTGTACGGAAAACCGGAAATATCCCGGGCGATGCTTCTGAAAAAGATCTGCGAAAGCAGGCCGGTAATCTTTATAGATGATCAGTGAAGTCTTCCGGACCTCCTTCTGCATATGCTGTACGGCTTTTTCCAGCATCCGGATGATTTCATCCACAGTAATTTCCGTAACGTCAAAATAAAATCCGTTCTGCCCCGTCAGCATATTATTACCCAGAATCATAATATCCCTGCTGAATGTACGGGCGATACGATTTTTCAGACCGTACCCTATTTCATTTTTCTGAAAGGTTTTATGTTTCAAAAAGTCCAGATACTGAACCAGGGCACCGCCGATCAGCTGTTCCTGTTTAAAAAAACCTATGAAAAAGCACTGCATATTGTCCGGTGCGGAAGTTTCAAGTACTTTAAAATATTCACCGGAAAGCATAATATTATGTTTCCCGATTACGGAATTCCAGTTTTCCGGAAGATCACCGGCTGTACGGTAATGGTGCAAAGTATACGACATAAAGGAGGCTGCACAAAAGTAGCTTTATCTTTTATACCGTGAAAATTATTTTTGGGTTACCCAATAAAAACCGTCACATGCATACCATCCGCAGATGAGTCCGCCCATCAGGGTGATGGTAAATGTCCAGTATGCGGAATTAATCATCGTATATTTCCAGGATTTCTGCTCAAACATGGCATTTACGGCAGTCATAGGAAATACGAACAGGAAACCTGCGATAAAAGCATGCCATGCTCCGTGGCCGAATGAGCGGTAAGCTTTTCCGTAATCTTTCATAAAAGCATGATAGGAATTTTCAGCATTCATCTCATCTCCGCCCACCATCCCCAGCGCTCCGAACTGATGAACCGTGGTATACTGAATGAAAAACGCCATCAGTACAGACAGGATAACACAGAAAATATAGGCTCCGATCATCTGACTTTTTACAGGAAAACCGGCTAATCCGGCCTCCCGTCTCCAGACCGTGCCGAAGACTTTCGGATGATACCAGATCCACCCTATGATCAGGGGAAGAAAAGCGGCTGAAAAGATAGCCCAGAAATTAATTTGCATCATAAGTTTAGGTTTGATTTAATTAAGATAAATCTACAATAAAATTCAACATACATTACATTTAAATCAAAAATTATTGCGTAATCCATTAAAATACATTTAAAAAATACCACTTATCATAAATTATTGAAAATAAAACCCCAAAACAGTCGTGATTCAGGCAACCGGTGATAATAATTCTATAACGTTTTCATAGATTTACCGGACGGTTATTCTGGCTACATTTTTCGTACTTTTGCCGCTCCGTTATCCATTTAATTTTAGTCAAACTTATTTATGAACTACGTCTCTGCAGAAAACCTCACCAAATCCTATGGCATCAAAGTGCTTTTTGAAAACATTTCTTTCCACGTCAACGAAGGGGATAAAATTGCTATTGTTGCCAAAAACGGGAGCGGAAAATCCACCCTGCTGAAAATCCTGATGGGCAAAGAGATTGCAGACAGCGGAACAGTGGTCATCAACAAAGATATACAGGTGGTGCTTTTTGACCAGGAAATCGATTTCGATCCACGGCTCAGTATTGATGAGTTTATGATGACGCTGGATTCAGCCCCCATCCGGGCCCTGAAAAATTACCACCAGTCGCTGCATTCCACCGATAACGATTTTATTGAAAAGGCACTGCTGGAAATGGAAGCCCACAAAGCCTGGGACCTGGAGAACGAAATGAAGCAGATCCTGTCGCAGCTTAAAATTACCGATCTCGAAGCAAAGATGGGAACGCTTTCCGGAGGCCAGATCAAACGGGTCGCACTGGCCAAACTGCTTACCGAAACCCGGGCTGAACACCGCCATACCCTCCTGATTATGGATGAACCTACCAACCACCTGGATGTTGAAATGGTGGAATGGCTGGAAAACTACCTGAGCAAGGCAAAAATTACCTTGTTGCTGGTTACCCACGACCGGTATTTCCTGGACAGTGTCTGCGATACGATATGGGAAATGGAAGACGGAAACCTGTATGTGCATAACGGAGCTTACGCTACCTATCTGGAAAATAAAATGATCCGTGAGGAAAACCTGAATGCTACCATCGATAAAGCCAACAACCTGTACCGCAAAGAACTGGAATGGATGCGGAGACAGCCAAAGGCCAGAACCACCAAATCAAAATCAAGAATCGATGCTTTTTACGATACGGAAAAAGTAGCCAAGACCGACACCCGGAAACAGGGACTGGAACTGGATTTTGAAATGAAGAGACTGGGAAGCAAGATCCTTGAACTCCATCATATCGATAAGAGCTTCGGAAGCAAAGTGCTCCTGAAGGATTTCAGCTACCAGTTCCAGCGGGGTGAGAAAGTAGGCATCGTAGGAAAGAACGGAGCCGGCAAATCCACGTTGCTGAATATTATCCAGGGATTTGAAAAAGCTGATAATGGAGAAATTGAAACCGGCGAAACCATCCATTTCGGCTATTTTTCCCAGAAAGGCCTTCAGTATAAAGAAGATGAACGGGTAATCGATTTCATTAAAGAAGCAGCCGAATACTATCCGCTGGCCAATGGCAAAAGCCTTTCGGCATCTCAGTTCCTCAGGCTGTTTCTATTTGATGACCAGACGCAGTACTCTCCCATCTCCAAGCTTTCGGGTGGCGAAAAAAGGAGGCTGCACCTGATGTACATCCTTTACCAGAACCCAAATTTCCTGATTTTTGACGAACCTACCAACGATCTGGATCTTCCTACCCTTACCGTGCTGGAGAATTTCCTGCAGCAGTTCCAGGGATCGCTTATCATCGTTTCCCACGACCGTTACTTCATGGACCGGATCGTAGACCATATCCTCGCGTTTGAAGGCGAAGGAAAAATCCGTGATTTTGTTGGCACCTTTTCTGAGTACAGGGAAACCAGAAGCAAAGAAGATCACTCAGAAAAGCCTTCATCACAAAAAACAGAATCCGTAAAAGAAACTGTAGCAGCCATAAACATTCCACCGTCGCCTGCAAAAAAGAAAAAGCTTTCCTTCAAAGAACAGAAAGAACTGGAAACCATTGAAAAAGAAATGCCCGAACTGGAAGCCCGGAGAACTTCCATCCTGGAACACCTGAACAATGAAACGGATTACGAAAAAATAGCAAAGCTTTCTGCCGATCTGGAATCCGTTTCTGAAAAACTGGAAAACCACGAAATGCGCTGGCTGGAACTCCAGGAAATGCTGGGAGAAAGTTAAAATAATGGTGAGTTATGAGTTATAAGCAATGAGCCAGGTTTAAAAATTTAATTTGTCTTTATCGATACAAAGATTTTTCAGATCTACTGTTTCATAAAGCACCTGAATATACCGGATTCCCGCAGATTTAAGATGAACACCTTCCGGGTGATTCTCCTGGATCTGCGGGAATATTCATTCCGGGTCTCGTCGCCTGTCCGAAAAGACTATGAATGATTACCTCCGGCCCATAACGTATAACTCAG
The DNA here is from genome assembly GCF_913776365.1 of uncultured Chryseobacterium sp. GTDB lineage: Bacteria > Bacteroidota > Bacteroidia > Flavobacteriales > Weeksellaceae > Chryseobacterium. Next base: position 1,820 of record NZ_CAJYMO010000007.1, on the reverse strand, counting down.
GACCTGTTATTAAAAAATTGCTGCTCAGGCGAGGCTGACCACCTTACCTTCCCTGGAGCTTTCTGTAGCTGCCTCAATAATTTTCATATTCCTGATAACTTCTTCAGCCGGCGACGGCAGTACATACCCGAATACCATGAATTCATAGATCTGCTGGTAATAATTCATATAGTTTCCGGGCTCGCTGGAAGTAAGGGTTCTTTCGGTTTGTTGCTGATTATTCAGGATATTCAGGATTCCATCCGGCTCTTTCAGAGGCCGTGTCCACTCCAGTCCATATTCCGGAAGGGCACCTGCAGCCAGCTCATTCTCCTGATTGTCGGATCTTTCCTGGAGAAAGCTACCCTGGTCTCCATGCACCGTATAAGCGTAATGGGCTTCCCTGGAAAATACGGAGGACTTCAGGCGTACCCTCAGCGCATTGCCATAATACAGGATGATTTCAAAGTAATCATTGGCAAAACCATCTCCTTTCATAGAAAAGACGTCGGCAAAAAGCTTTTCCGGATACCCGAAGTACTGCACTGCCTGATCCACCAGATGCGATCCCAGATCGTGAAGCGATCCTGAACCTGCAGCCTGCGGATCTTCCTTATGCGCTTTGCCGCTGGCTTCGGTACGGAACCTGTCGAAGCGGATTTCCGCTTCCCGGATGTTTCCCAGTTTTCCTTCGCTGATGATCTTCTGTACCTGCAGGTAATCACGGTCGAACCTGCGGTTTTGGTAAACACTGAGGAATACGCCCTTTTCCTCTGCCAGCCTTACCAGTTCCTCTGCTTCGGCTACATTTACGGTAAACGGCTTTTCTACGATAACATTCTTTCCGGCTTCCAGTGCCATTCTGGTATACTCATAATGGGTCTGGACCGGGGTATTGACGATCACCAGTTCGATATCCGCGTGTTCCAACATTTCCTCCACCGACCGGTAAATAACGGCTTCCGGATATTTTTCCCGGGAATCTTCCCTGGTCCTTTCTACGATGGCGGCCAGATGATAGCCCGGATGTTCTTTTAAAAAGGGAGCGTGAAAGATTTTTCCGCTCATTCCGAAGGCGCAAAGCCCTGCTTTGATCAGTTGCATTCTTTTGATTTTTAACAAAGTTATCGATAAAACCTGCAACTTGCTTACTACAAATAAGAGAAATTTAGCTGATAAATGACAAAAATCAGCATTTTATTTTTATTGATTCTAAATAATAATATATTTTTGCACTTTATTTATATTACTTCTAAATAATAAACATTCAATGAAAAAACAGCTGGTTGCCCTGGGATTATTATTCACAGCCATTTCCGTGGGCGCACAAATGAAAAACACCGAATCTGACACCGTCAGAATTCAGACGATCGAAGATGTGAATCTTCATAAAACCGGAAACCCAAACAAGGCGAAACCTTTATCCACCAAGTCGAACCTTACCGTTATGGAGACTCCGCAACCCATTGCCATCGTCACCCATGAAATCATTGAACAGCAGCAGGCCAGGCAGCTGAGCGATGTCATAAAAAATGTAAACGGCATTTATCTTACATCGGCGCGCGGAGGCTCACAGGACAGTTTCGGCGGCCGTGGATTTACTTTTGCCAATGATAATATTTTTAAGAACGGCGCCAGGGTAAACAGCGGGGTATTTCCCGAAGTAACCAGCCTGGAACGGGTGGAAGTCCTCAAAGGAGCCAACGCCATGCTTTACGGAAACGTAGGTCCGGGCGGAATCGTTAACCTGATTACAAAGAAACCCAGATTTGAATTCGGAGGCATGCTGGGATTCAGTGCCGGCAGCTGGAATACGTATAAGCCTACAGTAGATATCTACG
>NZ_CAJYMO010000006.1 GCF_913776365.1 uncultured Chryseobacterium sp. | reverse complement strand
TGTTTGCAAGACAGTTCGGATTGTAAAATCCAATCAAATAATACAGAAACCACAACCGCAAAGTTGTGGTTTTTTTATACCTTTACCTCAAATTTCCGGCTTTGGCAAATCTTTATAAGAAAGACGCTCCATTTCAGGTTTACATTTCGTTTAAAAAATACCTGGATATCCTGGAACATATCCGATACAACGACCGTCTGGAATACCGCGCGAACTATGCGGAATCTTTACTCGATAAAACAAAGAACTTCAAGGAACTGAAAGACGGATTTCAGGACCCTTTGCTCCTGGAAAAACATCAGGACCTGATCAGGCTCCTGCTGGCAGATCTTTTTCCTACCGGTCTTACGAATAATGAAATCAAGGCGGCCAGCATCCCGCTTTCCAATATTACCTTCAATTATACCGAACGGTTTACCGCGATCCTTAAAGAGGCGGGAAAAGACTTCGAGATTGAACTCCGGAACATTGATGATGACGAATTTTATGTTTTCTGCTGCTGCCTGATCCTGCAGAGCTGTTTTAAAAGGGATATCAAGACCACCCTGCCCTTTTATTATGACATCCCGAACCGCCAGGGTATCATGAAGCATTATAAGATTACGGTAAATGCCGATTTTACGGAAGTTTATCCCGCCCCGGGCACTGTGGTTCCTTCTGATGAAATCGTGGATATGCTGTTGGAAAACCTGGACGATCCTGGGCTCTGGAAAAAGTATTTTCCCTCGGAATCCTGGATACTGAAAGGATTTACCATTATTTCACTGGTTGACTGCACTTCGGAGGTCGCCCTGTCGGATCTCAAATCAAGCATGATCAGTATCGATCCGGGAAACTTCTCCCCGGACAACAACCTGATGGAGATCTTCAAATCGTATTTTGATGTTGCCGAACTGAATTTCGGACTGATGCTCTTCAATAAAAAAGACCAGCGGCTGGAAAAGCTTCCCATCTACGAAAGCCTTTTCACCCATCACATCCTGGATTTCTGGATCAATACCTTTGATGAGGAAACCCGCAAAACCACCATCAGCAATATCAACTACAATCCAAGGCCGGTTGTGATTTCCAATGTGGAAAACCTGGACCATGAAATCCGCACACTGCCTTCTTTTAAGATCCTGAAAGAGAATAACATCAACAGCTTTATGGTCATTCCGCTGGTGAAAGACGGCGAGCTGCTGGCCATCATGGAATTTACCTCTCCCATAAAGAGCAGCTTCAATGGACTGAAACTTAAAAAAATAGATTTCTTTACAGACATGATCCTGTTTTCGCTGAACCGTTTCAGCTTTGAGAAAAATTACCAGATCGAAGCCATTATACAGAGGGAATATACAACCATCCATGACAGCGTGGTATGGAAATTCAGGAATGAAGCGGAGAAATATTTCAATGCTTCCCTGGCCAGGAAAATATACACCTTACGGCAGATTTCGTTTAAAAACCTTACGCCGCTGTTCGGGATTTCGGATATCCGTTCTTCCTCGGAAAAACGGTTCCGGCTGATGCTGGAAGACCTCAACCGGCAGATCGGGTGCCTTCAGGGCATTTTTGCCCTGATGAATGCAGAGCCTGAAAAATACATCCTGGCCCTGGAAATCTTTGAAAATGAACTGAACCACGAGATCAAGGCAGACAGCGAACAGCGCTTCCAGCGACTGCTGAGAGACGAAGTGCATCCTTATCTGCAGGCCAAGCTCGAGATCAAATCCTCCAGTGAAGTAAAGGCAAAAATCAAGGAATACTTTGCCCAGGTTTTCAGCCAGAGCGATCTTTTCTACGCCAGCCGGAAAAATCTGGACGATTCCATAACATTGGTCAACAGGAAGCTCGCCGACGTACTGGATGAAAGCCAGAATGATGCGCAACAGATTTTTCCGCATTATTATGAGCGGTTTAAGTCGGACGGGGTGGAACATACCCTTTATACCGGCCAGAATATTGCACCGGAACTTCCCTACCACTCAAAGACTGTCCGCCGGCTCAGGTACTGGCAGCTGAAAACCATCTGCCGGATGGAACGGGAATTCCGCAGCTTTAAAAAGGACCTGCCGGTTCCGCTGGATATAGCCTCCCTAATTTTTGTATACAATGAAAAAATCGATATCCGTTTCCGGATGGATGAGAAAAGGTTTGATGTGGACGGCGCTTATAATTCCTATTATGAAATCATCAAAAAACGCCTGGATAAAGCGCATGTCAAGGGATCTTCGGACCGGATCACCTGTCCCGGGAAAATTACCATCGTCTATTTCGGAATGGAAAACCAGCGGGAATACCTGGAATATATCGGTAAGCTTCAGAAAAAAGAGGTTCTTAAAAACGATGTGGAGTTCCTGAAAGTGGAAGATCTGCAGGGCATTACCGGACTTCTGGCCCTCAGGGTGTCTTTTGTCTGAAACAGCGGAAAAACAATCTTCCGGCTCAAGATCCGTACAACGGTTGATATGCATATGAAATATAATCTTCTGCTGATGACAGGAATTATACAGGTTGGATACAACCCTGATCCCGGTAAAAGAAAAGAGATTCAGCCCGCATGCCACTTCGGCCGGCAATGACTGAGATTGTCTGAAGGCAGATTGAGAACGCAGTCACAGCACACTGCTCATATAAGGCATCTGATTCCGGAAATCGTCCGAGGATAAAATTTAGCCAATGATTGGCCAGCATTTGTGCCGGATCGGTTCTTATAAAAACAAGGCTTCTGCTTCTACATTGGGATCTTCTTAAGGAGCTGATTCCCGCTATCCGCTGTATCTTTTTCTCCCGCCGCCCGGTCCCATTCGGAAAAAGGATGCCGCTGCTATCGGGGCTATGAACCTCATGTGTTTTTCAGCACCCTCCCTCCGAAAATCACCCATCACTCATACCCCATCACTCATCACTCATCACTCATTATTCATTACTCATTACCCATTACCCATTACTCATTACTCATCACTCATCACTCATCGCTCATCACTCATCAGTCAACGACATATGAATCCGTAGCCTCGGGTTCCGTCTGGAGAATACCTGCCTGCTCGAAGATGGAATACTCTATCGTACGGCAGATGCTGTTCAGGGCCAGATCATTTTCCTCTTCTCCGAACGGTTCCCCGATTTCCCGGATGATAGCATCAAGCGCGATGAAGGTATAGCTGATGAGCACGACAATCGGCGGCATCATCCAGCCTACGCTGTCTACCAGCCCGAAAGGCAGCCAGAAGCAGTACAGGTAAACGGTACGGTGAAGAAGGATACTGTAGGCCAGGGGCAGAGGCGTATTACGGATCCTTTCGCAGCCTCCTAGAATAACCGAGAACCGGTTCAGCTGGTTTTCCAGGGAAATCAGGACGATGCTGTCGATGTATTCTTTTTTATACTATTCGCTCAGCCAGCCGGCTATTCCATCGAGAATGATATTGGGAACATAGGTCTTTCCTTCCAGGGCCTGCAGCTGCTCAGGAGAAAGGAGGGAGCCGAGGCGTCCGGTAGCCGGCTTATCCCGCAGGTAATCATTCAGGGACCAGCAGAAAGCGGAAATGGATTTTATGATTCTTTGCTTGTCTGCCAAAGCATCCGGGGCATTATTATTGACCAGCGACAGGATCTGCCGGGTGAGTGTTCTGCTCTCATTGAGCAGTGAGCCCCAGAGCTTTCTTCCTTCCCAATAGCGGTCATAGCTTGCCGAATTGCAGAATCCCATAAAAATGGCAAGGGCCAGCCCGATCAGCGTAAAGATGGCCGGATTGAGATGAACTTTATAATCGAAGACTCTTCCCTTACAGAAATAAACCGCAAGAGAGAACAGGCCGATCACCGTAAGCTGAACCATAATTTTCCTCAGTACGGAGCCTCTCCATACAAAGAGCATTCTCAGCCAGTGGGTACGCGGTCTTACAATCATTTCAGGAGTTTACAGCGTAAGGAAGGCATAGGCAAACGAGAGCACGGAAATGACGATCCCGGCCATAAAAATGGTATAGGTTGTGGATAGCAGCTTATACTTCCTGTCGAGTACTTTGCCAAGGTAATACAGGTCCTTTACCATGGAATCATAGATATAGTTGCGGTCCTGGATCAGGTCTTTCATCGCGTCATGGTAATCGTTGAAAAGCATGCGGTTGAAGTTCCCGAAAAACAGGAGGTTTACTTTCCGGTCGGCGACATCCTTTGCCGTAAAACGGGTTTTGGTCACATTGGGTTTTGTGGAAAGGATGGCGAATATGATGGTCAGCACACTGGAGATCAGCAAAATAAAGCTTGGGATGATCAGATGGGAATTTTTCGGGGTGTCCAGTTTCGGCACCAGTACCGAAAGGCATACGGAAATGATGATGGCATTTACCGAAAGCAGGATGTTGGCTTTGCTGTCGGCAATATCACTTAGCCGGGTATGGTTCCCCAGGGTAATCCGGAACAGGGTATCTACGCTACGGTCGGATTTCTGTTCCTTGTCTTCCTTTTCCTTTTTCTTTCCGGAGGTTTGTTTTTTATCTTCGGTCTCCTTTTCCAGTTTCTTTTCGATTTTGCGGATGTTCTTGTCCTTCAGCGGCTGCCAGTTCTGTTTGGCATAATCCGTATAGAACCGGTGCTTGTGCTTCAGCATCTCCAGATTTCCGGCATTCCATTCATCATTGGAGAAGCACCGTACATTGGTAAGTTCCCATTCTTTTCGCAGTGCGTCGGAGATATCGTTATAATCGTAGCTGGCAAAATGGCTGCAGTCCGCATCTTTTACAACCTGCTCGAGCAGGTTTACGGGCTGGTATGTAATTTTCGTGGCCAGGATCAGTCCGGCAATTTCCTGAATCTTCTCTGCGGGATAGTGTTCCTTTTCCAGGAAATCCCGCATCACTTCCACTCCCTTTTCTTCGTGGTTCAGCGCACATTCAACATACCCTGTGTCATGGAACCACATGGCAAGCAGCACTTTCTCCTGATCATCGCCGGAAACTGCCGTATTTTTCAGGATTTCCTCCGCTTTGTTTACCGTGTAGGTCGTGTGGATGAAATTATGGTAGAAGTATACGGAAGATAGTTTATCTTTGAACAAGAGTTCAACGTAATCTTTGGCTTTTTGTAAAATGCTCATGGCCGGAATTTTGTTATTGTAAATTTATGAATTTATCCTTGAAAACGCATCTAAAAAATACGTCCGTTGTGTTCAGTGTCGTATTGTCGGCAGGAGTTTTATATTCCTGCGCTACCTATAACGTAAAAAAAGGTAAAAACTTATCGGAGATTAAAAATTCCGATGGTACCGGGGAAAATGATTTTACGTTCTTTCTGGTAGGAGATGCCGGTAATGCAGACAAAAAAGAAGGTCAGAATACCCTGAAGCTTTTAAGAAAACAACTGGAAACGGCTGACAAAAATTCCATGCTGATTTTTCTCGGAGACAACATCTACCCACTGGGGATGCCGGCTCCTTCCGATAAAGGATATGCCCTGGCGAAAGAAAAACTGGAAGACCAGCTGGCGATTACTAAAAATTTCAAGGGTAAAACACTGGTGATTCCGGGGAACCATGACTGGTACCATGGTCTGGAAGGCCTGAAAGCCCAGGAAAAATTCGTAAAGGATTACCTGGATGACAAGAAAGGGTTCCTGCCTAAAAATTCATGCCCTATTGAAGACATCAACATCAGCAAAGACATCAAACTGATCGTGCTGGACTCTGAATGGGCACTGATCAACTGGGATAAGTACCCTGGAATCAACGAAGGCTGCGATATCAAAACAAGGGAGGATTTTTATGCCGAATTCAGGGACCTGATAGTGAAAAACCAGGATAAGCGGGTGATTGTAGCCCTGCACCATCCTGTGATCAGCTCCGGGGTTCATGCCGGATTTAATTCCGCCAAATCCCATCTCTCCGCATTTCACGGTAAACTTCCTGTTCCGGGGCTGGCAACGGTAGCCAATACCCTGAGAAGCTCTTCCGGGGCCAGCATGGAGGACCTGAGCAACGTACATTACACCGAATTTGCCAACAGGATCAAAAGCATTATCCAGGACAAAAAGAATGTGATCCTGGTTTCCGGGCACGACCATAATTTACAATACCACCAAAGCAATAACATCCGTCAGATCATCAGCGGTGCCGGCTCCAAAACCGATCCCGCCACCATTGTCAGTAAAACGGACTTTTCTTTCGGCGGAAACGGGTTTGCCGTACTGAACATGAGAAAAGACCAGAGCTCGGATGTAGAATATTTTTCCACCAGGAATGAAGAAGCAGAAAAACTGACCCGGATTTCGGTGATCCCCAAACCGGAGCCTTTCGACAATACCTATCCTTCAAATATTCCTCCTACCTATACCTCATCGATTTACACCGAAAAAATGACCAGCCGCGGAAAAATATACCGCTGGCTGTGGGGAAATCATTACCGTAAATATTATGCGCTCCCGATCACTGCCCCAACAGCGAATATCTCTGAACTGAACGGTGGCTATACCCCATTCCGGGAAGGCGGCGGCCATCAGTCGAACAGCCTGCGCCTGAAAGACAAAGACGGCCAGGAATTCGTGATGAGAGGTGTGAAAAAAAATGCCGTCCGTTTCCTCAATGCCATGGCATTCAAGAAAAGCACTTTCGGAAATGAGCTTACCAATACGTTCCCGGATCGCTTCCTGCTCGATTTCTATACCACCAGCCATCCGTTCACCGTATTTTCCGTGAATAACATGGCGGGAAAGATAGATCTTTTCCACAGCAATCCTGAACTGTATTACGTACCAAAGCAGAAAAGCCTGGGTGAGTATAACAGGGAATATGGCAATGAAATGTATATGATCGAGGAACGCTTCTCCTCTGATCCGAAGACTTTACAGTACCTGGATAACGCTTCTGATGTAGTTTCTACCCAGGATGTGCTGAAGAACCTGAGAAAAGACAGCAAATATGCCATCGACCGGGAGGAATACCTGCGGGCCAGGCTTTTTGATATGCTGATCGGTGACTGGGACCGTCATGAAGACCAGTGGAAATGGGCCGAATATAAAAAAGACGGAAAAGTTTTCTACCGCCCGATCCCGCGCGACCACGACCAGGCTTTCAGCAATTATGATGGGGCAGCCTTTAAGGTCATCATGAATGTACCGGCGATCCGTCACATGAAATCGTTCAGGGACGAAATCAAAAATGTGCGCTGGATGAATATGGAGCCGTATCCGCTGGATATGATCCTTCTCAAAGATACGGAAGAAAAAGACTGGGTGGCCCAGGCACAGTATATCCAGCAGCACCTGACGGATGCAGACATCGATGATGCTTTTAAGAACCTCCCTCAGGAAGTGCAGGACAGCACCATTACCGATATCCAGCATAAACTGAAACTCCGCAAAGGCAGCATTGAAAAAGCAGCTGTAAAATACTATGACGTACTGCAGGAGAAAGTACAGCTGGCAGGTACCGTAAAACCTGATAAGTTTGTCATTGTAAAAGATGGAAATTCTGTTACGGTAAAACAGTACAGCCTCAGCAAAGACCATCCGGAAGAATTGGTGTTTGAAAAAACATATGATGACCGTAAAACCAAAGAACTCTGGATTTATGGCCTGGAGGATGACGATATCTATGAAGTTTCCGGAGACGGACGACCTAAAACCAACATCCGCCTCATCGGCGGTTATCATCATGATACGTATAATGTAGCCAATGGCAGCAAAGTGAAAATCTATGATTTTAAATCGCAGGACAATACATACCATGCCCCATCGGCTTCCAAACGCATAAAAGACGATTATGACGTAAATACCTACAACTGGAAGCATCCGAAATACAGTTTCTTTGCAGGACTTCCGAATGCCAACTTCAATCCGGACGATGGAGTAATCCTTGGCGTTGTGGCCAACTATACGGTCAATAATTTCATCCGTGATCCTTACACCCAGAAACATACGCTGAGAGCCAATGTCTATACGGCAACCGGCGGATTTAACGTAGGCTATAAAGGCATCTTTAAAAAGGCCATCGGAAGCTGGGATGCAGGAATCGATGCATTGTACACGACTCCGTATTTCGCCCGCACGTTCTTCGGGCTGGGTAATGAGACGGAATATGACAAGGATGCGGTAGACAGGAATTACAACCGCGTGAGGATTTCACAATTTAAATTTGCTCCTTCCGTATCCACTACCAGCTGGCTGAACCTGAAACATCAGTTCCAGCTGAATTTCGAACATGCCAAAGTGCAGAGGACCGATGACCGTTTCGTGGCCGTTTCCCCGGATGTAAACCCGGCGGTTTACGACGGGCAGCAGTTTGCAGGAGCCAATTATACCTTCAGCTTTAAAAACCTGGATAACCAGGCATTTCCTACATTAGGGCTGGAACTGATGCTGAATGCAGGCTGGAAAGCCAATATAAAAGAATTTGACAGGAATTTCGCTACTTTCCAGGGAACCCTGAATGTTTTCCACAGGATTGATAAGCGCGGAAGATTTGTATTTGCCAATTCTTCCAATGCTATGATCATCAATAATAACAATTTCGAGTTTTACCAGGCTGCCGCCATCGGCGGAAATAACGCGATGCGGGCATACAGGAACGAGCGGTTTGCAGGAAAATCCTATTTCGTCAATAACTCGGAAGTAAGATGGGACTTCGGACGAATCAGAAACAGGATTGTCCCGGTGAACATGGGCATACTGGTAGGCTATGACATCGGAAGGGTATGGATGGACCGTGAAACCTCCGACAAATGGCACCAGGGCGTGGGTGCCGGCTTCTGGATGAATATTCTGGAAATGTTTTCTGCCAGGCTGGACTATTTCACCGGCGAAGATGGCGGCAGGATCTCCGGCGGCGTAGGACTGACCTTTTAATGGCTCCCTCTCCTTCTACAGAAATGTATCCTTAGAATTTTTGATTATATAAGCAAATCCGCAGGCCCTGAGAGGTCTGCGGATTTTTTTAGTTATTTAATTTTTGTTCTATATTTTTTATTTTTACTTTTAAGTATTCTAATTCCTGTTTAAGAGATAATTCATTGAACTCATTATCTTGTTCTTCAAAAATATCATCTACACTTACATCCAATAGTGTTGCAATCTTTTGCCATTCTTGTTCGCTTATTTTTACAACGCCTGATTCTCTTTTGTAATATTGTGTTTGACTGATTTTCAGATAAGTAGCCATATCTAGTTGTGTGATTTTCTTTGATTTACGCATAATTATTAGTTTTATTTTCTTCATGGGGGGACTTATTTCATATTTCAAATGTAAGAATTTTAAGAAAAAATAGCCTATTGAAAGCTTTACTTTTTAATTTTTAATATCAATATGTTTGCATAGATTTGAATCACCAATTGTGGTACATAAACAATTTAAATAACTTATTTATGAAAAACGAAAAAACAATGAGTACTGATCTAGAGAAAAAAGCAGTAAAAAAAGATCTTCTATCTTTTGTGATGGGAGGTCAACAGGGATTTGATGATTCTTTAGAAGACGTAAGATGCAATACAGCCGGATCAGCATATGCTGATTCAATTTATGTAAAAAAAGATCCGCCTGTAGTAATTAAACCAAAATAATAAGTACTGCAAGTATAATAAATCTGAAGTTGCCTTTAGGCAACTTTTTTAATATATGAAGATTGAAACTTTTATTTTGAAGATTGCAAGTCATTGTAATTTAAATTGTTCATATTGTCATATGTACAATATGGGTGATAATACGTATAAAAATCAGCCAAAATTTTTGTCTGATGAGAACATTATCGCATTTTCGGAAAAACTTAAGAACTATTCAAAAAAACATAAAATTGAAAATGTTTTTATAGCATTTCATGGAGGAGAGCCTTTACTGATTGCAAAGAGTACTTTTATATTTTATGTTGAAACCATACTCAATCATAATAAGCATTTAAATATAACCTTCATTATTCAGACAAACGGGGTGTTGCTAAATAATGAGTGGGGAGAAATACTAAAAAAATATAATGTCAACGTAGGCATAAGTTTGGACGGCGATAAAAAAGTCAATGATACTTACCGCGTCAAACACAATGGTAAAGGCTCATATGATGAGATAATATCCAATTTAATAGAAATAGATTCCCATGAAGTCGTAAAAGGAATTATATCCGTTGTGAATACACATATTGATCCAGTGTATTTCTATTCTCATATGAAAGGAATTAATAAGTATCAATTGAATATTCTTCTACCTAATATTAATTTTTCAAATATTCCTGATTTCTACATGCCTGTCGAAGATCATATGACGAAATCTAAAAATTGGCTGATAGAACTTTATGAAGCATGGAAGAATGATGCTGAAAGATTATCTATTCCTTTCTTCGAATTGATAATAAAGTTAATTGCAGGAGCAAGAAACTTCGGAAATCATCTTATTGGAAACTGTGAGAATGGAGTTGCTGTTATTGAAACTAATGGTGATATTGAAGTTATTGATGCACTGAGAACATCTTTCAGTGGTGCAACACGTGGAAATCTTAATGTGTTAAACAACGAAATTGAAGATATTCATAATCATCAACTTTTTACAACCTATTATTATTCACACACTCAACAGTTACCTACATTGTGCCACTCATGCGATGTGAAAAATATTTGTGGAGGAGGATTTCTAGTACACCGGTATAAAGATGATTGCAGTACATTCAACAATCCATCGATATATTGCAGTGTTTTAAAAAATGTTATAAAATATATTCAAAAAGATTTATATTATGAAATTAACTAAAGGAATTTGTGTAATTCCAACTCAGGATTTTGAAGAGTCAAGCATTCAAATAAATAAGGGATCAGTTCACTACTCCGCTATGAATTTTAAAAAACTTGACTTTCCGTTCAAAAAGGATGCATTTATCCCAAAAGATGAATGGCGAAATCTTACAGAACAGGAACTTCCGCTTGTCTTTTCCCAGCATTATGAATATTCTGATTATATATATATAGGAAAACTTCCTGACGATATCATCAGTGATATTGAAAAATTTAATATTCATAAGCTCAAAGACAGAAATATTGTTTTTGAAAGAATGAAAGAGAAAGAGGATTTATTAAACGAATTTAATGAAAAATTAAACAGTTTCATTACAAAATTGAGTACTGATGATAACAAACTGGAATTTCACAGACTATCGGTAATACCAAGCGGCAGATATACAACCAGTATCAATCTGAATATGGATGAATTTGAGTATTTAGGAATGCATATCGACCATAGTACAGGTTTTGAAATTGAAACTGCCAGTCAGTCAAGAAACAGAATCTGTATCAATATTGGTAATGAAAATAGATATCTGTATATTATCAACTTAAGTTTGCGAAATATCAAAGAAATGCTAAGTATGTATATGGATGCTGATTTATTAAATGTTGAAAATATTGGTGACTATTTTTTTAAGTATTTTCCCGATTATCCTGTCCTTAAAATCAGACAGGCGCCATATGAATATTATATAGCTCCTACAGACAATTTTATTCACGACGGATCAACTTTCAGAAACACATATTTGGATATAACCATTACTTTTTTGGGTAATTTTGAATATTATAAATCCATATGAAAAAAATACTTCATTTTATTTTTCTGTTTTTTCTAATCTTTTCCGGTGGCCAGCAGGAAAACGTAAAAAAATTAAAGATTAATTACAAAAATACCGTTGCCAACTGTATAATATTGTCTAAGCAGGGTGACCAGGAAAAGAAGAAACCCCTACTTTTCTTTTGCCAGGGAAGCATGGCCCGGCCACTAAAAATCATTGCAGACGATGCTTCTTATCCCCTTTTACCCTTTGACAGTAATATATTACTTGAAAAATATCATATTGTAATGGTCAGTAAACCCGGAATACCGTTGGAAGAAAATATTAAAAATTTAAAAGAAGATTATACCTATCCTAAGGAAGGCCTTCCACCAAAGGAATATATTCTCAATAATAATCTTGATTATTATTACAAAAGGAATAATTTTGTCTTAAAAGAGCTCTATAAACAACCATGGGCAGATCCGGAAAAGACTGTAGCAGCAGGACATTCAGAAGGATCATACATCGCCTTGGAGATGGCTGTTCACAATAAAAAAATATCTCACCTTATCTATTCAGGCGGGAATCCTTTAGGAAGAATGATGAGTATCATTCATCAAACAAGACAAAATCCTAAGGAAGAGGAAATATGGCACACTGAGAACCTTGATTTCTGGCGTGAAACAGTTGCAAATAAAGATAAAACAGCATATGATAAAGAAAACACATCATATTATAACTATTCTCTATCTCAAGATTTCACCAATGATCTTCTAAGACTTAAAATTCCAGTTTTGGTAACTTATGGAACTAAAGACCAGAATGGAATATTTAACGATTATCTTAATGTACTGACTATAAAGGGGGGAAAAAATAATTTTATATTCAAATCATATTTTAACTGTGACCATAATTTCTTTCCTGTAGATAAGAATCTTAAACCCAATTATGATGTAGATAACTGGAATGAAGTGGCAAAATTCTGGAGCAGGTGGCTGCAATAAATGCTGTTATCTTTTATCTTAATCCAATATTCTTCAGAGAAATGCAAACGTTAGAAGCTGCCGGTTCATTTCCCTTCTTCTGGCAGAGAAAAACGGTATACCTTCCCGCCCGTTTTTTTATCCTTCTCATCCGCTATCAGAAGCGTATGGTCATTGAGAAAAACCACTGCTTCTTTCTGGGAATTGTGATCCAGTGAAAGGCGCTGTATGCTTACTTTACTGAAATCACCGGCCGAAAATCCGGTAAGCACCTGAATATTTTTGTGGTTCAGCAGGATAATCCTGTCTTTTGCAGGACTGATGGCGGCAGAAGTAATGGCGGCATCACTGTATCCGCCCTGCAGCTGTAAGGTGCCTACTAATTTCGCTTCAAAATCACCCGCCCTGTTCGGAACCCGGAAAACCAGGAAAGTCCCGTCGAATCCTTTGCTCCTGTTTTTGGTAAAGAGATAAAAACTTCCGTCCATCTCTACAAAAGCTTCGCAGTCATAGAGCCAGTTTGATTTTGCAGGCGGGAATTCCGTCTGCCCTTCATAATGGAATTTTGTAGTCTGTGTCACGCGGGTCGATTTCTGGGAAGCGCCGGTAAGATCAATTTTTAAAATGGACAGATTCTGCCGGTCGTTCCCATTATTCCCGAAATCACCGATGTACAGATTACCCAGCGGATCGGAAGTGATGTCTTCCCAATCATGATTGTCCGCATTTTCTACCGGTACAGCAGCGCTCAGCCTGCCTTGCAAATCAAGACCATAGACCGTGTTCTTATTCCCCTGGTCTTCAATGGCCCATATCGTTTTCTTATCTCCGGACATGGCCATTCCGGAAACTTCCTTCAGCTTTTTAGGCAGTGAAAATTCCACCTTCAGTTTATCTGTTTCAGGCGAGTCCTGTGCTTTCGGGCTGCAGCTCCAGAGCAGGAATGCCGATAAAATGACAACACGCAACATCTTTTTATTTTTTTAATTTTTTAAATTGAAAATACGAAAACCGGATATTCTTCTCCAGGTTATTGATTATCCGCTGATGATGCAGGAAATACCCGGCTGCCAGACCGATTAAGCTCCCGATGATGGTATCCAGCAGCCTGGCCTGCATCAGGTGTCCCACATGATGATGAACCTGGGCCGCCGTTTCTGCCAGGAGAATGGTTAAAGGTGTGATAAAAACCACCGTCAGACCGTAATTCCTTACGACCAGCAATTCAATGATAAACTGTAAAACCGTGATAATGATAATCATGGTTATCTTATCAGGATTAAATAAGAGTATGAGCCACACCAGCCCGATGCCGATAAAAGTTCCGATGATCCGGTGCATGTTGCGCTGTCTCACATGTTCAAAGTTCCGGCCCTGGACAATGGCCGCAGCGGCAATGGAAATCCAGTAGGTATTGTTGAATGTAAGCAGGTGACCGGTAACCAGCGTAAGCGCCATAAAAAAACCGATGATGGTACTTTCAACAAATTTAGTGTACCGCCGCTTATTAAAGGTTCTTCTGGGCACGGTAACCACCTTGCTTTTTTCGACAAAAACAGAATAAAGGAAAGCCAGGGAACAGGACAGGATAGCTCCCATCGCTACCAGCCCTATCCTTACCGGGATAAGTTCCGGTTCAAACGGAAATGTCCCTGCCATGGCAGCTACCATAATAAAGAAGAAATTCCCGGGTGGCGGCATTTTAAAATAAGAGGCCAGAAAATGTGCCAGGAAAGCAATAATTCCCAAAGCACAGGCTGCCGCATACACATTGAAACTGAAAAAGGAGCTCAGGGTAAACGAGAACAGGATCCCGAAAGCACAGACCACCAGATGCACCATGCGTTGGGTAATGGGGGCTGAGGTGAAATAGAGAATGACCAGTGCCCCGAGACTTGACAGGCTGCCGTATCCGGGCTTACCCATGAAATAGCCGATAAACAGGCAGCTGCCGATACACAGTGCTGCCAGAAACGGGAAATGCCATTTCCTCTCTGTCTGCTTAAACTCCAGCAGGTACTGAAACCGGTGCCGGACCGGATGGTGCACTTTCATTTCAGGACAATTGTTTTGCTTTCTCCCAGAGCACATCCATTTCTTCCAGCGAGAGATCCGCCAGTTTCAGGCCCTCTTCCACTGCCAGGTTTTCTATCTTCTGAAATCTTGAGATAAATTTCAGATTGGTCCGCTCCAGTGCCGAATCCGGATTGATTCCTGAGATCCTTGCATAATTGATCAGGGAAAAGAAGACATCGCCCAGTTCCTGTTCCTTTTTATCAGGATCGGTTTCTTCATGAAATTCCTGTATTTCTTCATCCACTTTTTTCCAGGCATCTTCCGCATCATCAAACTCGAAGCCGATGCCTTTCACCTTATCCTGGATCCGGTAGGCTTTTACCAGGCTTGGCAGGCTTTTCGGCACCCCGCCGAGAATGGAAGCGTTTCCTTCCTTCAGCTTCAGCTTTTCCCAGTTCTGCTTCACTTCTTCTTCATCTTTTACTTCCGTATCGCCGTAAATATGCGGATGACGGAAAATCAGCTTTTCATTCAGGGAATTGATGACATCGGCGATATCGAAACTGTTTTTTTCAGAACCGATTTTAGCATAGAATACCAGATGCAGCAAGACGTCGCCGAGTTCTTTCTTTATTTCGTTCAGGTCGCCCTGCAGAATAGCATCGGACAGTTCGTAGGTTTCTTCCAAGGTAAGGTGACGAAGCGATTCCAGGGTCTGCTTCCGGTCCCACGGGCATTTCTCCCGCAGATCATCCATAATATCGAGTAACCGGCCGAATGCGTCCAGTTTTTCCTGTTTGGTATTCATAAAGTAAGATAAGAATTGAATAAGATACAAATTTAAGGTAAATATTCTGTTCTGTTCTTTTGTCCTGAAATAAAACGGTAAACCTTGCTCCATACCGGGGATAAAGACCTCTGATACGCGGTTAAGATGGGTTCCGGGCCTCAGCCACCGGGAATATGGATTTCTCCGGGACCGGTTTATTTATACCGCTTGCATTCCTGAGCCTGCTGTCCTGCAAAAGGAAGATACCCGCTGCGAAGGATATCAATATAAAAAAGGCCGGAAAAAATCCCGGCCCTGAATATCAGTCATCACTTTTCTTTTTTGATGATAGTATACTTACGGCGACGGCCGTCACTGCTGCTGCTGCTGCGATTTTCAGCAGAAAATTCTTTCTGTTGTACTTCCATTCGGCGCCCCAGCCGCGTTCGGCAAAGATATTCGGCAAATGTCCGTGTTTTACATCATCGATAATTCCTTCCAATGCCCCTATGCGGTCTGCCAGAACAAGCGGAAGCCATCTGCCGTAGCTGGATTCACTGTACCGGAAGGCAAATTTCCTGATGGCTCCGTTGACACCTTCGGGCGGTGATGCCGTGCCAAAAGCGGCAGTCAGGTTCGGCCTTTCTACGGACTTCAGAATTTCAACACTTTCAGGCTGCTGCTGCGGCCTTTCCCAGGTATATCCTTCATGTTCTTCACCGGTGTGTTTCCTCATGGGGTAAGCAGGATCATTTTCAGGATCGGCATCTATTCCCCAACCTTTAATCCGGCTGTAATCTGCCTTTTCACTTCTTTTAAAATCGGATGGATTTGTTTCGTCTGTAATCATGTCGTGATTTTTTTAAGTTAAGAAACTTACTAAGCGGTTGGCGGGATAAGTACTGTTTTTATACAACCGTCCAGCTTGCGCGAAAATATATGATAGGCGTCGGCTACTTCTTCCAGCGGAACCCGGTGGGTAATGATCTGTTTCGGATCAAGAACACCGTTTTTTACATGTTCAATAAGCTTGGGCAGGTTTCGTTTTACGGCTGCCTGGTTGGCACGGATTGTAATTCCTTTATTCACCACATTTCCTATCGGTACCAGTGCATCCGTAGGACCGTAAACGCCTACTACGGAAACAATCCCGCCTTTCTTCACAGAATTGATCGCCCAGTGAAGCGCTGTGGTAGAACCGCCCTGCAATAGCAGTTTTGTTCCCAGCACCGTATTGGTCAGATTTCCTTTTGCCTCGCATCCTACAGCATCGATACAGGCGTCTGCCCCCAGCGAATCGGTCTGTGTTTTTATAAAGACTACCGGATCGCCGATGCTGTTAAAATTGTAAGCTTCACATTGTGCATACTTCGCAACAAAGTCAAGCCTGTACTCCAGCTCGTCGATTACAATCACTCTTCCTGCTCCGAAAAGCCATGCCGATTTCGCCGCCATGATACCGATAGGCCCTGCACCAAAGATCACCACCGTATCGCCTTTTTGTATCCCTGCCATCTCTGCCGCCTGGTAGCCTGTAGGCACCACATCGGTAAGCAGCACGGCATCATCGGGATCCATCCAGTCGGGAATTACGGTAGGACCTACGTCTGCATAAGGCACACGGGCATATTCTGCCTGTCCGCCCTGATAGCCGCCGGCCGTATGGGAATATCCGAAAATACCTCCTACTGCCGTTGCCATTGGATTGGACTCATGGCAGTTGCCGTAGAGTTCCTGCCTGCAAAAAACACATTTTCCGCAGGCAATGTTGAAAGGTACCATTACCTTATCGCCTACTTTCAGTTTTTGTACGGAGGAACCGATTTCAACCACTTCCCCGATAAATTCATGGCCAAAAGTGGTGCCGACACGGGTGTCGGGAACAAGGCCATGATAAAGATGCAGATCCGAGCCACAGATGCAGGATCTTAAAACCCGCACGATGGCGTCTTCCGGATGTTCTATCTGCGGCTCCGGCATATTGCGGTCTGCACGCACGCGAAAAGATCCGCGGAAATTCATTGCTAACATATAAAATATTTTTGTTGGTGTATACTAGAGGCAGCAAAACAGGGACCGCCAGGGGTCTGTTTTAAGTATAATTTTTTCCCAAAAAATGCCTGTGGTACCAAAAGCTGGTTTTTTTTATGCCTTATTTACAGTATTTTACACAAATTGCGTTTCTCATGATGTAGAGTTTCAATGAGCCGTTCCTGATGACAGCATATCCCCTGATGACCGTTGATGGACAGCCCTCGCGTTTCAGAACAGGCTTAATAAAAACCTTAATTTGTGTTGTAATTTCCAATGCGGGAAAGGGAGCAGAATTGTTGCCCTGCTCCGGCCTGAGGTTTATTTTTATTACAATCGATTTTCAGGTTCTCAATATCTGGTCCGGAAAAGATTACCGGATTACCAGATTGAGTATCAACAGATTTCATGATCAGAGGAAAGCAGGAATAAAAGCTATCTCCTTTTCATCTTAAATCTCATGCTTCTCATGTGTTTAAAAGCTTTTGTGACTTTTACGGTACCATCTAAACGGTCACTTTCCGGCTGTAGCCCTCTCCACGGTCAGCCATGCGGCATCCAGCATTTTCGAGAGCTGTAGATACGGAATGATGATCTTTTTTTCTTCGTCGCACCGGGAATTTCCTGATGAGAAATACATCATTGCCGACAGAAACTCATCGAATTCTTCCAGGATGCAGGTCTTGAAAGCGTTCTGAAACACCCGCACCGGATCCCGGTATTCTTCCTCAGAAAGGGAGCCCGTTACTGTTTTGGGAAAGTTGGGATCTGAGGAGATAGTAAAACTCTCTTTTTTTTCCTGCTTCCCGATCAGACGGGCGGCCCGGACCAGCGAGCGCAGCGACAGATACAAATGGAAAACTTCGGCGGGATCTTTCGTGATCCGGACACTCTTCTGTACCGAACACTGCATCATCATGCTGAGGATTTCCTTTACTTCCGCCAGGCTGTTAAACTGGAAAAAGGTTTCCAGCAAGTCTATTACGGAATGTTTGCGGGTGCCGGACCAGAACCGGGCTTCAAAGTCTGTCTTTTTCTTTTTCATGATTCTGTTTTTTAAATTGTGGACGGCCATTGTTCAGAGAAGGGCTTTTCCGAGGGATACCGGAATTTTATTTTCATGTAAATCTTCGTGGTCAGGGCATACCGGAGCCGGCCTGCCTGGTGGCAGACCATTACCGGATGAAGAATAACAAAACAATTATGCACAGGAAGACCCTGTTCATTTTTTAAATTCCTTTCGGGATGAAAATAATTTGGAAAATTGACAGAAAGCCAGTACTTTTAAGGGACGAGTTTAGCGTACTTCGGCTTTCCTTTGCGCTTAAAGGAATTTCGGAGTTAGGCGGTTTTCGATTGTGGCTATGCCCCCGCCTTCCTGCACTTGCGGGCAGTTTCGGTATAGCCTTTTATCGGTGATGCGGTGGGAACCGGCTATTCCGGAGGGCCCATGAGCGGAAGGGTTGAAAATTTATTTTTCATCATTTGTTTTTTTATGAAAGCCTCTCCTGAAGCCACCGTAAAAACCACGCCCTGCCGGCCGAAAAGTGAGGAACTTTTTGGCAACCATTTCCTTTACGGAAATCGTCACGCCAATCCGGATGCGTCTTTTTAATGGTCTTTAGAGACTGTTGTTAAGTTGCTGATACAAATATAACAACAACTTTTAATTGTGGCAATAAAACCACAATATTTTTTTTTATATGGATGAAAGATTTGTGACTATCTATAAAACCATCGGTGAAAATCTGAGAGATAAGCGAAAAGAAAAAAATCTATCGCAGCAACAATTGGCAGATTTAGCTGGCAAAATGGATCGCTCTAAAATTAGTGACATTGAGAATGGTAAGGAAGATTTTTTGTTTTCTACTCTATTGAAAATTTGTGTAGCGTTGGAAATAAATATTGATCAGCTTTTTAAAAATTAAATTTTTTATTCACCTTAATCAAACATAAGATTAAATTTTATATGCAAAAATTCCTCGGTTTTCAGTAGTAGTTACTGTTATTTAATGTAAAATATTAACCTTATCATTTCAGTTATAAAATTTCTATCGTTTTTTGAGATTTTATAATAACTAATAAGTTACTTATACGCTCTCATTTTTTATCTTTTAAATAATTGGCAGCATTGGTATTGTCAGGATTTAGCTCTAACGATTTCCTGTAGTTAAGGATGGCTTCCTTACGATTTCCAAGGGTTTCC
>NZ_CAJYMO010000005.1 GCF_913776365.1 uncultured Chryseobacterium sp. | reverse complement strand
GCCATGCAGCTGATGGATGAGGTGGCCTTCATTACCGCTACCCGCTTTGCCAGAAAGCGAGTGGTGACCGTAAGCAGCGATAAGATCGATTTCAAAAAACCGATTCCCGCAGGCACTATTGTGGAGCTTATCGGGAAAGTAGCCCATGTGGGAAAAACCAGTATGAAGGTAAACGTGGAAATCTATACCGAACAGATGTATTCCTATGAACGCGAAAAAGCCATCGTGGGTGATTTTACATTCGTAGCCATCGACGAGTTCAAGACGCCGGTTCAGATCCTGTAAAGAACACGCCTGAATCAGAAGTCCGGGAGAAAGTCCGGGAGACCAATGCCGGAACCGGGGAAAAGCACCGGCCACGTGTACAACAAAACGGCCTGGAAAGCGGAAGCCAGTCCTTTTATTTTCAGGAGCTTGATCCGGCTCTCCGCTCATACTCCTCGCGCCGTGCTTGCCAGGGCTGGATCCGGGCTTCTTCCCCTGCTTGCTGTGGGGTAACCGCTACGATCCGGGCTAGGGATGAGGACCTGTAAAAACCTAACGGGTTTCAAAAACCTCATTAGGTTTATGCTAACCAATGGCCGGTTCCGGAGCAGCCTGAAAATTCATTTAAGGAATAAAAACCGGAAAAAGGAAACAGGCCGCTCCTCCGGAGCTTATCAGATACTATGATGTGAGACTATTAACAGGAAGCTCCTCCGGAGCATTACCTTATTCTGCACTGAGTTGAACGTATCATTACGTCAGGGCATAAAAACCTCTAAGCCATAAAAACAAGCATTGCAATTTTTTAGTGACCACGAGCGTGACGCTCGCGGCAGCGTGAAAAAAACAGTAACTTTATTAATTTTTTTCTGCTGTAACGTTTAATGCATCAATTGAATTTCCGGTGAAACATGTCCTCTTTCTATCATATTGCCTGCTGATCATGGAGACTGTGAAACCTGACGGGTTTTCGAAACCCCGTCAGGGTTATGCTGACCAACGGCCGGTTCCGGAGCGGTCTGAAAATTCACCCGTGGAATAAAATCAAGAGAAGCTACCGTAAGCAACCCAGCGACCACGAGCGTGACGCTCATCTTTTGTTAAAATGATAAAAGAAATCTTCCGGCATCCGGCTTCTTTATCCCAGCATTATAAAGGTCACCCATTCAAGGTCACATTAAATGAGTGGCATCAATCAATAGCGTCGGGCTTTAGCCCGACGTCATTATAGCAGCATACATCCGGCTTTAGCCAAAACTTATCCGCATTCCGCTAATGCCGGATCATCAGGTGTCCCCTAGTAAATGGGCTGAAATCAGTTCTATTGACTGTATACCTGATTTTACATCGAACTTACGTTAAATTACATACCGGCACAGACAGGAATCTTAAAAAAGGCTTCCGCCCTAGGCGCGATAGAAACGGATACCCCACAGCAGGCATTGGAGCGCGCAGGCAAGAATGGGTCCAGCCCCGGGAACGCCGGACACGCCCGGAGCGAGGAGTATGAGTGGATAGCGCGATCAAGCTCCTGAAAAAGAAATGCACAGCCAATCCGATACCAGGCAGGGATATTTTATTCTTAAGTACGTGGTTGGGTTTTGTCATATTTCTTTATCTTTACTTTCAATTTCAAAATCAATTAAAAAACCGCAAATGGAACATAAAATACATCAGGGAAGAAATGTAAAACGTTTCAGGGAAATGCTGGGCATCAAGCAGGAAGCCCTGGCCTTCGACCTCGGCGAAGACTGGAACCAGAAGAAAGTTTCACTCCTGGAACAGAAAGCAATGGTAGAAGATGCTTTGCTGCAAAAAATATCCGAAGTTATGAAAATACCGGTGGAAGCTTTCCGGAATTTTGATGAGGAACAAGCCATTAACGTCATCTCCAATACCTTTCAGGATTTCAGCGATCATGCAGTTGCTACTGCCAATTATTGCTCATTCAATCCTATCGATAAAGTAGTCGAGCTCTATGATGAAAAAATTGCGCTGTACGAAAGGATGCTGAAAGAAAAAGAAGATATGATGGTTCGGCTGGAGTCGCTCATCAGGTCTCAATAATGAATCAGGAAAACGTATTAAAACCTCTTCCATAAAAACAAGCATTGTGATTTCTCAGTTACCACAAACATTAAGTTCGCGGCAGCGTGAGGCTGAAATGGACATGCCGTGGCGCCGGCCTAAACTTGTGCCCACGATTAATCACCTTACAAAATCACAGTGACCGGCCTGTTTTCGGGATGAAAATGAAGAGGCTATTGCCGGAACCGGATTCAGTTCACTGCAGGATGCACCCTTCCTGATGGGAACGTGCAGAAGTATTTTTCTTTTTAATTCAAGAATATTTCCTTCTTTTCTGCCGGGATGATTTCTATGATAATGTTCTGCTTATCCCTTAACTTTCCTTTTTCATATTCATCAGAACCAAAAGTATGATTTCCGAATACTGAAAATCTATATCCTTTTTCTTTATATAAAGGAATCTTTACCTCTCCTTTATCATTGGTATAATATTCTCCGACTTTGATAAACTGCCGCATTGAAAAAACCGGATCCTGAATTTCTCTTATCTCTACCCTTTCATGGGTAAGGCCTTTGCCCGTTTCAGAATCAGCAACCTTTAGCACTATATTGATCTGATCAGAAGCGTGCGGCTTATTATCGGAACAGCCAAAAGTTAAAAAATATAAGACGAAGAAACTGAAAAATTTCCTTTTACAGATGCTATTCATATAAGTAACCGTTTTACAGCATGAGGTATTAAATTATAAACAGATAAATACCGGTTTTTTACTAATGAGCGTTCGATCTCTATTGATCTGCCGGTTTATGATTATACCGTCAGCATGCAGCACAATCAGAAATCTGATGGGTAAAGCAATGAATCATAACACGGATCATTCTTTATGCACAGGCAATATTAAAGCTGTTCCTTAACCACTTTTTCCGTTTCGAGGTTTTTCACCAGCATGAGCTGAAAGGCTTCTCCCAGTTCATCGGAGGCGCGGCTGATGGCATTTTCCAGCATATTGCGGATCTGTCTTTCGGTAACGCCGGCTTCAGTCCAGCTTTTCCCCGAAGTATGGGAATTCAGGATAAACGGCATAATGCGGTCGATGGCGCAGGCAAAAATGGCATCAGGCGTCTGCTCTTCCTCGAATTCCAGCCAGAGGTGAAAGAACTCCGATCGGAGAGGCTCATCCAGGATACCGAAAATTTTCTGTGCCGAGATCTTTTCCCTTTCAAACTTTCCTGCCATAGCAGCTTCGTCGAAGATAAAGGTATCGCCGGCCTCTATTTCCACCAGGTCATGGATGGACAGCATCCGGATGACACGAAGAAGGTCGATGTCTGCCCTGTTTCTGGCATATGGGAAAAGGATCTGGGCCAGGATAATAATCTGCCATGAATGTTCCGCCGTATTTTCGCGCCTGGAATCATCGGCATTGTAATTTCTCCGCTGCACGTTTTTCAGGGCATCTACGGCCAGGATAAAATCGATTTCTTTCTGGATCTTCATTGTCAGTCTTTATAATATTCTTTAATGGGATAGGTTTTTATGGTTTTGTTCCATTTGTTATTAATCAGCTTGCTTTTAGTAACGGTTACATTATCCCCGCCGGTAGCGTCTTCCTCCAGTTCATCCACTTTTACCAGGCCTTTCTGCGGCACCACGGCATATTCCGTAGTCAGATGCCAGCAGCAGCCGGACTTGGAATACGTAATAAGCCTTTTGCGGACGGGATCCACTTCGAACATCCCCAGGTTTTCATGGGCCAGGCCGGTAAGCTCCTCACTCGGAACAAACTGTTGACGGGTGCTGTTGAAAACATAGACATCATAGGAAGGTCCGCCGTAACTGCTTTCATTCCCGTTTCTTATGGCAAGATCTTCCGTGCCGTCAAAATTGAAGTCATTAAAGATTAGCGGACTCTGTTCATTGTACAGCTGGACGATATTGACGGAAGGCTGCTGGTCTTTATTGAGATAAAAATCCAGGTTATCCGAAGGAAAAGACTGGAACCTGGCAGACGTTCCTTTTTTATATAACGTTACAACAGCTTTTCCTTCACACTCCTCCTTATCACAGGTGGCCACACTTATTTCTGCGTCATACAGTCCGGATCCGTCCTTGATGACGAACTTATGCTGCGCCCGGAGACCGGTTCCCAGCAGGATGAGCAGCGGCAGCCATTTTGCAGGTATCATATCTATTATATCTTAAGGTTAAAAAGTTTTTTGCCTGGTAAACAGGCCAGCGTTCTGCAAAGGTACTCATTAATCAAATGTCAGAATTAAAATCTGCAGGATCATCTTAAGAATATGAAGCGGAAGAAACACAATAAGCCGCATGGATATTATAAAATAAGATCTGCGCCACCTGCAAATCTGCGTGATTTAATGTAAACATACCATTTGGCAGCCTCTTCCAGGAGCGTCACTATTACCAAATCTCAAGATCCATATTCCGGAAGAACATCATCCGTATATCAACTCTATATTGATGACACATCACATTCCTGCGGAATACTATTTTATTCTGTTAATACTTCGGCGGAATGACAGTGGAACGGTTTACGGTGAAGATGCTGTTTAAATGGCCGCTGCTCCCGGAACCGGCTGTCCTGCCAGGTGAACAGCCGGCGAGGCAACTTATAGAATTACCCTTTGTTATGCGCAGGCCTGTTAATCGGCGCAGCTTTTGTCGAAGAATGGCAGATTAGTTGTAATTTTATGGGAAATTACCGATATGGACCCCCAATTCAATTATCCTACTGAGCTGAAAGGCAGAAGAAAGCTGTATTCCCTGATCAACGGTGTAAAGGACCCGCTGGCCACCATCAGCGGAAATCACCGGATTGCGGGAGACAGCTACCGCATCAGAGCCAATTTCACCAACAAGAACTTTATATTTTCCCAGGATAAGGAATTTGTGGAATACATCCTGAAGCAGAACCATAAGAACTATTACAAATCCGAGATCCAGTCGGTAACCCTGGCCAAATACCTTGGAAACGGGCTGCTGACGAACAATGGCAAAGACTGGCTCAAACAGCGACGGCTGATCCAGCCCGGCTTCAGTAAAGTGAAAATTGCCAGCCTGGTTTCCATTATGGAAGAGGAAACGGATAAGGCTTTTGAGGCTTTCGGTACGGAAACGGAAGTTGACCTCTACGATTTTTTCCATTCCCTGGCTTTTACCATTGTTGCGAAAACATTGTTCAGCTCGGATATTGATGAACGTACGGTAAAGGAGCTCGGCAGGATCATTACCGAAATCCAGGAAGTTTTTGCCAAAGAAGTCAGGCTGCCGTTTTATACCCAGCTCCTGCAGGTTTTCGGAATCATTGACAGGAATATCGAAAAAAGCAAACGGGCAAAAGCCATTATCCACAGCGTGCTGGAAAAAAGAAGAAGTTCCGGTGAGGAGAAAAACGATCTCCTGGACATGCTGATCCGGGCCCGGTACGAAGACACAGGACTTCCCATGTCTGATGAACAGCTGGTGGATGAAATGCTGATCCTTTTTATTGCCGGCCACGAAACCACGGCCAATGCACTGAGCTTCATCTTTTTTGAAATCAGCCGCCACCCGGAAGCGGAAGAAAAGCTGCGGCAGGAGATTGCCGGTGAAGGAGAATCGGTTTTTACACCGGAAAGCCTGATGAAAAAATCCTTTACGTCCAATATCATCAAGGAATCGATGCGGCTGCATTCCCCGGCATGGGCCATCGACCGGCAGGCACTGGAAGACGACCGTTTCGGAGAATATTCCTGGCCCAAAGGTACTTTCATCATCCTGTACATCAGCGGGCTGCACCGCAATCCCAGATACTGGAACGAGCCGGATTCCTTTATTCCGGAAAGGTTTGATGATGAAAATTCGAAAAATTTTGCTTACTATCCTTTCGGTGCGGGACCAAGGCTCTGTATCGGTGAACATTTTGCCGTAATGGAAATGGCATTGATCGTCCGCAGATTTTACCGCCGGTTCAGGTTTATTTCCTATCAGGAGACACTTGAAAAGAAGGCACTCGTTACCTTACGGCCGGTAAGTGTCAAAGGAAAAATCATCAGAAATCCGGAATAATCTGAGTTTTTTTATTCACACGATATTTTTAGCTAAAAAATAATCAACCTGATTTACAGCAACTTAATCATATATTTAAATTTATTCCACTACTTTGTATTGCATATTACCATTTTAATTATATATCTTTGTAATATAGAATCGGAGAAGGCTTAACTAGCTAGGAGCTGAAAAACGGATTCTTTAACTAATTAACAAAACTTATTAAAGATGAATACTGAAAATACCAAAGCGCAAATGCGAAAAGGGATTCTGGAATTCTGTATTTTAAGTCTCATCAATCATCGTGAAATGTACGTTTCCGATTTGATCGACGAGCTGAAAAAGGGAAAACTGGACGTAGTGGAAGGAACCCTCTACCCTCTTCTTACCAGACTGAAAAACGGGGAATTCCTGTCTTACCGCTGGGAAGAATCTACCGGAGGACCACCGAGAAAATACTACCAGATTACGGAAAAAGGAAAACTGTTCCTGGATGAGCTCCAAAATACCTGGAATGACCTGACGGCAGCCGTTAACCAAATCACTCAAAAACATTAAAAAACAAAGCTATGAACAAAACACTCTCAATAGGACTTGCAGGTTTTTCCTTTACGATTGAAGAACATGCGTATATAAAACTCAGCGATTACCTGAACGCCCTGCGAAGCTCACTGGATGCTTCCGAAGCCGATGAGGTAATGCACGACATCGAAATCAGGATGGTGGAAATCTTCCGGGATTCAATGGCCAAGCGTGAAGTAATCAATGATACCGACGTGGAAAGGGTCATTGCCCAGATCGGGACCCCTGAAAAGATCGAGGAGCAGGAAGAAGCTTATTATTCTGAAAAAAACACCAGCAGATCTTACTCATCAGGAACTGATGCTACCGACAAAAGACAGCTGTTCCGGGATCCTGAAAGACAGAAAATCGCCGGAGTCTGTGCAGGCCTTGCCCACTATGTAGGAATGGACATTACCGCGATGCGGGCCATCTGGCTGGGGATCTTTATCCTGGGAATCTTTACGGCAGCCGTTTCTTCTACCCTGGTGTTCTTATTATACATTATCCTCTGGGCTGTCCTGCCCAAAGCGGAGACCGCCGCAGATTTCCTGAAAATGAAGGGAAAGCCGATGAACTTCGACAATCTTAAGAATGAGTCCAACAAGCTGGTACAGTTTGCCAACGAGTCCACTCAGAGGGTCGGAGAAATCTATATCGAAAACAAACCTTATATTACCAATGCCGGCAGCGGGATCTGGAATGTACTGAAATACATCATCGGCGGAATCTTTGTCATGATGGCGGTAGGCAGTATTGTAGGAACTTTTGTACTGTTCGGGCTCTTCGGAATGAATTCCGACTTCCCGGGAGCCAACGAGATCCGGTTTTATATGGATGACGACGGTATGGATAAGGTCCTGGTAGCGATTATGATTATCGGTTCCCTGATTCCGGCCATCATCTTCAGCCTGCTGAGCATCAAAATTTTCTCCCCGAAAACGAGACTGAGAAACATCGGCTGGGTACTGGGAGCGCTTTTTCTCACCCTGATCGCTTTGGGAAGCTATTTCGGGGTAAGCATGGCCAAAAGGGATATGTTCTTCAAAGGACATAAGGAAGATACGGAGGAAGTAGCCATTAATACCAGCTCGGATACGGTATATGTAGACCTGAAGCAGATCAGCATTCCGCAGAATTTCACCGGATATGATGACGACCTGTATTCTGACAAGGTTTCGGTGTACAAAAGAGACTGGATCCATGTAGACGTCACCAGAAAAACCGATGTGAAGACCCCTTACCTGATCATCAGGAAAGAAGCGAAAGGATATAACCTTCCCCTGAATATGAGCGTACCGGTAGAAATTGCGGACAACAAAGTGATTCTTCCGAACTATATCAAATACCCTTACGACCAGAGGTTCAGAAGCTACAGTGTGGATTACGAGCTTGTACTTCCCCTGAATACCAAAGTGATCGCACTGAAACATGAAGGCATCGATTTCGACGGAGACCTGAATGCAGACGGGATCAATGACATGGAACAGGATAAGGATGAAGACGGAAATATAAAGATCAGCGACAATAAAATTACGGTAAACGGTTCTACCATTGAATATTCGGATGACGACAATGACAGCGACAGCATCATCATCAACGGTAAAAAAGTTCCAAGCAAACAGGCAGACCGGGTGATCGACTCCATGAAAAACAGCATCAGAAAAATGAAAGGGGCCAACATTGATTTCAGCGTAGATAAGGATAAAAACGAAATTACCATCAAAACAAAATAAACAACTCCCTGCAGAGAGTGGCAGAAGGTGTGAACGGATAACCTCAACCGTTTGAAATTCACACCCTTCTTCTCTCTGAAGAATGTAAAAAAATTAACTTTTTTAGTGTGCTATATAAAGAAAAAAGTTTACATTTGTGATAATAAAAACATAACCAACCCACTACTCAAAAATATTTAACATCATGGTACAACTGGCATTAGAAATCGTAATGAAAATCGTGGATTTAATCAGCGGTTTGTTTTAAGAAATAATATTTCAATATATTTGCAGAAGTATAACCGCTTTGGTTATACTTTTTTGTTTTTAATTCTATAGATATGAGAAAGCTTTTTGGCAGGCTGATGCTGAAATTACTGGGATGGAAAGTGGTTCTTCAGGGCGATGCGGAAGTCCTGAACCGTTGTATTCTTGTGGTGGCACCCCATACCCATAATATGGAATATATTCTGGGGAACCTGGCCTATTGGTCGCTGGAAAAGCCTCTGAAAATCATTATTAAAGATGCCCACACCAAATCATGGTACGGAGGGATCGTAAAAGCGCTGGGCGGAATCGGGATTGACAGGAGCCAGAAGAACGATCTGGTCAACTTCGTGGCCCGTCAGTTTGCCAAAGATGATTTCAGCCTGGTGATCACCCCCGAAGGAACACGCAGCTGGGTACCGAAATGGCGAAAGGGCTTTTATCACATGGCATTGGCGGCAAAAGTCCCTATCGTACTGGCTGCCGGGGATTTTAAAAGAAATATCGTCTATCTGGGCTATACCATTCCTTATAAGAGGATTGCTACCGTACCTTTCCTTGAAATCATGCAGGAAATCCAGGAGTATTATATCACCAACGATATCGGCCCGAAAATCCCGGCCAACTGGAATCCCAATATCATGGGTACCGAATCTGAGGCCGGCCGCTAGCTTATGGCTTATGGCTTATGGCTTATGGCTTATGGCTTATGGCAAAATTACTCATTACTCATTACTCATTACTCATTACTCATTACCCATAAAATATGTACATAAAAGATCAACCGAAGGAAGAAATACTGGCATTCATCAACCGTTGGGGAGACGAAACTTTTGCCAAAACACTTGAGATAGAGTTTACGGATATCGACCTGGAGAATGAGACGCTGACGGCCACCATGCCGGTATTGCCGAGGATCCATCAGCCTTTCGGTATCATGCACGGCGGGGCAAGCTGCGTGCTGGCAGAAACCATGGGCTCCAGCCTGTCCAATATCTTCATCGACGGGGAAAAATATTACGGCGTGGGGACCAACATCAACACCAACCACCTGAGAAGCAAAAAAGACGGGATGGTAACAGCCGTAGCAAGATTCATCAGGAAAGGGAGATCCATGCATGTCTCCGAAATTGAGATCCGGGATGAAAAAGGACAACTGATCAGCCATACGACGATGACAAATGCCATTATCAACAGGTAAAAACATTTCAGCAAATCACCATTAGTATTTGGTAATGTAGTGATTTTTAATGATCTTTTTTAAAATTGCTGATCTTTACATGATGATTCAATAACAGGCTCATTTTTTTTAGGCTTTTTTTATATCCGGGTGCAACCTTTTGTTTTTTCTGCATCTTATCAGAAATGCCTGATTATTTAGAGAATACCCGGCAACTTCATGACTATGAAAAAAATATTTTACTGCATCGCCTTTTTATCTCTGGCCGCAAGCTGCGGAAGGGAAATTATAGATTACCGGATCATTAATAAATACAACTACACCAACGGCAGCAATGCCGATATCGATCTGTACTCATACAGTCAGGGTAAAAAAACCAGGCACATAATCAGCAAGGGGAATACATACAGCCAGGAACTGGATGTGAATTTCGGTTCTGTAGAAGATATCATCTTCTATGCTGACAGCGTAAAAATTGTATATGGGCAAAACCGGTTTAAGGTGTGGAAGGCAACGGATAACAACAGCCGGAATATTTTAATGAGAGATGAAAATTATATAAAAACGGTGGAAAAAGAAAATTATGAGGAGTTTCAGTTCACATTTACCACACAGGATGCAGACCAGACTACACCCTGCAACGGAAACTGTAACTGAGAGGGATATGACTTTGTGGCAACTTTTAATTATTTCCTTAAAAAATAATACTAAAAAAATAGATTTTCTAAATATTCACATGAAAGATTCCGGTATGATCCGGGATTTTTTGTTTCAGAGCATCGGCTTTCAGCAGAGCATACAGCCTGTTCTTTAATTAAAACTAACCATATGGCAGAATAGATTAACCGTTGATCTTTGTTTCAAACCGTACCTGAAGAGATTGAATTATTTAGAAAATCGTAACGGATCGAAGATTAATAGTATTACATTTAAAAATTATTTCATTTTTTTTATCTTTTTAGTGCAACCTTTCTCTTTTTTTTCATCTTTAAATAAAAAGGTACTATTATGAAAAATTTATTTTTACATCTTATTGTGACATTAACTGTTTTATTTTCCTGCAGGCAGGCCGGCACTGATGACAATGAAACGGTAAACAAAAACACCCCCGCTTCCTACGATCTGTATGTGGCAGGAAATGATGAAAACAACACGGCCAGCTACTGGAAAAATACAGCGAAAACCATATTATCGTCAGGAGCAGGTTGCACGGCCACCAAGGTAACCGTGGATAATACCGATGTTTATGTGGAGGGAATCAAAATTGATCCGTCAACCTATATCCCAAAATATTATTACTGGAAAAACAATATCCGGTATGATATCGAACAGCAGTTGGGCCTACAGCCTTCCGATGGTTTCAAACTGAAAGATATGGCCTTCAAAAACGGAGATGTATACATTGTGGGAAACATAAAAAACCCTTCCTCAACAAATATGAATGATGCTTACCAGCTATGTTACTGGAAGAACGGCAGTAAGACGGTTCTTCATACCCACAACGCCGGAACCCTTACTTCTGAATCCGATATGGAAATCATTAACAATGACATCTATATCACGGCAACAAAAAATTACAATTCAGGTAATTATGATGCAGGCTATTATAAAAACGGCACTTACTATTTTCTATCGAATACCAAAAATTTCTTTAAGTTTTTATACAATGCATCAGGTGTTTATTTAATTGCCAGACATCGTCAGACCGGCGCCTTAGAAGAGTATAACCTCAGTGCTAATACCTATATGGCGTTTCCTTCCTATATTAATCCCATTGATTTCCGTAATGTAGAATGGGATAACGGCAATAAATATTATACCTCACTGCAGAATTATTATAAAAACAGTACTCAATACAGTTTGGGTTCAGCCGGAAGTCCGTTTGTGTTTTGTGATGATTTCAAAGTACTGGATAACAACATTTATAAAATCCTCCATAAAGATAATTCAGGCATCGACTATAAAGTATACATCAATAATGTTGAAGTGCTCACTACTACAAACACCGGCAATCAGAATGGCCGTTTTCGAAGTCTCACCATTATTCCGAACTAGCTTATGTCAACTATTAATTGGAAACATATTTACCAAGACTACTCCCCAAAACTTTTGGGGATTTGTCGTAGATATATCCAGGATATTTATACCGCAGAAGACATCGTGCAGGACAGTTTTATCACTGCCATTCAGAAAAACCACCAGTTGAATGACGAAAAAGTATTACTGGCCTGGCTGAAAAAAATTGTGGTAAACAATGCCTTGCAACACATCCGCAGACACAGCAAAGACTGCTTTATTGCGGCAGCATCCTCCGAAATCCAAGATACTTATTCAGAAATGGACTATTCTCTATCAGAAGAAAAAAACATCTTCATCTACGATTTTACCCATGAAGAACTGTTATCATCGATCGACAGTCTTCCTCCCCATCACAAATCTGTTTTTAACTTATATTTTATTGAAAACCATTCCCACGCCGAAATTTCCGGATTGCTTGGCATTACGGTAAATACTTCCAAATCCCATTTACTGAGAGCTAAAAAATCGGTACAGAATTATTTATTACGCAACGTGATCCACCAGAATACTCCAAAAAAGAAAACGGCACAGTTGCTTGTCATCTTTGGGCTGGGCGAATTGCTCTGGGCACAGACTTTTAAAAGTAAATTTACAGATTTTCAAATTTCCCCTTCAAAAAGCTTTGAAATTCCTTCCGGCAGTACAGGGGAGATTACGATGCTCCCACATTCAAATGCTTCACTGCAAAAAAAGGGAATAATCGCAGGAACTGTTCTGATCATCAGTTTACTATCCGTTTTACTTTTACGGCCCGGAAACGGTTTTCTCACCACTCATAAATCTGCACCCTCACCGCTTCCACTGGGCTACCATCAAAATATGGTGGGAGATCCACAGCGAGATAAAGCCATATCAGGCTCAGATTCAATACAACGCGTAACCAACCGACAGATCAAAGCAACATTACCTGAAAATAACGGACAGAACAATACCCCAAAAATCCGGAGTGAAGAAAAAATAATCGGCAGGCAACGCTCTAAAAAGGGTACTACCGGAGATTCTTTAGCAGAACCATCGGAGAAAGTTATAATTATTAAAAAAATCATTAAAAGAGATACTATCTTTATAGAAAAATAAACTGCCGAACGACCATGATGATCAGAAAACTTGTATTGCTTTTATCAGTCTTAATGATAAGCCTTTCATTTGCCCAGAAGCGCAAAAAAAAGAAAGTGGACACAATATATGTTTATGAAAAAGTAGTGGTTTATGATACGGTCTACCGGTTCAGACCTTTACCGTCTAAGCTGAAAAACCTGATCCTTTCCGAATTAAAAGTTGAAGAAACAAAATCAGTACGAAATGTTTACAAAGAAGAAATCAATCGGCAAAAGGCTTCCGGAAGAGCCAGATTACGGAGACCCGCTACTTTTCTGTACGGAATTGAAGGCGGTCCGGGCCTAAAAAACACAAACTGGACAACAGGAAATTCAGAGAACAACAATCAGTCCGGAGAATATCTTGGACTTTGGGCCTCTAAAGGTTTTTTCAGTTCCCAATTTTCAGTACAGCTTTCTGTTAATATCTATCACTGGAATTCTTCCTTCGATCTGGATGCCAGTAAGGAAGATACTTTTCTTAACGGATATTATTTTACGGAAGACAGTCAGCCGCTTTTGTTTCAGCGATTTAACAATAAGCATTTTGAATATTCGATTCAGCTGAAATTCATGTATGCTTGGAAAAACATCTGTCCTTTTGCCGGGATCCTGGTGAATCATAATATGTATAAAATGCAGTTTCTGGTACCGGAAAACAATGTTCTGAACCGGCTGGATGATTTTAAAAACGACCGAAGCAACTTCGGGTTTGCATTAGGCATCCAATACAGGATTTTCAGACGCTTTTTGCTATCTGCTGAATACCAGCAGTATAAACCAAATCATCTTTCGCTAAAAAACCCTGACTTTAATTTTGAGATTTTTGAGACGAATAATACCTTTGCAGAAAGAAGAATAAGTTTCGGAATTTCCTATATCTTTTCGAAACTCTGATCTCTGCAAATCTTTTAAATAATGATTTATTTCAAATTTCCATTCGACGAAAAACTGTATTCCACTGCTGAAATCACGGGACAAAAAAATATTGGATTTTACTCTTTCGATGGTCTGAACCGGATAGAATTTACCGGAAATCTGGCAGAAGTAATGACTGGGGATTTTGAAAAAATAAAGGTTTCAAGCGCAGATCTGTCTGGAGATCAGAGCGGATTTGTTGCCGAAACCAAAACGGAATATCTCAAAACGCTCGGACAGGTAATTGACGTCATTCAGGAAAACGGGCTTCCGAAACTGGTTTATTCGAGAAGGAAAATCTTTACGGATTTCAGGGAAATCGACCTCACCAAAAGCTTCGGAAACCTGTGCCGGACGTATCCGAATGCTTTCCGGTATATCTTTATAAAAGGTGAACATTCCTGGATGGGTGCATTTTCTGAAGTCCTGGGAAAATTCAATAAAAAGACCTATGCATTCGAAACCATGAGCCTTGCCGGCACCCTGCCTGTTTCGGAAAGCTGGTCAGAAAAAGAAATTGAGGAACAGAAGCCGGTAACGGAATACATCAGAAGCATACTGGAAAAATATGCTGAAAAGATAGAGGAATCCGGAACATATGATCATATCTCAGGGAATATCAAACACCTCCGTACCGATTTCAAAGCCAAAATACAGCCGGAAAACCTCGACCGCCTTATCCGGGACCTCCACCCTACTCCTGCGGTATGCGGCATCCCGAAAGCTTTCTGCAAAGAGAAGATCCAGGAACTGGAAAAATTCCCCCGCGAACTGTACGCCGGCTATATCCGGATAGAAACAGAGGAAACCGTTCAGTATTTTGTGAATCTCCGCTGTGCAAGGCTCTATCAGGATTCGGTCCATATTTTTGTAGGCGGCGGAATTACGGCCCAGAGCAATCCTGAAAAAGAATGGACGGAAACCGAACTTAAGTCTGAAGCTGTTCTAAAAAACCTGGCAGTTTTGTAAAGCAATGACACAAGCCTGATAAGCGGGTTCTGATGAGATCTTGGATGTATGCAAATTTCAGAAGCTTTCTTATAGATGGCCAGATGAATT
Organism: uncultured Chryseobacterium sp.; assembly: GCF_913776365.1. Lineage (GTDB taxonomy): Bacteria > Bacteroidota > Bacteroidia > Flavobacteriales > Weeksellaceae > Chryseobacterium. The sequence goes on along the minus strand of NZ_CAJYMO010000005.1, from coordinate 18,855 downwards.
TCCGTCATCCTGCAGGTATAAATTCATCTGTATATCAGGGGATATAACCGGGCTTGCAAAAAGGGATAAAGCATAAAAACAGAAAAAGCCTTTTGCAATGAAAAGGCTTTTGAGGTATATTTCTTATTTATTACTTCCTAACTCCGATTTTACTCCAGGTGTTCATTACGAAAAGTAAGATCAGGCCAAGTACAGCGGAAAGCGCTGAGAATACAAACTTCAGGTTATCTTCCGATAAGATATCGGACTGCCAGTCCACAGCATAAAGGTTGATGGCAGTAAAAACGATAAACACAACTAAAAATACTTTATAAAACTTCTGCATGATGCTTAAAAATTAATATAGGTTTTAACGAGCTGGGCAAAGTTTGCCGTAAACAGCTTGATGGAAATCGCAAGGAGGATGATTCCGAAAACTTTCTGCAGGACGGCAAGGGTTGCTTCCCCCATTTTCTTCTCCAGCCACTTCGCTGATTTCAGCACCAAATATACGAAAATTGTGTTGAGAATAATCCCGAAAATAATATTAATATCATGGAATTCAGCCCTCAGTGATAAGGTGGTCGTTAAAGTTCCGGCACCCGCCACCAGCGGAAAGGCGATAGGAACAATAGATGCGGCCTTTACTTCCGTGGTTTTATGGATTTCTATGCCCAGGATCATTTCCAGGGCAATGACAAAAATCACAAAGGCTCCGGCAATAGCAAAGGAGTTGACATCCACCCCGATCAGCTTCAGGATATTATTTCCTACAAAAAGAAAAACCATCATGATGATTCCCGCGGTAATGGAAGCTCTCCCGGCTTCTATCTGGCCGAACTTCTGCTGAAGGGTAACCACAATAGGAACCGATCCGATAATATCGATCACTGCGAAAAGTACCATGAAACTGGTAACCACTTCCTTAATAGAAAAATCAGCAAATATTTCCATCTCTGTAATTATTAATTTCGCAAAAATATGAAAATAAATTGATTATTTAGTAATCGAAGCATATAAATCGACCACTGATTTTAAAAGATCATCAATTTCTTCCGGAGATTTTACCGGTGCATATTTTTCCATCTGCATCTTCTGCTGCAGGTGGTCATATGCAGCTGCCATTGCCGGTCCGTAAGAACGGTTCAGAAAACGGCTGAATTCGTCACGGGAAGATACAGAGAACTGGTTCCTGACCTCATCGTCCAATTCGTCATAAGCCTGGAAAAACCGGTCGAATTCCCGGTTATCTTTCAGATTTTCCAGATAGCTGAAATAATCATTGATATCAGTTTTATGCTGTTCTCTGATTTCCCTTTCCGTCTCCGCTACGGATCCTACAGGCGGGGATGTCTTTTCCGGTACCGCACCCCTGCGGTTCTTCTGCCAGTTTTTAAAGAGGAAGTAAATCAGTACCAACGCGAGAAGAACAGCAATATTTACAAAGAGGATATTCCAGTGAAATTTGCTCTTTTCTTTCACTTTGAAAGAGGTCGTCTTGAGCACCGGCGTATTGACGGTTTCCAGCAGGTCGTTCGTATATTCGTTTACCTTTTCTACCGTCGTACGGGCTTCCAGGATCTGCTCATGGGAAAAGGCATTCACGGCAAGGGTCTGGTGTCCGAGATCAACATATTCTTTATTAGACGGGTCAAAAAAGGCAAAATGTTCTGTTTTGATATCGATTTCCCCGGCCTTTTTAGGAATTACGACATAATTGGCCAGTATCTCCCCTCTCATTCCGGTGAGACCTGCTTTTACCTTGGAAACAATCTTAGGTGCGAAAACTTCGTAATCCGGTGAAGGGGCAATTTTAGGAAGCGTAAGGTCTTTTAAATTTCCTTCCCCGCTTATTTTCACCAGAACATTCATAGGCTTCTTCACCTCTGCCTTTTCTTTAGAGGCATTTACTACGCTGACGTTGAAATTCCCGACCGCATTGGTAAAACATTCGGGAGAACCGTCAGGAAGTTTTTTCACATTGATTTTTACCTTATTGGAAATGATTTTATCCTTTTTGGAAAAAGAGCTTACGGATGCAGACACCGCGGGAACCTCTACATAACCGGCTTCATTGGGGAACACCATAAAGACAGCCAGTACCTGTGAAGCCATATTGCCTTCATCATCGGGATTGATGTCAGACTTATTGAAACTTACCGGATACACATTCAGATTATCCTGTTCCGGAAGACGGATATTTTTAACCTTCCGGAAATTATCCAGGTTTCTGGAATATACCTTCAATACTGCGATGGTAGGCTGGTCCTGATAGACCTCACGGTCTTCGATTTCCATATTCAGATACATATCGCGGGACGGAGCTGCAGCTACGGCTTTCTTTTCGACATCCTTGATGAAAACCTCGAATGGTTCTGTTTTATAAATTTTATTGTTAACCGTTACCAGAAAAGATCCGATCTTTATCTTACCTTTTTGTTTAGGTTCCAGGGCAAGCCTGGTAACATATTGTGAAATTGCCGTGTTGGTCTCGGGATCCACATATCCGTTATTCACAGACCCGCTGCCGATAAGATTGAACTTTGAAAGGTCGGGTGACCTGAGCGGGGTCTGCTGGGTATACTCGCTGCCGTTCATCTCAAGGATTACGGTCAGGTTGATGATTTCTTTTCCGTTATAGATTGATTTATCAGGATTTACGGCAATATTTACCTGTCCGTAAGACAAAACGGATGCAAAAACAAGCAATATGTGAATCAGTCTCTCCTGCATTACCAATCTTTCTCGTTGCTTTCAGGCATGGAATAGGAATTCTTGTTTAAAATTCTACGGGCGGTTTCTCTTTCTTTGTCGCTTACTTTATTGAGGATCTGGTTTTCAAGGCCCTTGGGAATCTTTCCTTCATCCTTTGATTTAGGATCCGGGTCGCTTCCCTGGCCTTTTCCCTGGTTCTGCTGGCCCTGGCCCTGGTCTTTCTGGTCCTTAGGACCTCCTTTCTGGTCATTCTTCTGCTGGTCTTTCCCGCCGCCGCCTTTACCGGAACTGTTTTTTTGCTGCTTCTGCTGCTGGTTTTCCTTGTCTTTCAGCTTGGCAATTTCATAATTCTTCCGTGTGGCTTCGCTATAGGGATTCTGTTTCAGCGACTGTTTATAAAATTCGGCAGCCTTTTCCGGCTTCTGAAGCTGCATATACGTATTTCCCAGATTATGAAGGGCTGCGGATTTGTCTGCAAGGGTTTGTGAAAGCCGCTGCGCTTTTTCAAATTCTGCTCTGGCTTCTTCATATTTCCTGCTTTTATAAAGCGCATTTCCCAGATTGTAATGAGCCGTAAAATCTTTGTCATTTTTTTTGATGGCCTCCAGGTAAAAGGAAGAGGCAGCATCGTAATCTTTTTTATTGAATTTTTCATTGCCTTCATAGACCAGCGTCCTGTAGTTTTCCTGGCCAGACAGGTAACCGGAACACAGGAAAGCAGTAATAAACGACAAAAAAAAGATTTTAGTATTCATCAGTTGCAAAATTATTCCTTTATATGTTAATAAACAGGGTTTTAATTGTTAAAGTTGGGTTAAAGTAAATGCTTGTACCACACGGATTTCGGGCGATCAGATATTGAAATCCCTTTTCGGATTAAAAATATAGATCAGGAAAAAGAAGAAAAGGGAAACGGCCAGGAAATACTGGTAATAATGAATCGCATTCTGGGATTTTACCATCGTTTCCGAAGAACCGGTTTTCTTTTTCAGCGCGTCGATGATCATGTCGGGAGCTTCGTTGATGTTGTTACCGTCAATGTATGATCCTCCGGTCGCGGCGGCCATCTTTTTAAGGGCTTCCGTCTGCCTTTTGGAAACTACGGTCTGCCCGGACATATCGCTTTTATATCCCATCAGCTGGCCGAACTGGTATTCCGGAATCGGGGCACCTTCATCTGAACCTATGCCTACCGAGGTAATCATAATGCCTTCCTTATTGGCAAGCCGGATATCAGCCTCGTCATTTCCTTCATTATCTTCCCCGTCACTCAGCAAAACCACTTTCCGGGCATCTTTGCTCACGTTCCTGAATTTTTCGGCAGCTTCTTTAATACCGTTTAAAAAATCCGTCCCCTGGATCTGCATTGAATTTGTTTCGATACCGCTGATGTAGGTCTCGGCAGAAGTATAGTCGGTAGTCAGAGGCATGATGGAAGTGGCCTGGCCTGCAAAAATAACGATGCCCACTTTATCATTCGTCATTTTCTGCATGGTCTGGATCATCAGGTTTTTGGCTTCTCCCAACCGGCTCGGGCTGATATCTTCCGCATTCATTGAATTGGAAACATCCAGCAGGAAGATCACATTATTCAGTTTCTGGCTGGACTTTACTTCTTCGGAACCGCTCAGTAAATCGATGATGGAAAAAATCAGAAAAAGCGTTCCCAACAGATATAACAAGGGAAAAAATTTCGTAAACCCCGATCTTTTTTCAAACAGCTGTTCATGGAACCTGCTTTCAGCAAAAAGCTCCTGCTTCCGGTTTTTCCACTTCAGGTAACGGACGAGAAAAACGGCCAGCAGCGGCAACAGCAGCAGCAATAACAGATACCAATAATTTCCTAAATACCATTCCATCAGTTTACCATTTTATATAATACCCATCTCAGCAGCGCGTCTATCACCAGCATTCCCAATGCAATCCACAGGAAGAGCTTAAAGTATTCTTTATAATTATACAGTTTTGAAACCTTGACATCGGTTTTTTCCAGCTGGTTGATCTGGTCGTATACTTCTTCCAGGCTGCTGTTTGAGGTAGCCCTGAAGTACTGGCCGCCGGTCATCTGGGCGATTTCCCGCAGAACCGGTTCATCAATTTTCACTTCTGTTTCCGTAAAGACCAGATCCCCGAATATGTCGGTCTGTGTAGGCATCAGTGCGTAACCGTTGGTTCCGATACCGATGCTGTACACTTTTATGTTGTTATTTTTAGCCAGTTCCGCGGCAATGGCTGGCGGCATCGCATTTTCAATCGTATTCACCCCATCGGTCATTAAAATGATAATTTTGCTTTTCGCTTTGCTGTTTTTGAGGTGGTTCACGGCTACCGAAAGCCCTTCCCCGATCGCGGTACCGGGCTGTAGCTCCAGCGGGTTGAGATTCTGCAGTTCATCAATAACCACCTGGTGGTCTGATGTTACCGGAACTTTTGTAAAAGCTTCCCCGGAATAGGCCACCAGGCCAATGCGGTCATTCGGTCTTTTCTGCACGAATTTCACAGCAATGTCCTTCAGTGCGGTAAGACGGTCCGGCGAAAGATCCTTGGCCAGCATACTCAGGGAGACATCAACTGAAAGCATAATGTCTATCCCTTTTGTATCATCCCGGTCCTGGGAAATGGTAAACGTTCTGGGCCTGGCCATGGCAATAATCAGGGCAGAAAGGATAACATACTTGGATATTTTAAGCAGAAACATCACCACACGGATCCCTCCGCTTTCTCCCATATTCTTAACCGTCGGAACCCTGATGCCTTTCTTTTTCCGGCTGCTCAAATCTCTTATCAGCAAGGGAACAAACAGCAGGAACAGGAGTAAAAACCACGGACTGTACAATTCAAAATCAAACATCTTTCCTGAGGTTTTCAAATTCCAGATCCTTGGAAGATCTTTTCACAAAATTCCGGATATCGGCAAAATCTTTTTCCATGGTCTGCTGGTCCGGGAAGGTCTTGGCAAATTTTACGAGGTCACCTCTCGTAAAGACGTCTTCCACTACCCTTTCATTTTCCTGAGAAATGGTATTGTTTTTCCTGATCAGATCGATCAGGTCATCCGTAAGCAGCACATCGGCAGGCAAACGGTATTGTCTTGTAATGAATTTTCTTGAAATATCAATCAGCTCAACGTAAAATGAACGGTAATTGCCGTTTTCTACATACTTTTTCTTTTTCAGGGAATCAAGATCCTTCAGGGCCTGATTGGTGGTAACCACCGGTGAATCCTTCGGCTTCCTTCCGTACCTGACAAACATAATGATGGCAACAATAAGGGCGATGAGTGCAATTCCTGCCAGGATATAAAACTTGTAAAGCTCCCAGTAATCCGTTACTTCCAGCTTTACCCCTTTGTTGTTCATGATGTCATTGATCTGGTCTGTTTTCTGCGCCGTATTGATCACGTCGATTTCGTAAGGAATGGTTTTGAGTATTTTGCCGGCTACCTTAAATTCAAGTTCAGGAATGGTAAATTTCCCCTCATCAAAAACCGTAAACTCAATTCTCCTGTAATATACATCCGGAGTTTGTGCAATGCTGTCTTTGATTTCCTCAAAATGAAACGGCAGCAGCTCGTTTTCGGGCGCTGCAGAAACTTTGCCGTCCTGAAGATTATTGATTGTTATGACGATATGGTTTACCTCGCCCAAAGCAATGGTTTTTTTCTCAATGCTTGAAGAAAGAATCTGTGAGAATGCCTGTGCACAGATCAAAAAACAAAATATGAATAGTAATTTTTTCAAAGTCCTCTGTCAATTTCGGCCGGAGCCTGTATTTTTATTTATTTTGCTGTAACTATAACTGCTGCGGTACTGTCATATGGCTGACTGAAAGATTATTTTTATTTCTTCTGAAAATAATTATACAGCAGCCTGGAATAATCCGCTCCCGTATTAATGTTCATAAAGCCAGCCGAACTGTTGGCAAAATCTTCCTCCAGCGCCTTTACTTTCTGCTTCTGGGCTTCGGCAAAGGTATATCTCCACCTGGCATTGGACGTATGGGCCCAGACCTGTTTTCCGGATTCCGCATCATACAGCAGGGCATAGCCTACATCCGGAATTTCATTATCCTTTTCATCATACACCCGCATGCCCAGCAACTGGTGTTTTTTTGAGGCAATCCTCAGCATCTTAGCATCATATTCATCTTCAAAATCCGAAAAAACAAAAACCAGCGACTTCCTTTTGAAAATGCCCATCATATATTCCAGTGCTTTATCCAGTTTAGATTCGGCGGGAACATAATCTGCAGTAAGGATATTGCTGATAATGGATAAAATATGCTTCCTGCCCTTCTGAGGAGGCACTACCTTATAAACTTTGTCCGCAAATAGGATTAATCCGACCTTGTCATTATTGCCGGCAGCCGAAAAACCTAAACTGGCAGCAATTTCGGCAACATATTCCCTCTTCAGCTGGCCTTTGGTTCCGTAATCCATAGAAGCGGAAATATCAACAACCAGCATCATGGTCAGCTCGCGTTCCTCTTCCATCACCTTTACGAAAGGTTCCCGGAACCTTGCCGTCTTATTCCAGTCGATTCTCCGGATCTCATCCCCAAACTGATACTGCCTGACCTCGGAGAACGTCATCCCCTGTCCTTTAAAGGCACTGTGATATTGTCCCATCAGAGAAGCCTCCGTCCTTTTCCGGGTACGGATTTCAATCTGCTTGACTTTTTTTACAATATCTTTTATTTCCATAATTCAATACGATACAGCTGCATCCCATACTTTTATAAACACACCATGCATTGTTACATTGCCGGATGATTACATTGTTAAACCGGCACACCGGCACATCAGTATATTGTTACATTGTTACATTGTTACATTTACTTTTCAGGGTGCCTGGATTTTCGACAGGATCCTGCTGATGATTTCTTCCGTGGTCATATTTTCAGCCTCCGCCTCGAAAGTAAGACCGATTCTGTGCCTCAACACATCTTTTGCCAGCGATTTTACATCCTCAGGAATCACAAAGGCTCTTCCTCTCAGGAAAGCATATGCCCTTGACGCAATAGCCAGGTTGATGGACGCTCTTGGTGAAGCCCCGAAACCGATATAATTCTTCAGTTCAGATAAACCGTAATTTTCAGGATAGCGGGTAGCAAACACCATATCAAGGATGTATTTTTCGATCTTTTCATCAAGATAAATCTGGTTGATCAGTAATTTTGCTTCCACGATATGCTGAAGGTCGATTACCGGTTTCACTTCGGGCTGATGCGAAGTGGAAACCATTCTCATGACGGTTCTCTCATCTTCAAACTCGGGATAACCTATGGTACATTTCAGCATAAAACGGTCGCTCTGGGCTTCCGGAAGCAGATAAGTACCTTCCTGGTCGATCGGGTTCTGGGTAGCCAGTACCAGGAAAGGCTTCGGCAGCTTCATGGTTTCATCACCGATGGTTACCTGCTTTTCCTGCATAACTTCCAACAGAGCCGACTGTACCTTTGCCGGTGCCCGGTTGATCTCGTCCGCCAGCACGAAATTGGCAAATACGGGACCTCTTTTTATGGTAAAATCATTATCTTTAATATTGTAAATCATGGTTCCCACCACATCGGCAGGCAACAGGTCCGGCGTAAACTGTATTCTTGAAAACTGTCCGTTTACAGCGTCAGCCAGGGTTTTTATCGCCAGGGTTTTGGCAAGCCCGGGAACACCCTCAAGCAGGATATGCCCATTCCCTAATAAGCCTACCAGAAGCCGGTCGATCATATATTCCTGCCCGATGATAACTTTACCGATTTCCTGACGGAGACGTGAAAAATAGTGATTGGCTTCTCTTACCTGTTCGGTCAGCTGACGGATATCTTCAGCCTGATTGATCTCTGACATATGTTGATTTAAATAATGGGTAAATTTCCAATAATTCCTTGCATAAATCAACACAATTAATGCCATTTTTGAGTTAAAATTTGTTAAATATTCCGGGATCGGTAAGAGATTGAAAAATCCGTCAGGACAGGGATCAGCCCGGTTATCCTGCCTTTTTTCATAAAAAAATATTAATTTATTTCCATTCCGTATTTAAAAATTGTCGTTTCCAGTTTATTAAACTATTTTTGGTGATTAAAATTTTGCAAAATGAACTATCATTTTCAAGCCCACCGTCAGGTTCGGAAAAACCTTCTGGATATCCTTCAGAATACTTCCCATGAAGATCTGCTGCTGATTCCCGACGGTTTCAACAACAACATCTACTGGAATATTGCCCATACGGTGGCCACCCAGCAGCTGCTGCATTACTACCTTAGCGGAAACCCGTTCCGGATTGACAAATACTGGATCGAAACCTACAAAAAAGGGACAATGCCCAACCTGAATGTACAGAAATCCGAAGTGGAAGACCTTGAGTTCCTCCTGACGGAGACTTCAAAGATCCTGATGAAGGATTATGACAGCGATTTCTTTTCAGACTATACGCCATACACCACGAGTTTCGGAATGGACCTGAAAAGCATTCAGGATGCCATTATTTTCAATAATATGCATGAATGCCTGCATTATGGCTATACCATGGCTCAGAAGAGGGCCATTTTAGGAGAAAAAGGAAGATAGCCAATACTTAATTTTGCTCTGCAGGTCAATGTTGCATCCGGAAATATCATAAATTGACTTACTTTGTAAAATTAGCCATTGACAATTCATCATATTTAAAACTTTAAACAATTCATGAAAGACGATTTTATTTTCGGGCTGCGTCCCGTAATCGAAGCTATTGAAGCAGGAAAAACAATTGACAAAGTATTCGTGCAAAATGCTTTACAGGGAGATATTTATGCTGAACTAAAAGCTGTTTTAGCGAAAAATAAGATCCGTCCCAATTATGTTCCGGTAGAAAAACTGAACCGTTTTACCCGGAAAAACCACCAGGGCGTGGTGGCCTTCATTTCAGATGTTCCCTTTCATAAAATTGAGGATATCGTACCTCAGCTGTTTGAGGAAGGAAAGACCCCGTTCCTGCTGATCCTCGACAGGCTGACCGACGTAAGGAACTTCGGTGCCATCTGCCGTACCGCTGAATGCGTGGGGGTAGACGCGGTGATTATTCCTGAAAAAGGTGCAGCTCCCATCAACTCCGATGCCATAAAAACCTCTGCCGGCGGAATCTATAATATCAAAATATGCAAGGAAAACAACCTGGCCCATGTGGTGGATTTCCTGCAGCAAAGCGGAATTTCCGTCTTCGCAGCAAGTGAAAAAGCCCAGAAGCTAATCTATGAAGTAGATTTCAGGGAGCCATGTGCCATCGTGATGGGAAATGAGGAAACCGGGATCTCCAAAGAAGTCCTGCACCATGCCGACGAAAAAATAAAGCTTCCGATTGAAGGAAAAACCCAGTCACTGAACGTTTCCGTAGCCTGCGGAGCGATTCTGTATGAAGCGGTCCGCCAGAAAACGGCAGGCAAATAAACCCTAAGGCAAAAAAAGTCCGGAACGCAGGTTCTGGCAAAAGAAAAGAAGTACAATTTAAAGAATTCAGATGAAAAACATAGCTGCGATAGCGCTTATATCAACCATAGCCCTGGTTTCATGCAATAAAAAAGAAACGGCGAAAATTACCAAAGTAGATCCTAAAACAGGAAAAACCATTACGGTGGAAGTTCCGGCCGATTCGGTTGCCAAAGTGGAAGCCAACCCGGCGATCAAAGACTCCGCAGGGATTTACACCCAGACCTTCAAACTGGAAAAAGGAAAGACCTACCCGCTGACTACCTATCAGAGGGATACGAAGACCATGACCGACCCTAAAGGAAAGACCCTGAACGGAACCAGCGAATCCACAGACGAAATGTCTTTCACGGTGAACGATATCAAAGGAAATGTGTATGACATTACCCTGAATCTGATTGCTAAAAGGAACTCCCAGTCTGCAGACGGAAAAACCATCGTAGTGGATACCAAGCTCCCGATCCCGAAAGAAGATGACCTGAAAATGATATGGAACATCAACCGTGCCCTTACCGGGAACAAACTGAACATGAAGATGGATACCAAAGGAAATGTGATTTCCATTACCGGTTTCGATGCCATCTATACCAAAGTGGCCAATTCCGTAGGAACACTCATCAAAGATGCCAACCAGAAAGCCAGTGTAGTGGCCAGCCTGAAAGAAAGCTTTAATGAAAAAGTGCTAAAAGACCAGTTTACTAAGAACCTGACGATCATCCCTAAAAAAGGAGTGAAAATCGGGGAAAAATGGAGCAGCAGCGAAAATGCCGACGCACAGGGTAAAATAAAAGTAACCTCCAATTACATCCTTAAAAGCGTAGGAAACGGAATTGCGGAGATTTCCGTAACCGGCGGCATCCCTAAAAAAGAAGAAAAACAGAAACAGGGGGAAATTACCCACAGCATGAGCAGCGAACTGGCGCAGAACGGAAGCATCAAGTTTGACCAGAATACGGGATGGATCAAAAACCAGAACATTTCCGTAAAGACCACTCAGATCGAGACCATCTCCAATGCCAAAGAATCCCAGTCGATGAAGAGCGTTTCCAACTCTTCAGTGATGGTAAACCCTTCGGCAAAGTAAAGAAGACCGCTTTATAGCGTTTGAGAATATTACCTGGCTAACACCATGAGCGCTACTCCTTGAACCTGTAAACCATTTACCGATTATGAAGTATATTTTTGAGTTCGTACTCATCACGATCATTATCTATTTTGTATGGAATATTTTAAAGAGGATTTTCTTTAAAACCTTTCACAACTATATGTTCGGCCCTAAAGATCCCGACACCGGGCACCGGCAGGATATCAGAAATCCGGACACCACCGGTAAAAAGATCCACTGGGATGCCGAAACCGTGGATTACGAAGAAGTAAAAGAAGATAAAAAATAAATTAAATAGCCCAATTAACCCTTTCATCGTTTGAAACGATGAAAGGGTTCTCAAATTAAATATCTATGCTTAAGAAAAATAAAAACCTGGTTTTCATTCTGGCAAGTCTGGTCGTTTTTGTCCTTCTTGCTTTCGTTTATGCCAATCCTGTCCTCAGCGGTAAGCAGCTGTTCCAGCACGATATCGTACAATACAGGGGAGGTGCAAAAGAACTCCTCGATTACCGGGCCGCTACCGATAAAGAAACCTACTGGAGCGATTCGATGTTCGGCGGAATGCCGACCTACCAGATGGGAAGCCAGTTCCGGGGAGACATCATCAAGCAGATCGATTCGAAGCTCAATATCCTGCCGAGGCCGGTGAATTACCTGTTTTTGCTGTTCGGCGGATTTTTCCTGCTGGGAATGGTGGCGGTAAGAAACTGGAAGTATGCCCTGCTGGGTGCCACCTTCTTCGGACTGTCCACTTATTTCTATATCGCAATTGCCGCAGGACATAACGGGAAAGTCAATACCATTGAGTATTTTGCGCCGCTGCTGGCAGGCATCCTTCTGGTCTACATCCGGAAACAGTATATCTGGGGATTCATTGTCACCACCCTCTTCATGGGACTCCAGATTGCAGCCAACCATCCGCAGATGACCTATTACCTGTTCCTGGCTCTGGGCTTTTTATTTGTATCAGAGCTGGTAAGAGCGATTCAGAAAAAGATCACCGTAAGGCATTTCTTGATCTCCAGCGGTATTGTTGCCGCTTCATGCATCATCGGGGTAGGAATGAATTCCCAGCGCATCATGGCCAATTCGGAATATGTTAAAGAAACCGTCCGCGGAAAACAGATCCTGACAAATGACAGCCATACCGGAGGCACCTCAGGAATGGATAAGGAAAGCATGCTGATGTGGAGCTACGGTAAACTGGAAACCCTGAACCTTTTTATCCCGAGACTGATGGGCGGCGGAAGCCAGGAGCCTGAAGGAAAGGAAATGATGAACAGAGTACAGGAGCTGGTACAGGAAAACGTAGGTTCACAGGCAGAGATGGACAGGATTTCCCAGGGATTCGGGAACCTCACCTACTGGGGCGACCAGCCGGGAACTTCCGGACCGGCTTACCAGGGAGCGATTGTCTGCTTTCTTGCCGTAATGGGCTTTTTCCTTGCTTCGAAAAAATACCGGTACTGGATTCTGGGGGCTTCCCTGCTCACCATCTTCCTGGCCTGGGGAAGCAACTTTATGCCGCTGTCTGATTTCTTTATCGATTTCGTACCGTTTTACAATAAATTCAGGGCACCGTCTTCAATCCTTGTCGTTGTGGAATTGCTCTTCCCGCTGATTGCCATTCTCGGACTGTACCGGTTCTTTAAGGAATCCGAACTGACAGAAGAGTATAAGAAAAAAATCCTGCTCTACGTAAGCGGCGGAACTTTGGGACTGGTCCTGATTCTCCTGGTTTTCGGAAAGTCATTGCTGGGCTTCCACACGGAGAATGAAAAAAATTACCTTCCTCCTTTCCTGCTGGATTATCTGGTAGATGAACGCTTCAAGCTCTTCAGAGCAGATGCCATTAAGGCTTTCCTCTATGTAGCAATCGCTGCCGGTGTATTATTTCTGAGCCTGAAAGAAAAGCTCAGCCAGAATGTGGCACTGATTGTGATCGGGGCCGTCAGTCTCTTTGACCTATGGACGGTAAACAGAAGGTATCTGAATGATGAAAATTATGTGGATAAAGTCTTTGCTGAAAATCCGTTTCAGACCGAGAAATCCGAACGGCTGTTAGAAAAAGCGCAGGAGAATCCGAATCTGGGGTCTATTCTGGCCAATGTTGAAGTGAATAAAACCCTGGAAACCATCGCCGAAAAAGACAAAACCCATTACAGGATATTCAATAACATCCTGGGTACCTTCAGTGAAACCAATACTTCTTATTTTAAATCTTCCATCGGGGGCTATCATGCCGTGAAGCTGAGAAGATATGATGATGTCATTAACGAATATTTCCAGACGATGGATTCCGTAAAGGTTCCGAATATCCTGAACCTGCTCAACGCCAAATACTGGGTAGTCGGCGGACCGGAAAAACCACAGGCCGTTCCCAATCCCAAAGCCAACGGAAATGCCTGGTTTGTGAGCGATATCAAATTCGCGGACTCGCCAGATCAGGAAATCAAGGCCATCGGAGTGATCAACAGCAAGACAACAGCCGTGGTAGCCGCTTCCGATAAAAAATATTTTGACGGAAAGCCGGTTCAGGCAGACCCGGCGGCTTATATTAACCTTATCCGATACCAACCGAACGAACTGGAGTTTAAATCCCAGTCGAAAACGCCGCAGCTGGCCGTTTTCTCGGAAATCTACTATCCTCACGGATGGAAAATGTTTGTGGATGACAAAGAAGTTCCTTACATCAAAGCCGACTATCTGCTGCGTGCCGTACATGTTCCGGCAGGAAGCCACACCCTCAGGATGATCTTTGAACCGCAGGTCATTGAAACCGGGAAATGGATTTCTTTACTCTGTTTCGGGTTGTTTATCCTTTTGAGCGGACTCGGGATATTTTTCTTGTACCGCAAAAGAGACGAAAGAAAACCGGTTGAATCATAGAAATTCAAAAGCGTGAAAAAGCGATATATTGATGATTACTCAAAAATATATAGCGGACCTGACCTGTCGTATTGATGGAGCCTACATTGAGGTTCATAAGATTTCGGACGCAGTATTGGCAGAAATTGTTTATCATAAAGCTTTGGAAAAAGAATTTAAACTCAGAAAATAGAGAATATAAATCTTTTGCGGTGAAAATTAACATATCAATGACTCCACAGAAAAAAATACTCATCATCACCTACTACTGGCCTCCTGCGGGAGGCCCAGGCGTTCAAAGATGGCTGAAGTTTGCCAAGTACCTGCCGGAGAACGGCTGGGCACCTGTTATTTATACCCCTGAAAACCCAAGCTATCCCCTGCTTGACGAAAGCCTGATGAAAGAGGTTCCGGAAGGCATTGAAACGGTAAAAACTCCCATCTGGGAACCTTATCAGCTGGCGGAGAAGCTCAATAAAAGCAACAAAAAATTCAAGGCCGGACAGTTTGATGTCGGAAAGAACCAGAGCTGGAAATCGCGGTTGTCCATCTGGGTGAGAGGAAACTTTTTCATTCCTGATGCGCGGGTGTTCTGGGTGAAGCCTTCCGTTGCATTTCTTGAAAAATACCTCAGGGATAATCATATCAATGTTATCGTCACCTCCGGACCGCCCCACTCGCTCCATCTTATCGGTCTGGGATTGAAGAATAAAATGCCGGGCCTGAAATGGATTGCCGATTTCCGCGACCCATGGACGGAAATTTCCTATTACAAACATCTGAAGCTTACCCGGCGGTCAGATAAGAAGCACCGCAGGATGGAAAGTGAGGTCTTTAAAAATGCAGACTTTACCCTTGCGACAAGTTATACCGATGCGGAGAACTTCAGGAAAAACGGAGCCAATGCCATCTGCATTACCAATGGATTCGATGAAACTATTCCGGCAGTGGATTCCACAGCACAGAACCGGAATCCAAAATTTACCCTGAGTTACATCGGGGTACTGGAACAGCTGAGAAACCCGGAAGTCCTCTGGACGGCACTTGATGAACTGATCCGTACAAATGCGGATTTTGCAGAAAACTTCGTCCTGAAATTTGCAGGAAGAGTGGATGATAAAATCATGGAGTCAATAAAGCATTCGAGCCTGAAAAACCATATGGTGGATTTGGGCTATCTTTCACATGATCGCGCGGTGGAAGAGATGCGGGATTCTACACTTCTGCTGATCACCAATTTCCCCAATGACAGTTCCAGAGGAATCATACCCGGAAAGATTTTTGAATATCTGGCAACGGGAAAACAAATCATTTCTTTCGGGCCGCGTGATGCGGATGTTGCGACCATTCTCAATGAGACAAAAGCAGGAAAACATTTCAGCTATCAGGACACCGGAAAAATTACCGGTTTTATCCTGGAAAGGTTTGAGATCTGGAAAAATGGCACACTCACTGAAAATAAAGGGAGCATAGAACGGTTTTCCCGGAAAAGCCTGACCGCAAAACTGGCGGAAATATTAGATCAGATCAGCTGATTCAGGGACATACTATTAAAATGCACTGTAAGAAACCTGATGCCGGTGACACCTTTTTGCAGACCGTATCCGGTCCTCAGATCGTCCACTGGTCATTGATGATTCCTACCAGGTAATATTTTCCCTGGAATTCCTCAAAAACCAGGCGGAGACATTTCCAGTCCATTTCAGAATTACCCGCTGAGCCTTTGATAAAATTCTCGGTAAAATCCGCTTTGGGATAAACCTGTTTCAGGTTATTCAGCGAATTCCCTTTTCCCTGGAACTCATCCAGTGACACCTGGGCAGCGGTAAAATCCTTCGCATACACCCAGTCCGAAAGATACCGGTTCAGCGTGGCTCTGTAAAGATCTCCTGAACCGTCCATCGCCCCCCAGGTGAACAGGGTTTTTGCAGGAAGATATTTTAGAAAATCGGATGCGGAAAATACTTTGTCTTCTTCAGGATTTACGTAAGCATACATAGAGAAGCGGACCCCCTTTTCAGGATGGATATAACCGGCAAGTCTGCGGTAATTTTTATCATGAAGCAGCTGGATGACGGCCTCATTGTTTTTTTTCAGACTTTCTTCCTTTTTCAGGACCTTTTCTTTACTCGCCGGCGATGATGCCTGGTCTTTCTGCGTGGAATCTGATATATCATTGACGAATTTCTCAGGATTTTTCTTACAGCTGACCGCGGCTAAGATAAGAAAGGAGACAAAAACTTTTTTCATGCTTACTCTTGTTGGCCGTACTACCACAAAATAAGTGCCAGTTCCGATGATGAAAACCGGTGACGCATCTCAGTCATGCTGGCTTCCTGTTTGCATGCTGTATATCATATGAAGCTTTTTTAAGTACATTTGCAATATGGAAATTCTTGACCTTCTCATCATCGGCGGCGGGCCGATCGGTTTAAACTGCGCCCTCGAAGCCCACCACCATACCCTGAGCTATCTTATCATAGAAAAAGGAACCATCGTAAATTCATTATACAATTACCCGCTGTATATGAGGTTTTTTTCAACTGCTGAAAAGCTGGAGATTGATAACATCCCGTTTATTTCCACAGCACCGAAGCCCGGAAGGCAGGAAGCGCTGGAATATTACCAGGGAATTGCCCGGCAGCGCAATCTCAACATCCACCTCTATGAAAAAGCAGAGAAGATTGATAAGAAGGAAGGTATTTTTACCGTAACCACCAACAAAAATAAGTACCGGGCAAAAAACATCATTATCTCCACAGGATTTTATGACCTGCCAAACCGGATGGATATCCCTGGGGAAGACCTGCCTAAAGTAAAACATTATTATACGGAACCTTACCCGTACGCGCGGCAGAAAATCGTTGTAGTGGGATCCAGCAATTCCGCGGTGGATGCTGCCCTTGAAACGTACCGTAAAGGTGCTGATGTCACCATGATTATCCGCCATTCCGGAATTTCAGACCATGTAAAATACTGGGTGAAGCCGGACATCGAAAACCGGATTTCCGAAGGAAGCATCAAAGCCTTTTTTCAGGCTGAACTGACGGAGATCAGGGAACATTCCGTTGTATTCAGGGATGATAAGGGGGACCTCCATGAAATCGAAAATGATTTTGTCCTGGCCATGACCGGTTACCTTCCCGATTTTGATTTTCTCAGGAATTCAGGAATCGAGCTTCAGGGTGAATGCCTGAACCCGTTGTATAATCCGGAGACGATGGAAACCAATGTGGAAAACCTCTATCTTGCCGGTGTCGTCTGCGGCGGAAAAGATACCCATCTCTGGTTTATCGAAAACTCCAGGATCCATGCAAAAATGATTGTAAAGGATATTATTGCTAAGTCATAAACGTCATATCCCGTGCAGGTCTTTTTAAGA
Source organism: uncultured Chryseobacterium sp. (assembly GCF_913776365.1). Taxonomy (GTDB): domain Bacteria; phylum Bacteroidota; class Bacteroidia; order Flavobacteriales; family Weeksellaceae; genus Chryseobacterium. The sequence goes on along the minus strand of NZ_CAJYMO010000005.1, from coordinate 1,341 downwards.
TTTCGCAGATCTTTAATAACGCAAGAAATAATCTGGCAGGGTATTTTCAATGGAAATCTCTGATTCTTTCTAATCTGATGTGTGCTCCGCTATTTCAGGGGTTTTGTACATCTTATATGACTGATGTGTAATTGACCCTCAGTGACAGGCTGCACTGTCTTTTATCGATTTACCGTTAAAAATCAACTTTCACCCCGAAGATAAAATTCCTTTTTGCAGCCGGGTTGTAATAGCGGTTTCCGAAGGCATTGATATCGAATCCTAAAACATAATCTTCATTGTACAGGTTCTGAATCTGCAAGTACAGGTTTACCCTTGTTTTATCAAAATCTACCGGAAACCTGAACTGGATGTTCCCGACCAGGCTGGGCTCCGACCATACGGAATTGGCATCATTCAACGGAAGCTTCGATGTATAGAAGTGAGAATAATCTACGGCCAGCTTCCTGAAAAACGTAAAGTTGACGAGGCTGCTGATGCTGGTCTTCGGAACCCCGGTCAGGCCATTCCCTGAAAAATCGCTGTTATTCTGGCGGTAATTTTCAAAGGAGAAATTATAAAAGCTGCCTGCAAACCTGAATTTCAGGTGGCTGAGAAAATTGTTTCTGAGATTGAATCTCCCGGATTCTACCAGTACTTCCAGACCCCGCTGCGATGTTTCCCCGGAATTGACGAAATATTCCTGTCCGGCTTCATTCTGCCTTCTGACAATGGCATCTTTCATATTGAAATCAAAATAGCTGCCTTCGATAAAGACCGAATTTCCAAACTGTTTCCTGATCCCGATTTCCCGGTTCCAGCCATATTCCGGATGAAGAGCTGCATTGAACTGCTGGTCGGAGGAACGGATTTCCTCATTCGTCGGTGCCGAATTGCCCTTCCCTATCTTTCCTCTTATGGAGAACCCTTTTGTAATGAGATAGGTGATTCCGAAATTGGGCAGCCACTGATTGCTGAAACGGACATTGCCGTTTTCACTGCGTGGGAAAGTCCGCTCCCACCCGTAAGAATTTGAATTGAGACTCAGGGAAATATCCGTAAAAAGCTTTCCTCCGAAATTGAGCTTCTGGGAAAGGAAAAAGAACCCCGACCGGTTGTTCAGCTGGTCAAAATTCTGCGGATTGCCTTCGTTTCCTCTGTTGTTGTCATAATTCCGGATCAGTATATCATTGATTCCGCCTTCGAAACCCAGGCGGTACGCCAAGGAAACACGGTCCCAGTTTTTCTCGTAACCGAAGTGGGTACGCAAGGCGATATTTTTCTCGAAACGGTTTTCAAAATTGGTGATAAAAGGATTTTCAAAGTCTACATATGATCCCTGGGCCATCACGAAGTGGGAGA
>NZ_CAJYMO010000004.1 GCF_913776365.1 uncultured Chryseobacterium sp. | reverse complement strand
TCCGGAGCAGAAACGGAGTCAGCGGACCTCAAGCGTGCCGCCTGTAGAGCGTATGCACCGGAAAAATATCCTCTCGGAAACGAAGTTCATAAACAGCACGGAACTCCTGAAAAAAGCTTTGAATGGGAATGATCTGACTCATTCCTCAACATGCTGTCTCCTGTTATCATGCTCCTGATCAATCTCATCTTTTCCTTACGGCATAAAACCTGTACCTTTATGAAGAATGGAAAGAAAAATATTGCAGCCAAGGTATAAGGATGCTCCGCATTTCAGGGATTTCTGGAGCATCGGAAACGGGAAACTTCTCACCGACTTTTCCGGAGCGGAGCTGAGCTTTAAGAATTTCAGCAGATTTGCACCGTACTATTACCAGGTTGATGAGACCGGGGACCAGGTGGTACGCGATGTCTATTTTGCCAAAGGTTTCCATGAAGCCTCAAAGGAAATGGAACAGTATATCCGGCACGGCGTTCCGGAAGGAGCTGATGTACCGGAGAGTGTAAGACAGCTTTTCCTCCAGACGGAGCACGTTCCCGGATGGGTTGATCATAATCTGCTAAGAAAAGGAGCGGAACTGTGTATGAGAAGCAATCTGGATGCGCTTATTTCCCTCCGTGATTACTGTCTGATGGGCGGCTACGATTTTGCCTATCTCAATAAACCCCTGATCGCTACCGGAGCCTTGAAGAAAGGAGCGGTAAAAAGACTTTCTGAAACACTGGATTTCTGGGTAAACGTTACCCGGTACAATGCACTGGACATCCATCATAAAGGATATGAATTTGCCATAAAGACCCGGCTGATCCATTCCTATGCCCGGCTTTCCATCAGGAAACATATCAGTGACTGGGATACGGAGACCTGGGGCGAACCGATCAATTCCTGGGATATGATAGCCACCTATACCGGTTTCAGCCTGGTTTTCATGCACAGTCTCCATAAGCTGGGAAATACTTTTTCTGAAGAAGAGGAAAAAGGGCTATTCCACCTCTGGAAATATGTGGGCTACCTGCTGGGCATTCCCCAGGACCTTCTGGCTGACAACAAAAAACAGGCGACCGAATATTTTCACTTATGGACCTCCATCCAGCCGCCGGCTGACCAGGATTCCGTTCTGCTCGCCCATTCCCTGCTCGACGAATCGCTGCAGAACCCCATCCTGAAATATACCTTTCAGAGAAAAAACCTCCGTTACCTTCATATATGCTGTACCTGGTTCCTGCTGGATGATGCAGTATGCCGTAGACTGCAGATCCCGGAAGTTTCCGGCCGGAAAATGTTCCCGCTGGCCAAACGTTTTATCAACCGGATCTATGACCGCACGGTTAGCCGGAACGCCCGGATTGCAAAAGGGGATAAAGACCAGACGAAGGTGCTGCAGGATTACCTGGGCATTACGGAACAATCGAATTTCCACTGATCTGGCATTACCTTAAGCTGATCGTATCGGAAAAACGCAATGACACAAAGAATCAGGAAAATGTGATGTTTTTAAGACGCCTGCTTGATTTTACCCGAAATATAAACTCCCACAGATTAGGGTGATTGCGCAGATCTGATTAAATCTATGAGGGTCTGCTGTTGGAAAACGCAACGGCGCAAAGAAACGGGAAGATGTGATGTTTTTAAGACGCAAGGAATTTGGCAGAGCCAAATTTTTATCGTGTTGATTTTTACGGCCTGTTTGATTTTCAAAAAATCAACTCCCGCAGATTATGGTGATTATACAGATCTTACTATCCAATAAAAATAAATCTGCAGGATCTGCTTAATCTGCGAGCGCATATCAAAATTCGCTTTTAATTATAAAAACAGATAAAATATCTTTGCTGCTTTATATTTTTGATCTGAATGTGCTGTTAGAGAAATGCAACGGCGCAAAGAATCAGGAAAAGACAATGTTTTTAAGACGCAGGGAATTTGACAAAGCCAAATTTTTATCGTGCTGATTTTTTACACCCTTTTGATTTAAGAAAGATCAACTCCCGCAAATTAGGGTGATTATGCAGATCCTACTATCCAATAAAAATAAATCTGCGGGATCCGCTTAATCTGCGAGCGTATATAAAAATTCGCTTTTAATTATAAAAACAGGTAACAAATCTTTGCTGCTTTATGTTTTTTTATCTGAGTGTACTGTTAGAGAATGCAACGGTGCAAAGAATCAGGAAAAGGCAGCGTTTTTAAGGCGAAGGCAGTCTGACAGAGTAAAATCTTGATGCTGCTGATTTTAAAGCTGCTGAATCAGGCGGTCTGCATTACAATCCCAGTTTTACAATCAAAGTAAACGGTACTCAATTTCATCTTCGATGAAATCTTTGCGCCTTATACCCCATACAAACATTCACAATCCTTTGCGCCGTTGCGTTTTCCAACACCCTCTGCATTTAACAGCTCGGGGTTCTTATGTAAGTATTTATCCGAGAGATAAACTCCCGCAGAGTGCGGTGATTACACAGATCTGATCAAATCTGTTAAATTTCGATGCTTTTGATTATCACAGTTTTTTAATTTCAGGAAATGATATTTCTTCTAAATGGCGTAAGAAATCCTGCAGGTCAGATTTATGGGATCTTGGTATTGCAAGAGCCTTTCTCCTAGCCCCGATAGCAGCAGTTACCCCACAGCAGGCGCCGGAAAAAGCAGCGGCGCGAGGAGTATGAGCGAATAGCGGGAATCAGCTCCGTAAAAACAGCATCCGGGGAGGAGGAAAAAGTCATGGAAACACCTTTTTTGGCAGCTGTAAATGAACCTGTAAGCTGCCTTCCGGTACATGTGAAAAACGGTTTTAATTTTATGTTTTTTTTAACTAGCAAAACAGCATTTAGTGGTAGATAATATTAGTTTCTGACGTTAATTTTTCGTAAATTTGATTCAGATATTAAAAGACAGATGAGTAATATAGAAGACAAGAAAAAAGCACTTTCACTGGTGCTGGACAAGTTAGATAAAACGTATGGAAAAGGAACCGTAATGACTTTGGGCGACAGTTCTGTAGATACGAATATCGAGGTCATTCCTTCAGGATCCCTGGGGATTGACATTGCCTTGGGCATCGGAGGATACCCGAGAGGAAGGATCATCGAGATCTACGGACCGGAATCCTCAGGTAAGACAACGCTGACCCTGCATGCGATTGCCGAAGCGCAGAAAGCCGGAGGAATTGCTGCCTTTATTGATGCTGAGCATGCCTTTGACAGAACGTATGCCGCCAAACTGGGCATCGATCTTGAAAACCTGATCATTTCACAGCCGGACAACGGTGAACAGGCGCTGGAAATTGCAGACAACCTGATCCGTTCCGGAGCTATCGACATCGTGGTCATTGACTCTGTAGCTGCCCTGACGCCAAAAGCAGAGATTGAAGGGGAAATGGGAGATTCCAAAATGGGTCTTCATGCCCGTCTGATGTCCCAGGCGCTGAGAAAGCTAACGGCAACCATCAACAGGACAAAATGTACGGTGATCTTTATCAACCAGCTGAGGGAAAAAATCGGGGTGATGTTCGGGAATCCTGAGACGACCACCGGTGGTAATGCCCTGAAGTTTTATGCTTCGGTACGGGTGGACATCAGGAAAGCCAGTGCACCGATCAAAAATGGTGACGAAGCTATCGGTAGCCGTGTGAAGGTGAAGATTGTGAAAAATAAAGTAGCACCTCCTTTCAAGCAGGCGGAATTCGACATCATGTACGGGGAAGGGGTTTCCAAAACCGGAGAAATCCTTGACCAGGCAGTGGAACAGGGAATCGTGAAGAAAAGCGGTTCATGGTTCAGCTACGAGGAAACCAAACTCGGACAGGGCCGTGATGCCGTGAAAGATGTTTTGAAAGACAACCCGGAACTGGCGGAAGAACTGGAAAACAAAATCAAAGACGCACTGAAGAACAAATAAGGTTCTCAGTCTCCAACATCAAGGCAGCTTTTCAAGCTGTCTTTTTTTATGTACTTTTAAGAAAAAACTGATGATGCGACGCTATGCACAATTGCTCTTGGTCCTATTGATGCTACTGATATCCTGTTATAAAAGCAAAGGGCCTGATTCCGGGTTTGTCATCTGTGCCGTTGACCGTACGCAGGAGAAAGCTGAAATGTTCTGGAGAGACGAAAGCAACCGCCCCCTGCAAAGTCTCCGGAATCTGAAAAGTTTTCTCAACAAACGAAATAAGACATTAAGATTCGCCATGAACGGCGGGATGTTTACGGAACACAACATGCCCAAAGGCTTATACATAGAAAATTACAGGATACTGAAGCCTTTGGATACCCTGAAAGGAAAAGGAAATTTTTACTTGGAGCCTAACGGGATTTTCTACCGTACGGCCAACGATACCTATGCAGTTGTTTCCACCAAATCGTTCAGGTACTGTACAGATATAGAGTCTGCAACCCAATCGGGCCCGATGCTTATTTATAACGGAACCATCAATCCTGTTTTTCATCGGAATTCCTCAAATATGAATGTCAGGAACGGAGTCGGGATTTTAAAGAACGGCAATCCTGTTTTCGTCATGTCGAAAAAGAAGGTCAATTTCTATCATTTTGCACAGGTCTTTAAAAGCCTGGGCTGCAGAAATGCCCTGTACCTTGACGGGTTTGTATCGAGAGCCTATTTTCCGGCCGGGAACTGGAAGCAGGAAGACGGTGATTTCGGGGTGATGATCGGAGTGGTCGGGAAATGACAACCTGTTCTGTACCAACAGGTATGGATGGCTGGTTTTTCCGGCAATGAACCTGGCCCGTAAACTAGACAACGCCTGAACATTTTACGATACGAACCCGCTTATTTCTTTTTTTGATTTTTTCCAATGCAAATTTTTATTTTCCGCATCCGTCAGACAAGCGGCAAAAGAGGATCAGCAAGCTGATCCGATAAAGCGTAAATTGTAGACCGAATATCCGTAAAGGATCATATGTACAGCCGGATCCATGCGGTCTTCAGGCAGGCTCCGAAAAAGAACAGGATCAGGAATGCCAAATTGTCACATTCTCCTAAACGGTATTTTTTTTGAGAAACCAAAAGAAATTAAAAACAAATCATATTATGACTAAAGGAAATATCAATGTATCAGTGGAGAATATTTTTCCGCTTATCAAAAAGTTTCTGTACAGCGACCATGAAATATTCTTACGGGAGTTAATTTCCAATGCTACGGATGCCACCCTGAAGCTGAAGCACCTCACCGGAATCGGAGAAGCCCAGGTAGAATACGGAAACCCGAAAATTGAAGTAAAAGTTGACAAGGAAAATAAAACGCTCCGCATCATCGACCAAGGAATCGGGATGACCGGTGAAGAGGTGGAAAAATATATTAACCAGGTCGCTTTTTCAGGAGCGGAGGAGTTTCTTGAAAAATACAAGGATAGTGCAAAAGACTCCGGAATCATCGGCCATTTCGGGCTTGGGTTTTACTCTGCCTTTATGGTTGCGGAAAAGGTAGAAATCATTACAAAATCCTATAAGGATGAGCCGGCCGTACGATGGATCTGCGACGGAAGCCCCGAGTTTACGCTGGAAGAAACGGCAGACAAAAGCGACAGGGGAACTGAAATCATCCTTCATATTGCAGAAGATTCCACAGAATTCCTGGAGGAGAGCAAAATCCGTGAGCTGTTACTGAAATACAACAAGTTCATGCCGGTGCCGATCAAGTTCGGGACGAAAACCCATACGCTGCCTTTACCGGAAGATGCACCCGAAGATGCAGTGGCAGAGACGGAAGAAGCAGACAACATCATCAACAACCCTACTCCGGCCTGGACGATTGCCCCAAGCGAGCTCAACAATGAGGATTACATGAAGTTCTACCATGAGCTTTATCCGATGCAGTTTGAGGAACCCCTGTTCAACATCCATTTGAATGTAGACTACCCGTTCAACCTGACCGGTATCCTGTTCTTCCCGAAACTGAAAAACAACCTGAATATCGAAAAGGATAAGATACAGCTGTACCAGAACCAGGTGTTCGTAACGGATGAAGTAAAAGGCATCGTTCCGGATTTCCTGATGCTGCTCCGCGGAGTAATTGATTCCCCGGATATCCCGCTGAATGTTTCCCGTTCTTACCTGCAGGCTGACGGTGCTGTAAAAAAGATCTCTTCGTACATCACCAAGAAGGTAGCCGACAAAATGGCTTCCCTGATCAATGAGAACCGTGAAGACTACGAACAGAAATGGAATGATATCAAAGTGGTGATCGAATACGGAATCGTAACCGAAGAAAAGTTTGCCGAAAAGGCCGACAAATTCACCCTTTATCCTACTACCGACGGCAAATATTTCCTATGGAGCGAACTGGAAGAAAAAATCAAGCCGACGCAGACCGACAAGGACGGCAAACTGATTGTGCTTTATGCCTCCGATGCCGATGCGCAGCACAGCTACATCCAGTCTGCGAAAGACAAAGGCTATGAAGTCCTGTTGCTGGACTCCCCGATCGTTCCTCACGTGATCCAGAAACTGGAGACCTCAAAAGAAAACATCTCTTTTGCCAGGGTGGATGCCGACCATATCAACAACCTGATCAAAAAGGATGAGCCGGTGATCTCCAAACTGAACGATACCGAAAAGGAATCGTTGAAGAAAGAGGTGGAGGAATCCGTGAATGACAGCAAATTCACCGTTCAGCTGGAAGACCTGGACAGCAGCGATGCACCGTTTACGATTACCCAGCCTGAATTCATGAGGAGAATGAAAGACATGCAGGCCACCGGCGGCGGCGGAATGTTCGGAATGGGCGGCTTCCCGGAAATGTACAACCTGGTAGTGAACTCTAATAGTGAATTTGCAGGACAGATCCTGAAAACGGAAGACGCCGGTCAGAAAGCAGGATTAATCAAACATGCTTTGGATCTCGCAAAGCTTTCACAGAACTTACTGAAAGGAAAAGAACTGACGGATTTTATCCAGACAAGTTATAAACAACTGGAAAAGTAAAGAACTGTTTTATAAAAAACCCGGCGAAGCCCTGCTTTGCCGGTTTTTTTATGTTCTTACTGATTTATCATTTTATCCAGAGACGAAATAATTTTGTCAGAATTATCTTTCATTGCTTCCAGATGCTTTCCCGAATATTCACAAAGCTCTTTGGGAAGGGAGGCTTTCGAATAATTTTCAAATCCCTCTTCATAAGGTACATCTTTATCTTCCTTACTGTGGATGAAAAGTTTAGGCAGTCCTTGCGTGTCCTGTACATCTTCTTTGGCAGCATAAGGAGAAACAACGTATCTGGAAATCATTTCTTTGTATTCCGGTTTGTAGTACATGGCAATGTCGGTGAATGAAGAAAGGCTTCCGTCCATCACCAATCCGGCAATTTTATTTTTATTGTTCCGTGCCAGATGGGCAGCCACCTGTGAGCCGATCGAAGCTCCGTAAAGGATTATTCTGCTACCTGCAACATCAGGTCTCCCCACCACCGCATCGAAAAAAGCCTGTCCGTCTGAGGCGACATTGAGATGGGTAGATTTCCCGGTAGATTTCCCGTAACCGCGAAAATCAACCATTACCACCTGATAACCTTTGTCTACCAGAGGCTTTGTCATAAACAGGTAGGAAGTAACGTTACCTCCGGCACCGTGAAAAAACAAAACGGTAGCTTTTATATTTTTGGAGTCCGGTTTCAGAATGATTCCGGTAATCGTGTCATTTTTTACAGGAAGAGAGAAATCTTCATACGCCACATTTCCGATCGGATGAAGTATTTTGCTTGGCTTATAAAAATTGTCATCCTGTGCTTGACAAAAGCAGATCGTCAGTAAAAAAAGTGCGGAAAAAAGAAGCTTTGTATTCATAGTGTATTATATATACCCCAAAACTAAAGCGTAAAATTATTTCCTGCCAAAAAAAGAGGCCCAACCGTGATTTTCATCTACTGAACCGTATAAATTGCTTATAATTCTTCCAGGGGATTCCAAAACAGGTTTTTGAAATTTTTAATTTTGCCGTTTTCCACAGTGATGCCTTCTGCTTCCAGCCGCTTCTGAAATTCCGGGACTGAAAGAGCGCCCGAACCTGAAATGACACGGTGTGCCGGAACACCTTGGGGACATCCGCCCATGGCTTTTCCTACGTGGCGGGAATGATTAGGATATCCTACTGCTTTGGCTATGGCTCCGTAGCTGGTCACTCTTCCTTTGGGAATCAGCCTGGTGATTTCCCAGACCTGCTGTTTGAAAATTTCGTTCATTTTATCATTTATCCATTAAAAATAATAAATAATTCAGCGTATCCACTCAGCGAGCCGGAAATTATTTCATTGTTAATCTGCCGGTTTTTTTTAAAACTTATCATAGATCAAGGCAGCGGTGGTTGTTATTGTTGTAAATTGAAGCAATGACACCAAAATAAAATATAATGGCAAATTTAGAAGGAAAAGTAATTATCGTAACGGGAGCAGGAATGGGGCTGGGCTTATCAGCTGCAGAGGTCCTGGCTTCAAAAGGAGCGGATCTTACGCTTGTAGATTATAATGATGAAGCATTGCGTGCAGCCAAGGAAAAACTGGAATCCAGTTTCCCGCAGAGGAAATTCCTGACCGTAGCAGCAGATGTTTCAACAGAAGAGAATGTAAAAAATTATGTTGACCAGACGGTAAAAACATTCGGAAAAGTAGACGGATTGTATAACAATGCCGGAATCGAAGGAAAACAGGCCCCGCTGGTTGATTATGACCTGGATGTTTTTAAAAAAGTGATTGACATCAACTTGCTGGGCGTTTATTACGGAATGAAATATGTGATTCCTGAACTGCAGAAAAACGGTGGCGGAAGAATTGTAAATGTAGCTTCCGTAGGCGGCATCAGAGGGGTTTCCAACCAGACGGCCTATGTTGCCACCAAGCATGCCGTAGCCGGACTTACCAAAAATGCGGCCCTGGAATACGGCAAGGACAACATCCTGACCAATGCCATTGCACCGGGAGCTATTCTCACCCCTATGGTTGCCGAAGCTTTCAGGCAGGTGAATCCCGGCGATCCGGAAGCTGCAGAAAAACAATACGCCTCCAGAAACCCGACCAGACGGCTGGGGAATCCTGAAGATGTGGCCCATCTGGTAGCCTATCTTCTGAGCGATGAAAACGGCTACGTCTCCGGACAGGTAATTGCTATCGACGGCGGAGAGTCCAATATGTATGGGAATCCGTAAAAGGTATGAGTGCCATGACATGAAATACGCGCCGTTTTTTCAGGCAACCATCAGCATAATGGTATTATTGCATCATTTTTGAATGATCTGTAAAAACAGCTGCTATGAAAAAATCGTTTTTCCGGGTCCTCAACAGAATCAATAAAGCGGTTCTGCCGAAGCTGAGCGGCAAAGACCCGAATACGCTTACGACGATGCAGAAAGGAATTCTGGCCTACCGGTATTTTGTACTGGTCAATTCACTGGATTGAAAGCCTGGGTTGATTCACAGCTTAGGAGAACATGGGCTGCCGGTCACGGTTCTCTTGTCTGATTCTTTCCGAAGCCGGTTTTAAGTCAGGGGAAAGAACAGAACCGTTTCGGCTGATAATTACAATCATAAAAAAAACGCTCCGGAGAACGGAGCGTTTTTTTATGTTTGTATTGGATCACTAAGCATTTTCCAGGATGTAAGAGAACATCAGCGGTGCACAGATGGTGGCATCACTTTCAACGATAAATTTCGGTGTAGTGATATCCAGCTTGCCCCAGGTGATTTTCTCATTCGGTACTGCTCCGGAATAAGAACCGTAAGAAGTAGTGGAATCGGAAATCTGGCAGAAATATGACCAGAACGGAATGTCATGCATTTCCATATCCTGATACAGCATCGGTACTACGCAGATCGGGAAATCCCCGGCGATTCCTCCACCAATCTGGAAGAAGCCTACTCCTTTCCCTGATGAATTTTTCGTATACCAGTCTGCAAGATACGTCATGTATTCAATTCCTGATTTCATCGTAGTGGCTTTCAGTTCGCCTTTGATGCAATAGGAAGCAAAGATATTCCCCATGGTGGAATCTTCCCATCCCGGAACCACGATCGGTAAATTCTTCTCTGCTGCTGCAATCATCCATGAATTTTCTCTCGGGATTTCGTAATATTGCTCCAATACCCCGGAAAGAATCATTTTGTACATGAATTCATGTGGAAAATACCTTTCCCCTTTGGCTTCTGCGTCTTTCCAGATCTCCACGATATGTTTCTGCAGCCTTCTGAATGCTTCTTCTTCAGGAATACAGGTATCGGTTACCCTGTTCAGCCCTCTTTCCAGCAGGTCCCATTCATCCTGAGCGGTAAGGTCCCTGTAATGAGGCACTCTTTCATAATGAGAATGCGCTACCAGGTTCATCAGGTCTTCCTCAAGATTGGCTCCGGTGCAGGAAATAAAATCCACTTTATCCTGACGGATCATTTCGGCCAGGATTTTACCCAGCTCGGCGGTAGACATGGCCCCTGCCAGGGTGATCATCATCTTTCCGCCCTCCTTCAGATGGGCTACATATCCTTTGGAAGCATCCACCAAAGCTGCTGCATTGAAATGCAGGTAATACTTTTCTATGAATTCAGTTATCGGTTTGCTCATTTTTTTTAATTTGTGCAAAGATAAAACTTAAAAACGGAATGTAGCGGCTGCACTTAAAGAAAGTCGGGTCAGTCCTTCCTTTTGGCCGTCTTCCAGCTGTATCGTCCGGCCGTTAGAGCTCACTTTGCTTAATGTTCCTCCTGAAAGCCCTAATTTTGGTCCGATCAAAAGGTTTTTGGTCATCTGGTACTGATAAGCGAAATCCAGTTCGGCACCGAATGTGGTTCCTTTTGCTTTTACCGTTCCTGTTTTTGAGGTATAGGTCATTGCTCCTAAAGCAGCAGACATAAAGAATTTATGCCTTGTTTCCTGGACATCATTGGTCACGGTAAGTTCAGGACCGTAAAAATTGATGTTGTCTTTGGTGGTAACATGGGCAGAAACAAAATTCCCCATACCATCCGATACGCTGAACCTGCCGTCTGTGGAGGCACTGTAACCGGAATACTTAAAGCCGATGAGAAGTCCGGGCGTCACCTGATACCGCAGGGCTACGTCGAAGTTGACACCGCTTTTCAATCCTTTTATATATTCTTCCTGCTGCCTCGTAAGGTCCGGTGAGGTTTTGGCAAGCCTCCAGGCATACCCTACAGATGGTGAAATGGAAATTTTCTGGGCCAAGGAAGCTGCTGAAACAGAGAATGCCCCTAATACGATGAGTTTTTTGATCATTAGTTCTTAAATTTGCCGTAAATCTACTGCAAATTGATGAATTTAAAGTATTGCTGATGAAATTTCACAGCAAAATGAGATGAACCCTCAATAGCAATCAGGGTTTGCAGGATGGAAGAAGAAGCCTGATGCAGGAAGTTTTCTGATCCGTTAAAATTTAAACTTCCTGTTTTCTTTTTTCTCAGACAGCTTCTTTTTGGAATCCAGCCTTTTCTGTTTCTGGCCTTTGGAAGGTTGGGTGGCAAAACGCTTCTTAGGAATGATAAGTGCCTGGTTTACCAGTTCAAGGATTTTTTCAACGGCTTTGTTCTTATTGGCCAGCTGGGTCCTGCTTTCGGAAACGGTCAAAAAGAGAATTCCTTCCGCATTGATCCTGTTTTTTAATCTGGTTTGAATCAGATCTTTCTGGTGACCGCTAAAGATCCCGGATTCCTGAATATCCCAAAGCACCGTTACCGAAGTTTCGACTTTATTGACATTCTGGCCCCCTGCCCCGCTGCTACGGGAGGTTTTAAAGGTAAGTTCCCTGGTGAAATCTTTCATGGGGATTTTAATTGATTTGGTGTAACATCTTTCTGAGCTCAGGCCGGCTCACTTTTCCATTGGGCGTCCTGGGAATTTTTTCAGTAAAAACAACCTCTTTCGGCCTGTGGTACTTTTCCTGGTACCGAACATCAGATAATTTCTGATGCAGTTCTTCCGACGGAGTCCCTTCAACCACCAGTATCAGTTTCTGGCCCAGGCTTTCATCGTCGATGCCCAGGAATACCGCTTCATTGTCGATTTCTTTCTTTACCAAAGCTTCCAGCTGTTCCGGGAATATTTTTGCCCCTCCGGAATTGATGACATGATCCGCCCTTCCCAGAAACCTGAACTGCTTTTCGTTTCTGATTTCTACGAGATCGTTTGTCTGAAGTACCTCAGCATTCAGATCCGGAGCGAAAATTTTCAGGCAGCCTCTTTCATCCTGAGAAATTTCAATGTTTTCAAATACCGTGAAATAATCTTCCGGCTGCGGGAAAATC
>NZ_CAJYMO010000003.1 GCF_913776365.1 uncultured Chryseobacterium sp. | reverse complement strand
CTGTGGTCATAAATCAGAGGTTGGAATACAGCCGGCTGATTCAGCAGCATTAAAATCTGACTTTGTCAAATTCTTTGCGCCTCATAACCCATATTTTTTCAGTATTCTTTACGACTTTGCGCTTTCCCACACTCCGTCAACCTGATTCAGTAGTATGAAAATTTGGTTTTGTCAAATTCCTTGATCTTTATATTCCAGTATTTCCCGGTATTTCTTGTGGCTTACTTTTTATGCCAGTCCATGGCACCTGATATTGATCTGTAAAAACTATCCGAAGAAGAACATATAAGAAAAAGGCCGGAACAAAATGATCCGGCACTCTTTATATATCTGATTACTGATGGCTTATTTTTTCATCTGCGGCGGGTAATTTTTCATGATTTCCCCTACGATTTCAGGAATCTGTCTTTGTTTAGCCCTGGGCGAATCCACGGAAATTCCGCTTCCGATTCCCTGCCATACCAGTTTATTGGTTCTGGCATCGATAAAGTCTACGATAATTGCACCTTCATTATAATTACTGGTCCAGGTCCTGTTCATCCCTACACCCCATCCGAAAGGCCCGCCCCAGCCCCACATTCCGTACGGGGAAGTGGAATTGATATCCGTTACCTTTTTATGGTTAGCTTTTACATTGATGATCAGATCCGGGCTGTCACCGGACTGCATGCCTTTCATCTGCAGCTGGCGGGACAGTTCATTCAATACCCTGTCTTTGTCGATATCATTCAGCTTAAGATCGTCAATTCTCAGCTTATAGGTCTTATAGGCATTGAAATTAGCCGTCTCAGCATAATCGGAACGTACATTGAACGGGCTGCAGGAACTCAGGGTAAGGGTAGCCGAAGCCAGGAGAAGAAAAATATATTTTTTCATTTTACTTAATTTTTTTATCGTTTTTTATAAATGTATCTGTCTTTTTATCGTATCCGTAAGGGCAATGTTTGCAGCCGCTCTTGCAGCAATGTCCGCGTTTCAGGTGAAAATTTTCCGTAAAAACCTTGTATCCCTGTTCATTGTAGTAAAAATCCTCGCCTTCTTTGATCTCGAAAAGTGCCATAAGTTAAATCGGTAAGTCAAAAAAACTTTATATTTGTTATTATGATAATTGTATGCCAAAAGCCTTTAAAGAGATTAAAAATCAGCGGCATTACGCTTTTTCCCTTCATCTTCATCAGGAACCCCGAAGATAAGAAAAATCCGGTACTCATCAATCATGAAAAAATTCATCTCCGGCAGCAGGCGGAACTGCTGGTTATTTTCTTTTATCTCCTGTACCTGGGCGAATACTATTTCTGGCTGATCCGTCTGAAGAACGGCTATGCTGCCTACCGGCGGATTTCCTTCGAGCGGGAAGCCTATGCCCATGAGCATGATATGGATTACCTTAGCGGAAGGAAGTTGTGGGGATTCCGTAGATACCTTTAAAAAGGCATGATCAAAAGGTACAGCTATCCCTGGATAAGGCCGGCTGCTGTTTACCTGGCTGCCGCCGCTTTCATGAGAATGTCCGGTATTGGTTTTAAGTTTTGTTTAACGCAATTAAAAATGATCATCTGAAATAAAATCAGGAACTTTGCACCGATGAATATTCCCGAAATCCAGATTCCTGTTGTTGAGATTCCCGTTGGGGGAAACGTTAGCCTTTTTATTAAGAGGGAAGACTTGGTGCATCCCCATATTTCTGGCAACAAATACTGGAAGCTGTTTTATAACATCAACCGGTACCTGAAGGGAAATCCGGAAAAACCTTATATAATTACTTTTGGCGGAGCTTATTCCAATCACATAGCAGCCGTATCGGCGTTAGGCGGTCAGGCCGGCATACGGACGCTGGGAATCATAAGGGGAGAAGAACTCCGCGATAAATGGCAGGACAACCCAACCCTGGTCTTTGCCCGTAAAAACGGGATGAACCTGAAGTTCGTTACCCGCGAAGAATACCGGCATAAAGAACTCCTTACCGGATTTCTGCAGGATGAATTTCCCGGTGCGCTTATCATTCCCGAAGGCGGTACCAATCCGGAAGCTGTACAGGGCATCCGGATGATGCTGAATGACCATACCAAAGATTTTGATTATCTTTGCACCGCAGTCGGAACCGGGGGAACCGTTGCCGGACTCTCGGAATATGCAGGGGAAAATCAGCAGGTCATCGGCTTCACTGTAGTGAATGACGATTCCCTGGAACTGAAAATTGCAGGACTGACCTCAAAAAGGAATTTCAGGCTAATGGATTCAGCATTCGGAGGTTACGGTAAAATAAATGATGAGAATATCCGTTTTATCAATATCTTCAGGGAGAAGTACGGGATTCCGCTGGAACCGGTATACACAGGAAAAATGATGCAGAAGGTATTTCATCTGATCGGTGAAGGGTATTTTCCTGAGAACAGCAGGATTCTCTGCTTTCACACCGGCGGGCTGCAGGGCATTGAAGGTGCCAACCGGCTGTTGGAAAAACAGAACAGAACTTTAATTGTATAAATAAAAAAAATTGAAACAATGAAACACGCAGTGTTCCATCTTTCATTTTAAAAACAATAAAAATTATAAGATGAAAAGACTTTTCTCTTTCTTAAGCCTTTTAGTTTTAGCAACATTCCACGCCCAGGCCTGGGCCACTGAAGACCAGTACATCCAGAAATTTGCAAAATACGCCGTGGAGGAAATGGAAAAATATAAAATTCCGGCCTCCATCACCCTGGCACAGGGACTGCTGGAAACCGGCGGCGGACAGAGCCGGCTGGCCCTGGAGGGGAAAAACCATTTCGGTATCAAATGCAAGGAAGACTGGACCGGTAAAACCATGAAGCATACCGACGATGCGCCGAACGAATGTTTCCGTGTTTATGATGATCCGAGACAGTCCTATGAAGACCATTCCATCTTCCTGTCCACCAGGAAATACTATGCCAACCTGTTCAACCTGGATATGAAAGATTACAAAGCGTGGGCGACAGGCCTTAAGAAAGCCGGCTATGCTACCAATCCCAGATATGCTTCGATACTCATCGGAAAAATTGAAAAATATAGGCTCTATGAATTCGACAATACCAGTTCCAGGGAAGTGCTGTATGCTGTTTTGAAGATGTATCCGAACCTGAAAGACGATATGGCTTTCATGGCCCAGATGGAACCTGAAAAATATTCCCATAAACCAAAAGTAAAAGATCCGGTCACTGTTGAGGTTCCGTACAAGCAGACCTCGTATGCCCAGCAGCAGAAAAGGGTGGAAAAAATCAGAAAGGCGGAAATGCTCAACACCATCCTGATCAAAAGCCATCCGAACGACGGCCTGAAATACATCATCATTCCGGAAGATACCAATGTTCAGTACATTGCTAAAAAATTCAAGATCAGCGAAAGCAGGCTGATCAAGTGGAATGAACTGGAGAGCGACGTCCTGCGCAAAAATGAAATTGTTTTCCTGGAAT
This sequence comes from uncultured Chryseobacterium sp., assembly GCF_913776365.1. Taxonomy (GTDB): domain Bacteria; phylum Bacteroidota; class Bacteroidia; order Flavobacteriales; family Weeksellaceae; genus Chryseobacterium. Next base: position 12,172 of record NZ_CAJYMO010000003.1, on the reverse strand, counting down.
CCAAAAATTCCGACGGGAATACCGCAACTTATAAAGCCGAATCCGGGGAAAATATGCATGACATTGCCCAGAAATTCGGGATCAAACTCAATAAGCTTTATGCCAAGAACAGGATGGATGAAGGGCAGCAGCCCGCTGCAGGCCAGCTGATCTACCTGATCGATAAAAAACCAAGAAATTAAACGGATCATCTTCCTCCGGAATGATGATGTAACAGATCTATATGAAATACCAAAGAAGTTCAGCTTTATTTGATGAAGCATACCGATACATCCCGGGAGGCGTAAACTCACCGGTGCGCGCATTCAAATCCGTAGGCGGGGTACCGGTTTTTATGAAGTCCGCAAAAGGGGCCTACCTGACGGATGCCGACGACAATACCTATATCGACTATATCAATTCCTGGGGTCCGGCCATTCTGGGCCATACCCATCCCGAGGTGCTCGAAGAATTGAAAATCCAGGCTGAAAAAGGCTTTTCCTTCGGTGCTCCGACCGAACTGGAAACGGAAATTGCAAAATTTATCGTGGAAAATGTCCCGAATATCGACCAGATCCGGATGGTATCCTCGGGAACCGAAGCCTGTATGAGCGCTGTCAGGCTGGCCAGAGGCTTTACCGGAAGGGATAAAATCGTTAAGTTCGAAGGCTGTTACCATGGGCATTCCGATGCATTCCTCATCAAGGCCGGTAGCGGTGCCGCGACTTTCGGAAACCCGAATTCGCCTGGCGTGACAGCAGGAACGGCAAAGGATACCTTGCTGGCAAGATACAATGATGCTGAGCAGGTGGAAGACCTCTTCAGGCATAATCCGGGAGAAATTGCTGCCGTCATCATTGAACCGGTAGCCGGAAATATGGGCTGTGTGCTTCCTGAAAATGAATTCCTTCAGAAACTCAGAACCCTCTGCGACCAGAACGGGGCCCTGCTGATTTTCGATGAGGTCATGACCGGCTTCAGGCTGGCCTTCGGAGGTGCACAGGAACTTTTCAACGTGAAAGCCGATCTGGTAACGTACGGAAAAGTCATCGGTGGCGGCCTGCCGGTAGGTGCCTTTGCCGGTAGAAACGAAATCATGGACCACCTGGCCCCGAAAGGCGGTGTCTACCAGGCCGGGACCCTGAGCGGAAATCCACTGGCCATGCGGGCCGGACTGAAAACCTTACAGCTCATCAAAAACGATCCTGATTTCTTCAGCAGGCTGGAAAAAACAACGGCCACCCTTGACCTTGAGATCGGAAAGATCCTCAGCGAAAAAGGCATTGCCCACAGGATCAACCGTAAAGGCTCCATGATGTCGGTGTTTTTCCACATCAGCAGTGTCTCCGATTTCGATGAAGCCCAGCAAGCCAACCACTCCCTGTTCAACAACTTCTTCCACCAGCTGTTGAAGAACGGCATCTACCTTCCGCCAAGCGGCTACGAAACTTATTTCATCAGCGATGCCATCAAAGACAAGGAAATTGACATGACCCTGGAAGCGGTAAGAAAATTTGAGTACTCGTAAAGTCAAGGGTCAATTCCTGTGGGTGAAGGGTCAATTGCAAACCTCAGCCTGAGAATTGATCTGTACAGCAAAACTGACTTGCAGAGCAGTATTCAACAGTCTGCCTTTTGTCAAGGGTCAATCCGCTGCGCTGGTGAACAGTGAATTTAACATCAGCCTGAGATTTACTTCCAGACAACAATGAAATTTCAGTTTATTCTGAATATGTAATAATACTAAAAAGCCTGACGCGTTCTTAAAACCCGTCAGGCTTATCTGTGCTTGAATCAGCCTCACCGCTGTTGCAGGCGTCATTTTCTGCATACACATCATCTGCTAAAACTTTCCGGGTCCGTAAAATTTTATCTCACCGCTGGCGTAGGAGCTACATTTGAGTCTCTCCGCCGCTGGCGCCAGCCTCCAGGCTGGTGCCCGCCATCCAACCAGCATGAATTCAACAGTGACAAAAGTGACCTGTATAGCGACATTCACCGTTTGTCCTTTGTGAATAGTCAATCCGCTACACTGATCAAGGGTCACTTGTAACCTGAGCCTGAAAAATTCACTTGCGAAGCAAAATTCACCGTACACCATTCACGCTTTGGTGTTGTTAAATCCGCTGCGCTGGTCAAGGATCAATTGTAACCTCAGCCTGAAAAATTCACTTGCAAACCAGAATTCACCATTGGCTTTTTCAGGAGCTATATCGCGCTATCCACTCATACTCCTCGCTCCGGCCTTCTCCACACTTCCCGACACCATATCCATCCGCCGGCCCGCCCTTCTCCATCGCCTGCTGTGGGGTAACCGTTTCTATCGCGACTCATATCTTTGTTTGATAGAAAATAATAAATGCAGATCTTTGAAAATTAGTAACAGATAAACAAGACCGGGTTGCAAAATTCTATCGCGGCGAGATACATCTTTGATGATATTGTGCATCCTAGGCAAATCAATCCGGTTTAATTGCATTCAAGTCCCAATAGTACTTAAGCACTTGGTTTTGTCCAATGATGCTGTATAAAACATGAGCCAGGACCATTGCAGTTTTTTGTTTATCAAAAATTAATAAGCGATGAATTTAAAGTATTCCGTAGGCCTGGATGTTTCCGCCAGGAAAATCAATGCCTGTATGAGTGTTATTGATCAGAAGCAGAAGGTGGTTGTAAAATCGAGTTGTGTGATTGTTAATACCCAAAAAGGTTTTGAAGATTTAGTGAGCTGGATATCGAAGCATCAGAAAGAAAGCCTTCCGGTGGTAGTGTGCATGGAAGCTACGGGAATTTATCATGAGAACTGTGCTTATTATCTGTTTGAGAAAGGTTTTTCCGTGTCAGTTGTTTTGCCTAATAAGGCTAAGAAATATCTGGAAGCAGTGGGATTAAAATCAAAGAATGATTCGATAGATGCCAGAGGGTTATCAAAAATGGGTGCAGAGCAGTGCCTGGACTTATGGGAGCCTATGGGCTTGTTTTTCTATCAGCTGAGATCATTAACCAGGCAGCATCAGAATGTTATGGAGTTAAAGACGGTTTTTAAAAACCAGTTGGATGCCGTGCGTTTTGCCATGCATCAGTCAGATGAGGTGATCCGGCAGCTTGAACAGACCATTGCCTTATTTGAGACCCAGATCAAAGAGCTTGGTAAGGCGATTAAAAAGCATATGGACTCAGATGCTGATCTCTCGGTAAGATTTAAGAGTTTATTAAAAATGAAGGGATTAGGCGAACTGACTTTAGCCACTGTTCTGGCCGAGACAAGCGGTTTTGAATTATTCAAAAACTATAAGCAACTGGTTTCTTATGCAGGTTATGATGTGGTGGAAGCGCAGTCCGGAACGCGGGTAGGAAAGACCAAAATATCAAAAAAAGGCAATTCGAGAATAAGAAGGGCTTTATATATGCCTTCCCTGGTGGTGATCAAGTGTGGTGTGAAAAAATATAAAGATTTATTTGACAGGACGTATGAAAACATGGTATAAAAATGAAGAGTTATGTTGCGGTCCAAAAAAAGCTTTTGGTTATGATTTATCATCTATGGAAAAAGCAGGAAGAATACAATGCGGATTACGAAAAAAACATCCGGGAAAAGGAACAGGTGTCTTCCTCTCTGTCTGCTTTCGAAGAAAGCAAAAACGTAGCCCCAACGAATTGAGGCTACACAAGGTAAACTTCCAGTGAAATATCACAGTCTGTTTCCTCTCTGTGTTACAAAAATATAAAAATTTATTAAAATAAATTTGCATTTTAAGATAGTACCTCATATTTCAATCCAAAAACAGGAACAAAATATTTTCTTGACAAGGGTGCAAGTTATAACAAATGGTCTTAGACTGCTCATGTTGATGTTTGGTATAATGATCATCCTTCTCTTGAAAAAGCAAAATTCTTTTTAGATGGAACTTCAAAAATGTATACACCAAAATAATATGAAAAAAGTATTAACAATTGAATATAGTGAAGATGAAGAGATGATTGAACTGCATCTTAATAAAAAAGGGGCAGAGTTTTTAAGAAATTATCTTTCGCAGTTAATTGAAAAAAATAGTGATAATGATTCGCACTGGATGACACCTAATTGGGGAGGGGATGAGCTAAGTGATGATCAACAGAATTTAAATTGTGACATAAAATTAATTAATCATTTAAAGATCATGTATTGGCAGGATAAAGATGAATAATAGTTTAACGATTATGTAATTTTCATTAAAGTTTTGAAAGGCCATCAGGGAAAAGTATAATAGAATTTTATCAGGGATAAGGATTGATCTCAATAATAAACATTATAATGTAATATTAAATATTCAATTTGATAAGCACAATCTTAATTAAAAGCACAAGAATCTGTTTCCGGGAAACAGATTCTTGTTTTATAACAAAGGTCTTATCTACTGCAAACCAGACCAGCCCACTGCCCAGGCCGGGCTTGCCATGCCATTGCCGGCGCCGGTAGCGTCGTTTTTAATAATATAGGTAGAGTCTTTGATCGTTACGGCTGCCCCGGCGGTGGATTTCAGGGTTGCTTGTGTGATGACGTTGGTATCAAAGAAAATGTTGGTGATCTTTTTCTTGCCGTTGAGGTAAGCTACGGTGGAGTCGCTTTCTGCAGAAATTCCGGTGGCCCATTTGGAGACTACGACATTGTCCAGGGTGGCATGGGTACCGGCATACAGCCTGATGGCGTTGGATTCACCGGTCGTGCCGCCGAGTACGGTGACATTTTTAAGGATAGGGTTTGATCTTGGGGAAGCGTTGGTATTGGAAACGTTGCTGATGCCTTTGATGCCCGTATTTCCGGCTCCGTCTGTCCTCCGGTTGGTGAAAATATTACTGGCGGTTCCGGTCCAGCCGTCTTTCCAGCTGAAGGCATCACTGGCATTGCCTGTGGAAACGATGTTGGAAACGTTTACTGTTCCGCCATAGAGTTCGATACCGTCTTCTGCTCCGTTCAGGACGGCAATATTCTCCACTTTGGTCTCGCTGCCGACTCCGAATAAGGAAAGCCCGTTGAACTTTTTACCTGTTGCAAAATCGGCACCGGCATATCCTATTCTTACATAGGTGAAAGATCCTGAGTTGTCTGTGGCGGTTGCTCCGCCGTAGGGGGAATTCCCGATTTCTGAAGAACCGGATGCTCCGGTGTTCAGCGGTGCTTTCCCGCAGATGACCAGTCCGCCCCAGCTTCCCGGAATGGCGGTGGCAGAGGAGAAAGAGACCGGAGAGGCTGAGGTTCCGTTGGCAAAAAGCTGCCCGCCCTGTTCCACCAGTACATACGAGGCTGCTCCTGCATTGGCCACGATCCTGGTACCCGCCGGAATCACCAGTTTCCCGCCGGCTTTCACCGTTACGGCTCCGTTGAGGATATAAACCCGGGTGGCATCCAGGGTAACGGTCTGCCCGTTGGTGACTTCGCCCCTGAAGTTACCCGGATCCTGTGCTATTCCCACGACCGGAATGGTTGGGATCGTTTCATCTTCTTTACAGGAAGTCAGCGAAACGGAAGCGCTGATGATCAGAGCGGAAAGGGCAAGGGTGATGTATTTTTTCTTCATGGAATTTATTTTTATTTACAGGACAGCCGGAAGTCCTTTATTGAAGGACCAAATTACAGCTTTTCTGCGTATCTGCCAATGATCGGATGAATATTGTAAAAGGCTTCTCATGAAATATAACAAAAAGAACAGCAGGTGAATAAGCCCCATAGGGGCGTCATGATCATAGCCCCGGGTAAAACCCGGGGTTTACAGAAAGCACCCGACAGCAACGAGCCCTGAAGGAGCGAAACCTATTTATTGAGTAAATCAGGAATAATGAAATCATGCAGGCTTATCTGTATGACACCATTTGTTTAAAGATGATGCCCATTCAGGGCTGAGTGATTTATGCCATGGGTTTAAAATATTGAAAATAAGATGAATACTATCGGATTACATTAAATTAAGATCACCCGGAGAAACTGCAGCCAAATAAAGACGGCCTGGCAATAAGTATTTGAAATAATGTAATAGGACGTTTTGAATTGTAAAATTCCGGTTGTAAAGCCAATAGCAGGAAGTTAATTGCTGTCAGCTCCACAACAATACCATCCGGAAAAATAAAACGGCACCGGAATATTTCCGGTGCCGTTTTAAATTTAAATATAAAGAAACTGATTACTTCTTATTGCAGTCCTGCCAGCAGGTTCACGCCGTCCACGGTAGCCCATGCACCTCCGGTAAGGGAAACTTTGGTTACGGTAGAGGTATTGGTAAAGGTTTTACCTCCATTTGCTTGAGTATATCCCCAAACTCCTGCGTTATCAGAATTTACGTAGTTGATAGGAGATACTACAACTTTACCATTAGCAACTTGGTTGGTATTGGTAGCATCATCCTGAATAAGCACAGAATAAGCATTTTTACCTCCCATATTCTTATAACCACTGATGTAAACGTTAGAGAAAATTCCTGTTCCCTGTCTTTTAAACTGAATAGCAGAAATTTCTATTGAACCCGCAACTTCAGGATTTGTATTGGTATCCCTGATTAAAGTAATATTAGAAATTTTCGGAGGTGTATTGTCTACATTCGCAGAAGCCTCTACTTCCATTCCGAAGTTTCCAGTTCCTGTTTGGAAAGCATACCAGTTCGTATTGTTCTGTCCGCTCCAGGCATCCTGCCAGTCGAAAGAATCATCGAAGTTTCCATAGGAAATGATGTTTTTGGCACTTACCGTACCTCCGAAGAATTCATATCCGTCATCGGTTCCTTTGTAAGTAACCAGGTTTTCCAGTGTAGTTCCTGCACCAACTGCATAGAAAGTCATAGAATTGGTCTCAGATGTACCGTCATTGATTTTTCTTCCTCCATACTCCACACGGACAAATTTCATAGTTCCGGAATTTGAGTTGGCATCACTTCCACCGTAATAAACATTGTTTCCATCCTCAGAAAGAGCCTGCGCCAGACCATTCACTGCCTTAATAGGAGCATTTCCGTACAATGTAATCCCTCCCCAGTCTCCCGGCGTTTTAGTTGTAGTCGTAAATACAATTGGCTCTGAAGCAGTACCTACTGCATTGATCTTACCGTCCTGAAGAATGACCAGACTGCTTGATTTTGTGCTTACGGCATTAAAGACAGCACCAGCCTCGATAGTAATAGTAGCTCCATTGGTTATTTTTACAACGCCATCCAGAACATAGGTTCCTTTTTTAATTAAAATATCTTTAGTGATGGTTCCGGAAAGAGTACCGCTTCCGCTGAGAACACTCTCCGTAGTTCCTGGAGTTGTTCCTGTTGATCCGCTGCCTGCAACTGTATCACCATCATTAATATCGATAGAACAGGATGACAAGGTTGCACTTAATACCAGTGTCAGAGAAAGTAAAGTTATAAGATTCTTTTTCATTTTATACTAAGATTTAATTTTTTAATAATGGTTTAGAAAGTATACCCAACGGTGAAGTTGAAGTTAACGCCGGTAAAAAAGTTATTAAGAGAATATACACCGCCTGTATTCACAGGATAGTAGCTATTATCTCCTAAATCTACTCTGTATTTGCTGTTCAGCATATTTTGTACTCTGAATTTTATGTTCCAGTTTTTATCAATTTGATTCTGATAAACCAGGTCCAGCTGATTAAAAGGCTTTTCGTAATAATTATCTGTTCCTGAACCTCCCACGGCAAAAATTTTAGATCCGGATACGTTATATACCAGAGAAATTGTACTGCTCAAATTTTTAGAGTTTTTATATTCATATTTTAAATCAGCGTTGATCGTGTAAGGAGCAGCGCCCTGTAATCCTCTTTTATGTAATTGATCGTCTGTAAATCCAGGAATATTAGGTCTTTCTGTTTTTAACTGTTCTTCACTTCTGATGACATCAGAATACATAAAAGTGGCATTGGCACCAAGAGTAAACTTATTGAGTGATTCGGATAATCTTCCTAAACTTAATATACCTTCTAGTTCAATACCTGCTAAAGTTGCTCTATTGGCATTATAAAACGTAACAACAACCCCACTTGCATTCCCTGATGGTGCTATGGATTTTTCAATAGCGTGATCAATCCTTTTAGCAAAAAGATTAACAGCAAACATCTCTTTAGCTGAAGGATAATGCTCCCATTTCAGATCGATATTATAGTTTTCGCTGTTTTTAATGTTTTCATTACCGAGTATTGAAGTGTTATCGGGATTAATATACTCGATAGGCATAGTTTCAATCAGGATCGGTCGGGTAACTGTTTTGCTTAATGATAATCTGACATTATTTTTACTGTCTAACGCATTTTTAACAGAAAGAGAAGGAAGGAAGTAATTAGTGTTAGGAGCAAGAGTGATCCTATTAGAATTCCCTGGTCTGTTAAAACGGATTACCCGCATATCGTTTTCCAGTCTTCCGCCTAACAAAATATCCCAGCTGTCAGTAGGTTTATAATCTACATGCACATACCCGGCATTTACAAACTGATAAATATTGGATAGATAAGAATAAGCATCAGAACCTTCTTTATATTGTAGTGTTCCGCTATTGATAGAATTGGTTAATGTAGGCTGAATTTGATCAACATTTATATTAACCGGATTATTTGGAAGTTTAAAATTAGGAACTCCAAAAATAAAGCGGTATGAATTTCTCCTAATATCAGCAAAACCATTATACCCGGCAGTTAACTGCAACGGATAATCTTTTCTTTCTCCTTTATTACCTAAAAATACAGAATATTCTCCAAAACCGGATGCATAAAATTTACCGTCAACATCCAAATATTGCCTGATCAGGTTATTTCCTCCATAAGAAAACATTGCATTATTAAAATCTTCCGGTTTGGTAAGTTCAAATATCTTTCTGTCTGGCTGACTGTAATTATTCATCACATAACTTCCCCCTGCTTTAAACATATGACGCTCTCCGAGCTTTTGGGATGCAGTCAACTGAAGATCTAAGAATTTCGAAATATCCTGCTGATTAGTTCTGAAAAATCTTTCGTCATAACTGAAATTTTTAAAACCTGTAAAATCTTCAATGATATTTGCAGAATTCTGTAGATACATCGCATTCAGATTTACATTGGTTCCTCTATTTTTATAGCCTAAACCAAGCAATGCAGAAGATTCAAGCTCATATACATAGCTCTTTTTAGATAGTATATTACTAAGTTCTACTATTCGTCCATTATCTCTGAACTGATTGTTGTCTCCTTCACGATAAGAATATTTTGAACCTTGATTCAAGGATAATAAAACACCGATTGTACCTGTATTACCCGCTTTGAACTTCTGAACCGTAGTGAAACCTATACTGGTATTAGGAATGGTTTTGATACTTTTTACATTCCATGAATCTTTGAAAGAATGTAATGATTGTTCTTTAGAGAAAATATAAGTATCTGGTCTGTAATTCTTGATTTCTTCAGGAAGTCTTTTGTCCCTTGAATTCAGCCCCAGGTAAGCATCAATCCCGGTAGCACCTTCAGCAATTTTAAAATTATCCCTGAACGTACTCAGTGTATTCACCCCCACGCTGAATTCCACCTTCGAGAAAGCCTTGTCAATCGTCAGGGTTTCAATGTCGAAAGTAGCGCCGGCGAAGTCGCCGTAGAGGTTGGAGTTGAAAGTTTTATAGATGTTCAGTTTGCCCACCACGTCGGTAGGGAACTGCTTCAAAGCGATGATTTTCTGGAAAGGGTTGTTGGATGGAGAACCCAGCCCGTTGATGAGTAAGTAATTGTAACGCTCCTCAAGACCTCTCACGAAAAGGCCTCTTCCTTCCACCGTGGTAATCCCGGTTACTTTCGTTAAGCCCTGTTCCACATTGGAAATCCCTTTTCTGGAAATCTCCTCCGCGCTTACGGCCTGTTTCTGGATGATGGCTTTCTTCTGTTCTACCAGCACGGCAGTCTCCGTTTTGCGGTTGCTGCTTCCCTGGATTACTACACCTTCGATTTTCTTCTCTTTCTTTACGGTGTCGTTCTTGGTTTCTTGAGCGTAAAGTACAGTTCCGGATGTCGTTAAAAACAAAACTGCAATACTCAGTTTTCTAAAATTCATTTTTACTTTTCTTACTATATTCTTTCGGTGCAAAGGAAGGAAAGATCGGCGGGCTAAATGGTTTAGGGAAATTTAAATTTTTCTTAACTAAATATTAAGAAAAGGATATTATTGTTAACTTTATGTGAACGATCCCGCTTTTGTTAAACTGTGATTAAAATATGATTAACTTTGACGCGTAAAAATTGAAAATGAACCAAAAGAAAATCCTCCTGATCGACGATGAACTCGACATTTTAGAGATCCTGTCCTACAATCTGGAAAAGGAAGGCTATGATATCTATACAGCCACCAACGGTAACGAAGGGATTGAAAAAGCCAAGGAAATGATCCCCGATCTGATCCTGCTGGATGTCATGATGCCGGAAAAAGACGGCATCGAAACCTGCCAGGAACTCCGGAAGATCAAAGAGCTTCAGAAAACCCTCATCGTATTCCTTTCCGCCAGAAGCGAAGAATTTTCTCAGCTGGCCGGATTCCAGGCCGGAGCCAACGATTATATCGTAAAACTCATCAAGCCGAAGATCCTCATCTCCAAGGTCAATGCCCTCCTGCAGCTTACTTCACAGGTTTCGGACAACGCCAAGCTGATCGAAATCGGGGACCTGGTGATCGATAAGGACAACTTCCGTGTTTCCAAAAGCGGACAGCAGTTCCTGCTTCCCAAGAAAGAATTTGATCTTTTGTATCTTCTTGCCTCCAATACCGAGAAAGTGTTCAAAAGGGAAGAGATTCTCGAAAAGGTATGGGGCAATGACGTGATTGTAGGCGAAAGGACCATTGATGTCCACATCCGGAGATTAAGGGAGAAACTGGGGATCAATACCATCCAGACCCTCAAAGGAATCGGGTATAAGCTGATTGTGTAATATCCGTTTTCATTGCTTACCTTTACTACGAACCCCAAAATAGTGTAAAATTGAAATTTTACAGGCTTACCCTTGTCGCCTCGTGTCTCCTGACACTGGTGATGTTCCTGCTGGTCATCACATTCGATTGGCTGAAGGACCTTTATTACGACACCCCATTCTTCAACATCGGGCTTTTCATCTGCCTGGTCCTGATCTTTATGACCAACTATGCAGTCCTGGAACTGCTCTTTGCCTATTACGGAAAGAAACAGGTACGCGGGCTCTCCCAGATCCTGCCGCAGGAAATCGTGCATGACCATCATGAAAACATTACCATCAAAGAATTGGGAGAACGCTTCTCCGACTTCAACCAGCAGCAGATTACCGAGCTGGATATGATGAAGGAAATGGAAAGCTACCGTAAAGAATACATCGGCAACGTTTCCCATGAGCTGAAAACCCCGCTTTTTTCCATTCAGGGATATGTGGAAACCCTCCGTGATGGCGGCGTGGACAACCTGGTGATCCGCGATAAGTACCTTGAGCGTATCGACAAATCCGTGGAGCGGCTCATTGCCATCGTTACCGACCTCGATATGATCAACAGGCTGGAAGCCGGCGAAATCAACCTCACCGTCTCAAAATTCGATGTCAACCTACTGATCAAGGAAATTTTCGACCTCCTCGACCTGGAGGCGGAAAAGCACAACGCCACCCTGCAGATCCAGACCCTCCATCCCCAGATTTTCGTTGAAGCCGATAAGCAGAAAATCTCCCAGGTATTCATCAACCTGATCTCCAATGCCATCCATTACGCCAACCGCCAGGAAGCCAGGGTGGTGGTAAAAACCAGCATCCTGAAGAATAAGGTACTCATTGAAGTCATTGACAACGGTATGGGTATAAAATCCGAAAGCCTGCCAAGGATTTTCGAACGGTTTTACCGGGTGGAAACCAGCCGCAGCAGAAGGGAGGGCGGTTCCGGACTGGGCCTGGCCATCGTAAAACATATTCTGGAAGCCCATGATGAAAACATCACTGCGGAAAGCGTTTACCTGGAAGGCACAAAGTTCAGTTTCATGCTCGAAAAAGCAAATAGCTCCGGCAAAATGTAAGGAAAAAAAATGTTTTAAAAAATCAATAAATATTTTTTTGTCACATTTCATTTATTTTATATTTGCATCAGAGATTTATCATAATAATAAAGGCAAAAAAGTAATTTAAAACTGATGGTTTACAAAATCCGCGTAATATTAGATGCAAAAGAAGATATTTTCCGGGATATCGAAGTTAAAGGGA
>NZ_CAJYMO010000002.1 GCF_913776365.1 uncultured Chryseobacterium sp. | reverse complement strand
CGAAACTGTTGAATGTACTCAGGTCCGTCCGTGGAAACAACAGCCCCTTCCCCAGGTTGCCCGAATTGTTGACCGTAGGATTCGAGGAGCCATCAATAAATGCAGAGCTCCCGGGAGCCGAAGTTATTGTAGGGCTGTTTACCACCCGGATCTGTGCATGCAGTGAATATAAAGCTGTACTGACCATCAGCACTATCATTGTTGTACAATTGTTACCCATCTTTATTGGTTTTTACCGGTTATAGGTTACTGGTTATCAAACCCCATGATCCGGCTGTAGAGCTCAGGCCGCCCCGGTAAATGAGGATCCCCTGAAAGCCGGCAGGAAGATAAGGGAGATTCGTAACGCTGATAAAGTTATTGGAAGGGCTTCCGTTAAATGTAAAATTCAGCTGTACGTTATTGAAGCTCAGATTGGAGATATAAAATACCTGTCCCGTGGTATAAGGCTGGGAATCCGATAAGTTAAGAGTTACGGTAGGCCCTACCGCATTCTGGTCTATCGTTACATATCCGTCTGTAGGCAGAAGCGTGTAAGTACCGGAAACAATATTAGGCTTGTTGTACACACTGGCAGCAGTGCTCCCTGCACCTACTTTTTGCCATTTGTTGGCAGCAGCATCGAAATAATAATATCCGGTAGACGACATCTGGGATGTCTGCCCGGTTTGGTTGGATGCTGAAGGTACCGCCGTCACATAGATCAGTGCACCATCCTGTGCGGCACCATATTTTCCGCCTGTATCAGCAGCATGCAGGGCGTCGCCGGTTATCCTGGGCGCCAGAATTCCTTCTGCCGTACTGCCGTCTGTAGCTTTTGCGGTGATATCAAGGGTAGCTTTCGGCAGTTGATTATTAATTCCCACCTGGGAAAAAGCCGACGCTGAGGATAATAAGCCCAAAAAAATGATCGTTTGTTTCATTGTGTTATATTTTTAATAAATTTCTTAATCTTACAAACCTTCCGGCATTTGCCTGCAAAAAGATCATCATGCTTTTACATGTCAATTGGCATCACGCAATTTTACCGGCATTCTGACAGGACACCGCCCGTAGATCAGATCAGATCAGATCATATCCATTACACATCTTAATACATAGCGGGCACTGTAAAATCCTTAATAAAGAGAGAAACCAGTCCTAACCGCGATAAATGGTGCAGGGTATGAATATTTTAATCTGTATACCAAAAAGAAAGCAGAGTCTTTTTTCAGATATACTTTCTTTATCTGTTAAGGCAACAGGTGAGCAATTGAATTAAACGAAAGTATAACAATCCTGAGGCTGACAAAAATATTTGACTTGAACAATTTTCTTTCTTGTCAAAATATTAACTTTGCCATACCCGGATCACTCAAGAAATACCACACAGATTTTGTCAGCAGCATGTACAGCGTTTTGAATATTATTTTACAAAACCCTTTAAATCAATGATATAATTAACTTATTTTTGCTCCCTGCAGAAAATAACAAGCAGGAAATTGTTTAACTTCTAACCCTGAAAAATTGTAAAGTATATTTACAAGAAAAATTGATGATGAAATATTTTTTTAAGAATCTATTATGTGTAGTAGGTATATTAACTATACATTATACCTATGCAGATTATTTTTATTATAATAAAATTTCTAACGGATCACCTGAAAAGTTTGTCAAAAACAGCAGTACCTATTTTAACAAAGCTGATTCTGAAACGGGAAGGCTCTATGTCCTTTTCTATACTGCCCGTTCTTATTATAAGCTTAAAGAGGATGAAAAGGCAGTATCCAATCTGAGTGCTTTGGAGAAAAGGCTTGAAAAGAATCCCGATCCTGTGGAACGCGCCAACTTCTATGGCAAATTAGCCTACCTCTATACTTATCTTGACTATGTATGGAAATCAAAAGCGATGCTGGAAAAAAGTGACCGCTGCAGTCTGGGATTGTCTGATAAAAGTGATGAGCTTGAAGCCAAAACCTATTTTTTTTATTATAAGGCATTGGTTTTTTCAGTCACAAACAATAATAGTGAAGCAGAACATTATTATAAACTGGCAAACCAATACTATATCAGTTTATCACGGATTGACCCTGGTGCAAATCCATTTCTTGGCCATGAGATATCAGCAAATCTTGGTAATGTCTATTTAAATGAAAAAAAACTTGATTCCGCTCTTTCCTACAGCCTGTTGGCAATTAAAAGATACCATAAAAAAAACCATGTAGGCACGGTCTATCTCAATATCGCTGAAATTTATTCATTAAAGAAAAATACAGACAGCGCCTTGTTTTACTATAAAAAATGCATTCCCGAACTTCAGGCTGAAAACAACATCGAATATCTGAATGCTGCCTTTGACAGTATAAAATCAATTTACATCAGAAAAAAGGATACCGGTGAATCTCTCCGGTATTATCATATGCAGATGGCCATTTTGAAAAAACTCGAAAATATGGATAATTCGTCCATCGAGACAAAGACAGATTCCTTATTAGCTTCCAACGAGAGTACAGACTCTGCAAAAACAATCCTACTTTTTTTAGTTGCACCATCGCTCCTGTTGGTATCGGTACTGATCTTTTATTTTTTTACCCGGATAAGAAAAAGAAATGCCGGAAGCCGTGAAGAACAGGCTGAAAAAAATAAAACCCTGAATAAAAGGGAGGTCCAGGTGGAAACAAGTAAAGGATACGCTGAGGAAGAACAGCCGGAACCGGGTAGTCAAGAATCAGAACCTGAAGTGTCCGGCGAGAGCCCGTTCCAGAAAAAAATCATCGCGTCTCTATCAGCATACGAGGCCACCGGGTTTTATCTTGATCCTACGGTTACACTTGCCAAAGTTGCCATGCATCTCGGTACGGGAACCCGGAGCCTATCGGAAATCATCAACCAGCATAAAGAAATGAACTTCAGTGCCTACATCAATAGCCTAAGGGTAGAATATATTATCCGGCTTCTCTATGAGGATCCGAAATACAGAAATTACAAAATAGCCTATCTGGCAACCCTTTGCGGCTTTACATCCCACAGTACCTTTACTAAAATCTTTAAAAGCATAAAAGGCATATCTCCCTCCGAGTACATCGATATCATTAAGGCAAATTCTGAAAAAACAGATTTAAATTAAGCAATTGCCTCTTTTAAATCAACAGTCAAGACACCACAACCAACCAGTCACTTTCACCTGGAAAAAACGACTATCTTACTATTCCCTTATGCCCATTACTTTTTTCCTATAAAATTTTTTATACAACGTTTATTGTATCAATGCATAAACAAGCTGGCAGATGAAGGGCAGGAACCACTCTACGGCTTTATGTTGTCTCCCTCCCGGATAAAAGAAGTCACCGGATCTGTACCGACAGTATGCATTTTATATATGATTTATGTTAAACAGTAAAACAGCCGTTTATAAATTCTTCTCCAATAACCTTACGGTAATTATTTTATAATAACCTGTTTACTGCCTAATATCCGGCTGTAAATAATGCATCCAGAATCTGACAATAATATATCCGTATCTCAGTCAGTTCCAATTCTGTTCTCTTACCCTGCAATAAAATATTCATCCCGTGGCAGAGATTGGCTCCGTTTTTGCCCGGCAACAGATATGAAAACTATTTTTATTCTTGAAGATGAGACAGGCATCAGAGATGCTTTGCAGTTGCTCCTGTCATTTGAAGATTATGATGTAAGATCGTTCTCCACGATTGCGGCATTCAACAACAGAGACCATTCGGTTGTTCCTGATGTTTTTATCCTTGACGTCATGATGCCGGACGGTATGGGAACCGATGTGTGCAACGAGCTTAAAAACGCCCCTGAAACTGCCGGTATTCCGGTAATCATCATCAGTGCCCATGCAAAAGCTGAAAATGTAACCCAATCCTGTAAGGCCGATGCATTTATCGCCAAACCTTTTGATATTGATGACGTGCTGGTAAAAATTGAAAACCTTATCAATTCAGATACTACCGATGCAGAAAAATAAAAGTCTGCATCAAACGAACACATGTTTACACAATCATCACAACAATACAAAACTCCGGATATATGAATCCGGAGTTTTTATATGGTTTGGATTTATGTCAGGCACTTATGCTTCTGCCTTCGTCTTTTCCAGGTAAGCCTGTATGCTTTCCTTCGGAAAAAGATCCAGCACCTGATCAACATCGATAATTTTATGTTTGTTGATGATGCTTTCAATGGATTTTGCAGCATCCGGCTGATTAACCAGGCGCTCCAGCAGGCCATACGTATTGACCATTTTCTTATGGGTATTCTCTTCATCACCGCCAAACCAGGAGCCGTTGAAATGATGGCTTACGTAATTCTTCGGCAGGTCCTGTGAAAAATACACGGAGGGATAAAGGGTGACGCCATGCTTTAATTTCTGGATGGTATCACTGTTACGGTCGGCCCCGTATTCCTTTTCAAGCATTTCAGAAAAAATATCGGTATTGATCCTTTCCACAAAACCTTCCTGGCGGTTGTAATAATCTACAAAGTCTTCTGCCAGCTTATGCTTCGGTTCAGCCATCCAGAAAGCGGAATACGGAACCCCTTTTACTTCAAAGCCGCAGACTGCCTTTTCTTCCAGAAATTCGTCCAGCGGCATCTTCAGCTCCATATCGGTATCCATATAGATGCCTCCGTGATCGTACATCACCTTCGAGCGTACATAATCTGAGACGAATGCCCATTTCTTCTGTTCAAATGCTTCTTTCACATAATTGTTGTCTCCAAGAGGCGCATTGTCCTCATTCCATTCCACCAGTTCGTAATCGGGATGTATTTTTTTCCATGAAGCGATGCAATGTTCTGCCAGTTCGTGCTTTGCATGGCCGCCAAACCAGCAGTAATGTATTTTTTTAGGAATCATATAGAATATTTTAAGTGATTGTGATGCCGGCAGCTCTTCTGCCGCTTCTCTGTGAGTTACAAAAATTAAACCTTCCTGACTTTTTACGACCATATTTTATACCACAAAATTATTTCCTGGCGGCAAACGTTTCCGGAAACATCGGTTTCAGACAAATAAGATACTGATAATATGAACATTATGCCTATTCACCGGGTAAAAGCAGTTATTTCAGCAGTCTGGTACATTTATTTCTTTCATGCAGGGTAGCAATACAGTCTTTTTATTTTAATCACAAGCAATTATGGAACAATATACGGACCCAAGGTATCAGCCTGAACAATACGTGGAAATCACGCTTCCGGACTGGGCAAAGAATGCTACGGTGTATGAACTTAACATCAGGCAGTTTTCCGCGGAAGGATCCTTTAAAGCCGTTGAACCTCAGCTGGCCAGACTTAAAAAGATGGGAGTAGACATTATCTGGCTGATGCCGGTACAGCCAATCGGTGAAATCCACCGGAAAGGAACCCTGGGAAGCTATTATTCGGTAAAGGATTACCTTGCCGTTAATCCGGAATTCGGTACCGTAGAAGACTTCAGGAGCCTGGTCAGTGCCATCCATAAAGCAGGAATGTACGTGATCATTGACTGGGTAGCCAACCACACCAGCTGGGACAACAGCCTGGTGACCGCACATCCGGATTGGTACAGAAAGTCCCGCAAGAATACCTTCCAGTCTACCCGCTGGAGGGATTATGATGACATTATCGAGTTCGATTACAAAGATCCCGAACTAAGAAAATACATGACGGATGCCCTGAAGTTCTGGATCCGGGAATATGATATCGACGGCTTCCGCTGCGATATAGCGAGTTTCATCCCGATTGATTTCTGGGAAAATGCCCGGGAAGAACTCGATGCCATCAAACCGGTTTTCATGCTGGCAGAAGCTGAAGACCGTGAACTTCACAGAAAGGCATTTGATGTTACCTACAACTGGACCCTCTGGAACATTCTCCATCAGATCGCCCTGAACGAAAGAAGTGTAAAAATCCTTACGGAAGCCTATATTGCCGAACACGTTTCGATCTTTCCAAAAGAAGGGATCCGGCTGAATTTTCTCGATAACCACGATAAAAACTCATGGGAAGGAGACCAGTACAGCAATTTTGGTGACGCCCTGAAAGCCGCTACCGTCTTTACCGTGATCATGGACGGAATGCCTTTGGTATACAGCGGACAGGAAGCAGGCCTCGACCGTTCCCTGGAATTTTTCGAAAAAGACCCTATCGACTGGAAACCTCACGAAAACGAAGCCCTTTATACTACTCTGTTTTCCCTGAAACATCAGAACCGGGCACTCTGGAACGGGAAATACGGAGGTGAAATGGTTAGGATCGTCAATGACCGGATGGATCAGGTGATTTCTGTAGTACGGGAAAAGGACGGTGATAAGGTACTTGCGTTTATAAATCTCAGCGATGACCCTGGAAGGGTGCAGTTCGACACTTCCTTTGACACCGGAACATATACCAACCTCTTTACCGGAAAGGAACAGAAAGTCCCGGATACCATGATCCTGGATATGATTCCGTGGGAATATGTAATCCTTCACCATGAAGAGAAGAACGGATGAAACAGTGTTCCGGATCATCAATTACAAAAGGGCTTGTATACCAGTATACAAGCCCTTTATCTGTATGGACGATGACAGCCTGTTTTTTTATGTTATAAAGCGAAGTCGCCCCGTACCCGGTTATGGCATATTCATCGGTATCTGTAAAAAATCCCTTCTGGTTTTGCTAAGACCGCTTCTTCTTATAATACGGGCTTGTGAGCGGCAACCATCCGGTTCACCAGCATGAAGAGTCCGACGATGAATACGATATTCCCGATCAGATTAATGAATCCTCCTATGGAATAATAAAGGGACACGGTAGCAGAATCCAGTGCAGCCGACTGCATATAATACGGCATGAGACTGAAAAAGGCCATCATCACCAAAGCAATGCCTGATCCTACCGATAGCAGCAGGGCATCGGTCTTTGAAGTCCGGATCAGGTAGTACAGGCAAATGGCAAAAATAAAAACGGGTGCAACCAATGAAATAAAGGTTGACAATGAAAATAAAGCATCCATGAGAAAATTTCGTATTTGGTGTGTTGAGGAACAGTCCGGAAGCGTTCATGACCACAG
>NZ_CAJYMO010000001.1 GCF_913776365.1 uncultured Chryseobacterium sp. | reverse complement strand
CATGGCATCAGTCAGATTTTGAAGATTCCTGCTGGTTGCCGCTACCCGGTATCCGTTTCCAATCAGTTTTTTAACGAGTGAAAGCCCCAGCCCTTTGGAGGCACCCGTTACAAACCATACTTTTCCTGTATTCATATTGTATAATATTTTATAGGACAAAGGTAGAACAGTAAAGGGTATGGCTTCTAACGAAATAGAAACAATGGATTACAAAAAACAAACATTCCTTACAGATGAGTCTTACCGCCCGCATAAAAATAAGTCCACCGGAATTCCCGCTGCGGCCTGCACAGCTCCGGGAGCCCAGCCGACTATTTTTTCTCCGGTGGGTTTGTTTGATTTCAGTTCCCTGATTTCCGGTTTGGCCAGCTTAGAATTTAAGGGCAATGCTTGCCAGGTACCGGATGGGCGCCTGGGGAGTCAGCCTTACCGACCACGCCCGCTCGCTGGTAATATTATCGATTTTCAGTCCCAGGCGGTATTTCGGGCGGTCATAGAAAATGCTGGCATCAAACATCTGATAGGACGGAATAATCACTTTTGCCGTCTGCGTGTTCGTCTGATAGGATGAGCTTCCAATATTCCCGCCAAAGCCTGCTCCCAGGCCGTTCAGTTTTCCTTTTACAAAAGCATAGCTTACCCAAAAGTTGTACATGTTCTGAGGCCCTGAAGCGGCAGGACGAAGATTCAGGACGGAAGCATCCGCTTCGGTAAACTTACTGTCGTTATATGCATAACCTACAATAATATTCAGTCCTGCCGCAGGATGGGCAGTGATGTCCACTTCCACCCCTTTGCTGTACTGGGAACCGTCCTGGACGGAGAAATTGGCGTCTTCGGGATCCGTTCTCAGAACGTGGTCCACATGGATGTCGTAGTAACTTACCGTACCGACAAGCCTGTGACTAAACAGATCAGCCTTAGCCCCGAATTCCAGCTGGTTTCCTCTTTGGGGAACGAAATTATTCCCGTTCCTGTCAACACCGCTGATGTTAAAGAAACCGTTCAGGTAATTTCCGAAAAGCGATACTTTATCCTCTATGATTTCATACACCAGCCCTGATTTGTGGGACAGCGCCGTTTGGGTATAAGGCCCGGCCTGCAGCCCGCTGACGCTCAGCCCGCCTGCCGTCTGGCCTGTCAGGATATTGTACACCCCTTTGTAGTGAAAATCGTCTACCCGTAGGCTTCCCATCACTTTCAGCCGGTCCGTAATATCAAACACATCGGAAATATAGGCGGCATAGGTGTTGTCGCTGCTTTTCTCTTTCCGCGGAGTCCCGGTATTGGTCAGATTATCCAGCTGGTCCCTGGTTACCCGGTAGGTTGCCGGTGTATTCACGAAATCGACCACCGGGGCATTCACCGTCGTCCGGTCAAAACTGTTGAAATTGTTGTAAAAATCGAGCCCGACCACCATTCTGTTCCGGAACCTGCCGATAAAGAAGTCCCCGATAAAATTCTGCTGGAGGTTGGTCGCGATGAAATTGGTATTCCCTGCAATCACACTCGCCTGTAAAGTAGTATCGGACCGGCCGTTCAGCGCAGTAATGTAGCCGTTGATGGTTGATTTTGCCCTGGAGAATACGGTCTGGGACGTCCATTGAGACGAGATCTTGTAATTCAGCTGTCCGAAGATGTTCATCATCTGGGTGGAATACGCGATATCGTCGCCCAGGAATGTTTTGGTATAAGGAAAATTCATATCCGCAATGGACTGGATTTTATTGCTTTTCGTGTAAGGGTTGAAACGCACCACGGAAGTTCCTTTGGCAATCCCGAATTCCACATCCAGCAACAGGGACAGCCTGTCATTGATCTGATAGGAAAAACTGGGGGCAAGGGCCAGGCTGTTGGTAAAGCCGTTGTCCTGGAAACTCTTTTCAAAGGTGGTGGCGCCGTTCAGCCTGAACAGTGCCGTCTTGTCTGCATTCACCGGGGTATTGGCATCGAAGGTAAGCCTGTTGAAATTCCAGCTGCCTCCCGTATAGCTCACTTCACCGCCTTGTCCATTATACGGTTTTTTGGTCACCCTGTTGTACAGCCCGCCGTAGCTGCTGGATACCTGCGTCCCGAAAAGCGTGGTGGAAGGGCCTTTGATCGCTTCTACCCTTTCCAGGTTGGCATTATCTAAAAATGAAAAAGCCGCGCCGGCCACTCCGTTTCTTGCGTTCGGCTCCGTATCGAAACCGCGGGACCGGAAAGTCACCCTACCCTGGTTGGCAATCATCGGGATTCCGGCGCCGGGAATGTTTTTCGATACGCTTCCCAGATCAACGGCCGACTGCTGAATGATAAGTTCTTTGGGAACCGTATTGTATACCTGAGGATTTTCAAGGTATTTGATCGGTAATTTGGCGACATAAGGGCTTTCTTTTCCCGTTATCTTTTTCATATCCCCTACAATCCTTACCTCCTGCAACACCTGGATGTTTTCTCTGGACAGCTGATAGGTGACCGGCGTATCCTCGTCCTGTTTAACCTCAACCGGGATCTGCTGTTCCTTCAGTCCGGGCATCTGTATCCTGACAACATAGCTGCCGGGAGCCATACGGGGAAAGCTGAAACGGCCATGGATATCGGTAGTCGTCATTTTATCCTGATCAAGCAGGGAGACCGAAACGAGTTCGAGAGGTTCATTTTCAAGGGAAGTGACGGTTCCTGAGATGGATCCGGTAGCGGTCTGTGCGAAAAGAACCGAACAGCATAAAATAGAAATCAGAAAAAATAAACGTTTCAGCATACTATATCAATATAAATTCCTTCTCTTCTTTAATTTACCAGGAAGGAAAGGGTTGAGACTTTTAAAAAATTTCATATGATTTTGTGACGGCGGAAATCCTTGGACGGATGATTATTAATAAAGGAATTTGTAACAGCCTGTTTTATTAAGCTTATTTAGACCAAATATTAATAAGGTGCAAATGTAATTAAAAATCTGTTTTCTTCATTGAATTTGTGGTATGAAATGAAAATAAATTTCAACAGCCTGAAAACACCCTCTTCATCAGATGCCCGGTGCACTTTATGCAACTGATTTCAGTGGATTTCAATGGCAAACCTGCATCACCCTTACCTCTCTACTGCGGCTATACCCTACTGCAGTTCAACATATAAGCTACAAAATGTAATTTAACGACCTGAAAACAGTTCAGAGTACATGAGATGGAAGTCAAAGATTTTTATTTCTGTCGATAGATGAGCATTTTTTGGAGTCACCCATTCGAAAAATACAGGATGAATGCCGATAGATTGTGTTGAATTTCATTGATTGATGTGTATTAATTGCCTGAATGAAAATTATTTACCCTTCTCAATAGCGTTGGGCTTCAGCCCGACGGGATTATAGCAGCATCAAATTCGGCTTCAGCCAAAACCTATTAGACGGATCTTCGGACATTATATTGTAAATGGGCTAAAGCCCATTTCTATTGATATGATGCGTACGTTTTATATCGAAATCGTTGTTTTATAATGTAAATGGGCTAAAGCCCATTTCTATTGATAGGTGCGTCCTTTTATATTGAAACTGCTTTATTTTCCGTTGATCATGATTATGCAAATGGGCTAAAGCCCATTTCTATTGATAGGTGTGTCCATTTATATTGAAACTGCCTTATTTATATTGATCATGATCATGATTGTGTAAATGGGCTAAAGCCCATTTCTATTGATAAGGTACGTCCTTTTATATTGAAACTGCCTTATTTTATATTGATCATGATCATGATTGTGTAAATGGGCTAAAGCCCATTTCTATTGACAAAGTATGTTTTTTATACTGCTTATTATTATTTTATCATTACTTTCTCCCAAACTCCACCCTCGCCAAAAACCTTTCCTTATCAGCTTCCAATGTAAGTTCAGCGTTATTTTTCCGGCTCAGGGTATCGGAGATCCAGAGGCCGAGGCCGAAGCCGTCTTTGTGGAAGGTGTCGCGGAGGAACTGGCCTTTAAGCTTTTCGGGGTTTTCGATGGGCCGGCTGATGGCATTGGAAACCAGGATGCCAGTTCTCTCCTGCCGGTAGAGGATGATTTCAAGGATATTGTCGGGTTCACCATATTTTACGGCATTGGAAATGAGGTTGTGGAGGATGACCTCCACCTGGTTCCGGTCGCCTGAAACCGTGAAATCACCATCTGCGGGTGAAAGTTCAATCCGGAAGCGCTGGCCTTTCAAGGCCATGGGTTTCCTGAAGCCTTCGGAAAGTTCCAGCACCATTTCGGCCAGGTCTATGGCAGACGGATTGCCCCGCAGGTTGCCGGATTCAATCTGGCTCATCCACAGGAAATTATCAACCAAGGCTTTCATCCGACTGACTTCCTGTTCCTGGTTATCGAGCAATTGCCGGGTCTGCGGATCTCCCGGCTCCCGGTTGAAGACCTGAAGTTCCGTGAGCATGGTGCTAATGGGCGTCCGCAGCTCGTGGGAAGCCATGGTGAAGAAAGCGGTCTGTTGTTTTGCCTGTTCGTCAATCCGGAGCAGCATCCGGTTCAGCGCATCGGTAAGATGATAGAATTCGTCCCGGGCAGTCGGTTCTGCAAGCAGCGTGATATGTTCCAGATCCACCTGATTGGCTTTATGGATAATCCGGCGGAGCGGTCTTAGCAGGAACCCGGAAAGCAGATAACCGCCGAGAAAAGAAAGGAGAAAGGCCACCGGAAGATAGAGGTACAGCAGTTGCCGCAGCTTACGGATGCCGGCATGGTAGTTTTCTGCTGACAGCGCAAAATCCACCGTGAGGAGGCCACCGTTTTCGGGATATTTCTTTACGGAAACAAGCCGCCATTTTTCCTGATCGGCCCGGTCTTGCGGCAGGTTATCGATCAGCGTGGTTTTCCGGGCCTTATCGTCATAGATGATCCTGAAAAATTCGCCGCTTTTGGGCAGCGGAACGGAAATGGGATCGATGTCCGTTTTCTGGAGGACGGCATTGGCTGCAGAAGACAGCTGCAGGGAAAAACTCCGGTCCAGTTCCGTTTTAGCATTCCTGTAAAGGGAATAGACAATGAAACTGACGCACAGGAACAGTAGCGAATTGAACAGCAGCCCGAACCGAAACCGCAGACTCTGATAGAAAAAGGAAGCAGACTGTTTTTTCATGCCTGATATCTGTTTACATTCTCACTGAAAATAATCTCATGCAGATTGAGCAGGTTACACAGATTTATAAATCCTTGACACCTGCACAGTCCGCTTACTCTGAAAGCATATATCTCATTATATCTCATAAATTCACTGCATCACAGCACTGATAAATGGTAAAGGCCTGCTTGATCCGCTCAATCTGCGAGCATATATTCTCATGTTAATCATACAATCCATTGTATCAAAGTGCAACCCCGGAAGGGCTTTATTTTTTTTCGCCTTTCAGCATATAGCCGGCTCCGATAACGGTCCGGATCAGCTGATCATCAAACCCCTTGTCGATTTTTTTCCGGAGCTGGTGCATGTAGACTTCCACAATGTTGCTTTCCGGATCAAAGTTCATGTTCCAGGCATTTTCCAGCAGCTGGTTTTTGGTAAGGACAAGGTTGGCGTTACGCATCAGGTATTCCAGCAGTACAAACTCTTTGGACGTCAGTACAATTTCCCGGTCTTCCCTTTTCACTTTCCGGGAAGGAATATCGATTTCCAGATCCCCGATCCTGATTTTCTGCTGTCCTCTGGTACCTGAAAACCGGCTGACGGTACGGATCCTGGCCAGGAGTTCGTCCCATTCAAAAGGCTTGCGGATATAATCCACAGCACCAAGGTCCAGCCCCTGCACCACCTGCCTGGAATCGGCAATGGCACT